>NZ_JBFTQL010000040.1:0-27121 GCF_056398985.1 Microbacterium sp. 01T413_2
GCGTACCGCCGATGGCGTACCGCCGATGGGCGGCTTCAGCCTCACCTTCCTCGGCGTCGAGCTGAAGCGCCTGTTCCGCAACTCCAGCGTGGTCGTGTTCACGCTCATCTTCCCGATCGCGATGCTCGTCATGATCGGGCTCCCGAACAAGAACACGGCGATCACGAACGTCCCGGTCAACCAGGGCGGCATGTCCGCCGCCGTGCCGATCATGATCTCCATGGCCGTGTACGGCGCGATGGTCGCGAGCACCATGACCGGCGTCTCCGTCGCCGCAGAGCGCGCCCAGGGCTGGAGCAGGCAGCTGCGCCTCACGCCGCTCAACCCGGTCGTCTACATCCTCGTCAAGGTCATCTGCGGGCTGGTTCTCGGCGGCATCGCCGTGCTCGTCACCCTGATCGTCGGCGCCGCACTCGGCATCACCGCCCCGCTCGGCAACCTGATCCTGGCCGGCGTTCTCGCCTGGCTGAGCTCGCTCATGCTGACCAGCCTCGGACTCGCAGTCGGATACGCCTTCCCCGCGCAGAACGCGATGCGCTACCTCGGCCCGATCCTGCCGATCCTGAGCTTCATGGGCGGCCTGTTCGTCCCGCTCGCGGTCATGCCCGAGGCGGTGCAGATCGGCGCCAGGTTCACTCCGCTCTGGGGCATCGCGGAGCTCTCCCAGTCGGCCGTGGTCGGGGTCACCCCCAACGGCTGGGCCGTGCCGAACCTCATCGTGTGGCTCGTCATCTTCACGGCACTGGCCGTGCTGATGTTCCGCCGCGACACCAAGCGCGTCTGACGTGACGGACAGCACCCGCGCCGGGCAGGGCGTGACGGCTCCGGCCGCACGCCCTGCCCGGCGCGAGCGCCGGTTCGGCTTCCTGGGGCGCTTCGGCATCGGTGAGGGCGGCTTCCTGGACGCGCCGCCGCTGGACGGCACCGCCGGGTGGCCGCGGCTGCGCCTCACGCTCGGCGCCCCGGGCGCCAAGCGCTGGTACCCGGGCGCCCTGATCAGCCAGCTGTTCATCGTCGGCTTCATCCTGGTGCCGCTCCTCACCCAGGTCCCCGCCCCCGGATCCTGGTTCTGGGGTCTCGGGGTGGTCGTCTACGGCGCGCTGTTCACGGTGTCGTTCCCCATCGCGATGGCGCTCCCGGATCGCTGGCGCTGGGCCCCGCCCGCCGGCCTCCTGCTGCTGTCGCTGCCGTTCATCCTCGTGCTCGGCCCCGACCTCTCCGGACTCTGGACCTACGTCGCCGTCTCGGCCGCGCTCTGCCTCGGCGGTGGCGGCCGGGCGATGATCGCGGTGCTGGTGGTCTCGGCCGCGGCGCTCGTGATCAACCTCATCGACGGCGCCCTGCAGCCCACGAGCACSCCGCCCTGGACGATGCCGCTCATCATCCTCTCCATCGGCACGCTGATGTCCGCCTTCACGCGCAACCTGCAGACGCTGGCGCAGCTGCGCCGCACCCAGAAGGACCTCGCCGTCGTCGCCGTCGAGGAGGAGCGCAACCGCGTCGCCCGCGACATGCACGACATCCTCGGCCACTCCCTGTCCGCGATCGCCCTGAAGGCGGATCTGGCCGCCAAGCTCGCCGACCGGGATCCGGCCGCGGCGGCGGCGGAGATCCACGAAGTGCAGACCCTCGCCCGAGCCACGCTCAGCGACATGCGCGCCGTCGTCTCCGGCTACCGTCAGGTGCGGATCGCGAGCGAGCTCGCCTCGCTGCGGACGCTGCTGCCCGCCGCGGGCATCACGGCCCACCTCCCCACGACCACGGACGAGGTGCCGGAGCGCAACCGGGAGCTGTTCGGCTGGGCCCTACGCGAGGCCGTCACGAACGTGATCCGCCATGCCGGCGCGACGAACTGCTGGGTGATGCTGAGCCCCGCGCGCATCACGGTCGAGGACGACGGCGTGGGTCCCGCGCCGCGCCGTGCGGACGACCCCGCCGGCACAGGCCTGCACGGGCTCGCCGAGCGTGCGGCCGACGCGGGCGGTGCCCTCACGATCGGCCGCTCCCGTCACGGCGGGTTCCTCCTGGAGGTCACCGCATGACGATGCATGAGCCGATCCGCATCCTGCTCGCCGACGACCAGGCGCTCGTGCGCGGGGCGCTGGCGACCCTGCTCGGCCTGGAGGACGACCTCGTCGTGACCGCCCAGGTCGGCCGCGGCGACGAGGTGCTCGACGCCGCGCGGGAGCACCAGCCCGACATCGCGCTGCTGGATGTCGAGATGCCCGGAATCGACGGACTCACCGCCGCGGCGCAGCTGCGTCAGGCCCTGCCCGGGGTGCGGATCGTGATCGTCACCACGTTCGGACGCGCCGGCTACCTGTCCCGAGCCCTGTCCGCAGGGGTCGCCGGCTACGTGGTCAAGGACACCCCGGCTTCCGAACTCGCCGATGTCGTTCGCCGCGTGATGCGCGGAGAGACCGTGATCGACGCAGCCCTCGCCACGGATGCGCTCACCGCCGGACCGTCGCCGTTGACACCGCGCGAGACCGAGGTGCTGGCAGCCGCCCGTGACGGCGGGACGATCTCTGACGTGGCCCGCTCACTGCATCTGTCCGAGGGCACGACGAGGAACCACCTGTCCTCCGCGATGCAGAAGCTCGAGGCCCGCACGAGGGCCGACGCGGCGCGGATCGCGCAGGAGCGCGGCTGGCTGCTCTGACGGCCTCCCCTCATCGCTTCAGGATCCGTACCCGACGATCCCTTACACTCAGCACCATGACCGGAGGATCATCTGCTTCGTCGCGCTCGTCGCGACCCTCGCCCGCGGTGATCCGCCGTCGTCGACTCGTCGTCGCCCTGATCGCCGTGCTCGCCGTGGCTCTGATCGCGGTCGTCACGACGATCGCCGTGCGTGCCTTCGCGGGCGGCGATAGCCCGAAGGCGGCGACCGGAGTGGCCAGCACGCCGACGCCGAAGCCGACGTCGCTCTCCCCGGTGCAGGCGCTGCTGAAGACCGCCGCCGACCCCGCGAAGGCCTGCGCCGTGTCGTTCGCCGGCGACGGGATCGATCAGCCTCCGATGCTGCAGACCGAGGGCGTGCTGTTCACGGGCCTACCCATCCCCGAGCGAGCCGGATCCGTGTTCGCCGGCTGGTATCCGACGCCGGAGGCTGCGCAGGCGCAGACCCAGACCGACCGTGTGAACGGCTCGCAGCTGACCACGTGCACCGATCACCAGCGCACGCTCCACGCCGCCTGGACCACGCCCGAGCAGAACACCGCCACCGCCGCGAAGATCCCGATCCTGATGTACCACCAGTTCACGACCAAGCCCGAGGGCGAGGACAACTGGCTGCGCAACAACTACGTGTACATCGAGGACTTCAAGGCGCAGATGGACTACGTCGCCTCGCAGAAGTTCTACATGCCCACGTGGGACGAGCTGAACGCCTTCATCGACGGCAAGCTGTTCCTGCCGCAGCACTCGCTCATCATCACCGACGACGATGCGGATCCGACCTGGTTGCAGCTCGCGGTGCCGGTCGTGACCGAGCGGAAGCTGCTGACCACCTCGTTCGTGATCACGGGTGAGCGCAAGGACGGATCGCCCTCCCCCTACGTCCTGCAGCGCTCGCACACCAATGACATGCACCGCGCAGGCGACAACGGCAAGGGCCGGATGGTGAACCTGTCGGCCGACGAGGTCGCCGCCGATCTGGAGGAGTCGGCCAAGGTCCTCGGCGCGAAGGAAGTCATCGCCTATCCCTACGGTCACTACAACGCGACCGCCGAGCAGGGCGTGGCCAAGGCCGGCTTCCTGCTCGCGCGCACGATCGACTTCGGCTACGTGCACATCGGCACGAACAAGCTGGAGCTGCCGGTGGTCCGGATCAACTACGGCGACACCGTCAACGGCCTGAAGAACAACATCGGCTGACGGATCCGGGTTCGGAATACGGGAGACCCCGTGCCGGCGGGCCCTGCCGAGGTGTCACTCCGCGGCGGCGGTCTCCGCCTCGAGTCGCACGCGACGCTCCTCGGCCTTGCGCTCTTGACGCACGGAACGGCGCGGCGCGTAGACCACGAGGGAGTGGAACAGGAAGCGCACGAAGAACGCCGCGATCAGCGTGATCGCCGCCGCGAGGATGCTGGAGATATGCCAGGTCTCGACCATGAGGGCRAGCACCGGGATCCGCACGGCCGCCTCGACGTTGTTGAACGTGAACGACTGGGCGAAGCGCACGCCGATCGCTGCGGCGTCACCGCGCATGTCGTTGAAGACGTAGCGCTCCTGCAGCAGGAAGTTGCCGACGATGGTCACCTCGGCGGCGATGATCGCCGCCCAGACGTACTCCACACCCAGGTGCGTGAGCGCCCACATGATGGCGAGGTTCGCCAGCGCGCCCACACCGCCGATGATCGCGAACAGCGACATCTTGCCGAAGCGCAGCCGGGCGAGGTGCTTGAGGAACTGCATCCCCTGCACGAACGACGCCTTGGACTGGCCGTGCAGCCGCTCGCCGAATTCCATCGGCACCTCGGCGATGCGCACATCCGAGCGCACCAGGATCTCCAGCAGGATCTTGAAGCCGTTCGGACGCAGCGCCGCGGGATCGATCCGACGCCGGTCGACGAGGAAGAAGCCGGTCATCGGATCCGAGGCGCCGGAGAGCCGGATCGGGAACATCGCCTTGGTCAGCAGGGTCGCGCTGCGTGAGACGCCGACGCGCACCGCGCCGGCGAGGCCCCCGTTGTCGCCGCCGCCGATGTAGCGCGAGGCGACGACGACGTCGGCGTCGCCCTCCTCGAAGCGCTCGATCATCTCGGGCAGCAGCTCCGGCGGGTGCTGCAGATCGCCGTCCATGACGATGCAGATGTCGTAGGACGCGGACCGGATCCCTTCGACCACGGCGCCGCCGAGGCCGCCGACCGGCTTGTCGCGGTGCAACAGCCGCACGGGCACCGGCGCGTCGGCCGCGATCCGCCGGATCACGTCCGGGGTGTCGTCCGAGCTGTCGTCGACGAACAGGATCTCGACGTCGCGGTCGGACGCCGCGTCGGAGACGCGCGAGACGAGAGCGGCGATGTTATCGCGCTCGTTGAAGGTCGGAATGATGACCGTCGCTCCGGGGATGATCTCCCCCGCCGACATGTCGCCCATGCCTCTCCCTCCGTACGCCTGCCCGCCATGGTCCCACGCGAAACCATGCGGAACCTGCGCGTTTCCCGTCAGGCACCCTCTCCCATCCAGGCTAACGGGCGGTGAACGACGGGCACACGGCCCTCGCCTCGCACCGAGCCCGAACCCTCGAATCCCCCGTACCCTGGAATCATGACCACCCCCTCCTCTGACACCATCACCATGTTCGGCGCCGACTGGTGCCGGGACTGCATCCGCACGAAGAAGCAGCTCGACGCACTCGGCATCGAGTACACCTACGTCGACCTCGTCGAGGATCCCGCTGCTGCCGACGTCGCCAAGGAGATCTCCGGCCGCACGAACATCCCCGTGGTCGTGTACCCCGACTCGTCGCACCACGTCGAGCCGTCGAACGCGGATGTCGAGGCCAAGCTGCGCGAGCTGTCGCTGATCTGATCCCGTCCTTCGGCTCGGTTGCTGAGCGAGCCGGGGCGAGACGAAGGACGCCGATACACTGGCGCGCATGAGCACCGCCGCTCGCGCCGAGCGAGCCCCCACGCGCCTTCCTGCCCGCACGATCGCCCGGTACGCGATCGGCTCACTCGGCACCGGAGGCTTCGCCACTCTGCCCGGACTGGTGCTCGCGTACTTCCTCACCGACAACCTGGGTGTGGCCGCGATCGTCGCCGGCACGATCGTCACCCTGGCGAAGATCTGGGACGTCGTGATCGACCCCGTGATCGGCGCCTGGTCCGATCGCAGCCTCATCCGCACSGGCAGCCGCAAGCGSTTCATGCTCATCGGGGCATTCACSCTKCCGGTGTTCTTCGCCCTCACSTTCGCSGTGCCSCCGGCGTTCGGCCCGGTCGCSGGMGTGATCTGCGTSCTGSTGGCRTTCCTCGCCACGGCCACCGCGTTCAGCCTGTTCCAGGTGCCGTACATCGCACTGCCTGCCGAGCTCACCTCGAGCTACGACGAGCGCACCCGGCTGCTCAGCTGGCGCGTGATCGTGCTCACCGTCACGATCCTGCTGTTCGGCGGCGGCGGACCCGAGCTGCGCCGCATCACGGGCGACCCGGTCACCGGCTACCTCGTGATGGGCGTGGTGGCGGGCATCGTGATCGGCGTCGGCATGCTCATCGCCGCACGCACGGCCGACGATGCCGTGGCCGTCCCCGCGGCCGTCGAGCACGTCGGGATCCGCGCGCAGTACGCCGCGGGGTTCGCGGCCGTGCGCCGCTCACAGCCGTTCCGCGCGCTGCTCGGCACCTACCTGCTGCAGGCGCTCGCCACCGGCACCATGCTGGCCGGAGCCCAGTACGTGGCGACCTGGGTGATCCGCTCCGAGAGCGCCGTCACGCTGCTGTTCGTCGCGCTGGTGGCACCGGCGGTGATCGCGACCCCGGTCTGGGATCGGCTGTCACGCCGGACCGGCAAGGAGCGCGCGTTCCGGATCTCCTCCACGATCTTCCTCGTCGCCTCCGCCTCGATCGTCATCGCCCTGTGGGCTCCCGGATCCTGGATCTACGCCTCGGTCGCGATCGCCGGGATCGCATACGCGGGCATGCAGACCCTGCCGATGGCGATGCTGCCCGATGTCATCTCGCACGACGAGCGCGACAGCGGTCCGGGCAACGCCGGCACGTTCACCGGCATGTGGACGGCGTCGGAGACCGTGGGCTTCGCGCTCGGCACCACGATCGTCGCGGTCGTGCTGGCGGTCACCGGATACGTCTCGCGCACGGCGAGCGCCGGCGCGGTGAGCGCCGTCGTGCAGCCCGGCAGCGCCGTCACCGGGATCGTGCTGATCTTCAGCATCGTGCCGGCCGTGCTCATGGCGCTGAGCCTCGCGACCCTGGCCCGCTACCGGCTCCGCCGCAGCGACATCGACGACGTGTGACCGGGCTCCGCGAGACATCGACGACCTCGATCGCTGAGACTGAGTCCCACACCGAGCGCGTACGCTGAAGCCAGACCGCGCCGAAGGAGATCCCGATGTCAGACACCCTCGCCGACGACGTCCGCGCACCGATCGAGAGCGCGATCGCCGATCTGAAGAAGGGATCCGCCGCCTGGTCGGCCCTCACCGTCAGCCAGCGCGTCACGCTGCTGCGCGGGGTGCGGCGCACCGTCGCCGCGAACGCACGCGCATGGGCGCGCGCCGCGGCCCGTTCCAAGCAGCTGACCGACGACCACCCGCTGCGCGGCGAGGAGTGGCTGAGCGGCCCCTACGCGACGCTCGGCGCGGTGGACGCCTACATCGAGACGCTCGACCGGATCGCGCACGGCCGCAACCCGCTGGACGGGATCGGGGTCGACCGCACCGCGAGCGGGCAGACCCGCGTGCACGCCTTCCCGCTCCTGGGCGTCGACAAGCTGCTGCTCTCGGGGTTCGCCGGAGAGGTCTGGCTCACCCCCGGGGTCACGCCGGGCGACGCCAGGGCGCGCGCCGGCCTCGCCCAGCGCTCCCCGCAGCCCGGTGACGGCGGCATCGGCCTCGTGCTCGGCGCCGGCAACGTCACCTCGATCCCCGTGCTCGACGTGCTCTACGAACTGCTCGCGCGCGATCGGGTCGTGCTGCTCAAGGTCAACCCGACCCAGGATGCCCTCATGCCGGTGTTCGAGAAGGCCCTCGCTCCGCTCATCGCCCCCGGCTTCCTGCGGATCGTCCGGGGCGCCGGCGACGTCGGTGCGTTCCTCACCGGGCACGACGCCTTCGCGCACGTGCACATCACCGGATCCGCCCCCACTTTCGACGCGATCGTCTGGGGCACGGGGCCGCAGGCCAAGCGCCGCAAGCGGGAGAACCGCCCTGTGCTGAAGAAGCCGATCACGGCCGAGCTCGGCGGCGTCTCGCCGATCATCGTCGTGCCCGGAGAATGGAGCGACGCGGATCTGCGATTCCAGGCCGAGCACGTCGCCACGATGCGCCTGCAGAACGGCGGACACAACTGCATCGCAGGCCAGGTCGTGATCCTGTCCAGCGATTGGGCACAGAAGGACCAGTTCCTGATCGAGCTGCGCCGCGCCTACGCCCTCGCCCCGGAGCGCCCCATCTGGTACCCGCGGTCGGACGAGCGGATGGCGCAGGCGACCGAGGCCTACCCCGACGCCCTCGTGCTTGCGGACCGGCTGCTCGTCGAGCTGGGGGAGGGCGATGACGCCACCGCCCTGGAGCAGACCGAGTACTTCGCTCCGGTGCTGGGCGTGGAGCAGCTGCCCGGCGTGGGGCAGGCGTTCCTGGACGCCGCCGTCGTGCACGCGAACGAGAAGCTGCAGGGCACGCTCGGCGCGAACGTGCTGATCGACCCGACCACGGAGGCGTCGCTCGGCGCCGGCTTCGAGCGGGCCATCACCGCGCTGCACTACGGATCCATCGCTATCAACACCTGGACCGCGTTCGGCTTCATCACCCCCACCGTGACCTGGGGCGCCTTCCCGGGCAACACGATCGCGGATGTCGGCAGCGGGCTCGGCGTCGTGCACAACGCCCTGCTGCTGGCCGACGTCGAGCGCTCCGTGGTGCGCGGGCCGTTCCGGCCGTTCCCCCGGGCGGCGTCGATCGTGCGCGACGGCGGCCGGTTCACGATCCTGCCGAAGCCGCCGTGGTTCGCCTCGTCCCGCACCGCGGCCGAGGTCAGCGAGGGCCTGACCCGGTTCCGCGCCCAGGGCGGCGTGCTCGCGCTGGTGCGCACGCTCGTGCAGGCGATGCGGGCGTAGCGAGGGAACGAGTCGCCGCCCTCCCCCATGGACGTTGAGCGAGGACGCGCGCAGCGCGACCGAGACGAAACGCGGTGACCTCACGAGAGCGCCACGTTTCGTCTCGCTCCGCTCGCTCAACGACCCCGGGGGAGAGAAAGAGCGCTCGCTCAACGACCGCGTGGTCCTACGGCGTGGCCACCGAGAAGGTGTCGCACTGGCCCAGGCCGTTCTTGTAGCCGTTCGCGAACCAGTAGTCGCGCTGCTTGCTGGATCCGTGCGTCCAGCTCTCCGGGTTCGTGTAGCCCGCGGACTGCTGCTGGATGTGGTCGTCGCCGACAGCGGCCGCCGCGTTCAGCGCGTCCTTGATCTGGGCATCCGTCGGCGTCTTCATGTAGGCGACGCCGTTCTTGTCCTTCTCCTGCGTCATGTCGGCGATGAAGGCGCCCGCGTAGCAGTCGGCCTGCAGCTCGGTGCGCACGCCGTTGCTCGTAGGGCCGGTGCCGTTGTTCGGGTACTTCGACATCGTGCCGGTGATGTTCTGGATGTGGTGGCCGTACTCGTGGGCCACGACATAGACCTGGGCCAGGTCGCCCGCCTCGGCGCCGAACTGCTGCTTGAGCAGCTGGAAGAACGTGGGATCGATGTAGACGGTCTGGTCCGAGGGACAGTAGAACGGGCCCACGTCGTTCGATGCCGTGCCGCACGGCGTCGAGGTCGCGCCGTCGACGTTGACCTGGCCCGGGTCGACATAGCCCTTCACATGCTTCGCCCAGTAGTCGTTCAGCACCAGCGATACGGCGGCGACGCGGCAGTCGACGCTGTTGTTCGCATCGGTGCCGGTGTTGCAGCTCTGCACCGATCCGTCCGTGGATCCGCCCTGCTGCTGGCTCTGCGATATGTCCGTCCCGCCGCCGAGGAGGCCGGAGAGGTCGACGCCGGTGAAGGCGCTGATCAGCAGCACGACGACCGCACCGAGGCCGACGACGCCGCCGCCGGCGATCGCCGCCGTGCGACCGCCACTGCGCCGCTGCACCTTGTTGTCTGAGACATCGGCATCCGGGTTGAAGGTCATGAGCACAGTTTTCCACGGTCCGTGCCCTGACGGCGAGGCATAGGCTCGCACTGTGCGTCGCGTCCGCGACCGAAAGGGGTTGAAAGTGACCACCACGGTGACTCTGACCGGAGCCGGCGGGCAGATCGGCTACGCGCTGCTTTTCCGGATCGCGGCCGGCGACATGCTCGGCCCCGACGAGAAGGTGCGGCTGCGGCTGCTCGAGATCCCGGCCGGGATCGCGGCCGCCGAGGGCGCCGCGCTCGAGCTGCAGGACGGTGCGTTCGGGCTCCTCGAGCACGTCGAAGTGACCGATGATCCGGCGGTGGGCTTCGACGGCGCCGACCACGCGCTGCTCGTCGGCGCCCGGCCGCGTGGCCCGGGCATGGAACGCGGCGACCTGCTCGCCGCCAACGGCTCGATCTTCGGTCCGCAGGGTTCCGCGATCGCCGCCCATGCCGCCTCAGGCGTGCGGGTCACGGTCGTCGGAAACCCCGCGAACACGAATGCACTCATCGCAGCGGCCACCGCCGACGGCGTGCCCGCGGAGCGCTTCAGCGCTCTCACCCGGCTCGACGAGAACCGCGCGCGGGGTCAGCTCGCGGCGGCTCTGGACGCCCCCGTCGCCGACATCGCCGGCGTCACGATCTGGGGCAACCACTCCGCCACGCAGTTCCCCGATGTCGCGCACGCGACCGTCGCCGGGCGCCCGGTGCTCGACGCGCTCGCTGAGCAGACCGGCGATGTGCGCGCGTGGCTCGAGAGCACGTTCATCCCGCGGGTCGCGAAGCGCGGCGCCGAGATCATCCAGGTGCGCGGTTCCTCGTCCGTCGCCTCTGCGGCGAGCGCGACCATCGACCACGTGCGCGACTGGGCGCTCGGCACCGGCGAGCGGCGCACCAGCGCCGCCGTCGTCTCGCACGGCGAGTACGGCGTGCCGGAGGGCCTGATCAGTTCGTTCCCGGTGCGCGCCGTCGGCGGCGAATGGCGGATCGTCGAGGGCCTGGACACTGATGGGTGGGCCCGCGAGCGCATCGATCTCTCGGTCGCCGAGCTCGTCGAGGAGCGCGACGCAGTGCGCGCGCTGGGGTTGATCTAGCCTCGTCGAGGGCGCCGCGTTTCGTCTCGCGCCGGCTTCGCCGGTGCTCGCTCAACGACCCCGCGGCGTGGGCTTCAGATCGTCGCGACGTCGATCACGAAGCGGAACTTCACGTCGCTGGCGAGCACGCGCGCATAGGCTTCGTTGATGCCGGCGGCGTCGATGAGCTCGATCTCCGCGGCGAGGCCGTGCTCGGCGCAGAAGTCGAGCATCTCCTGGGTCTCGGCGATGCCGCCGATCGCGGACCCGGCGAGCGAGCGGCGGCGCCCGAGCAGCTGGTTGATCGAGACCGACATCGGCTCCGGACGCGCGCCGACGCAGACGAGCGTGCCGTTGGTGTCGAGCAGACGCAGGTAGTCGTCGAGGGGCAGCGGGGCGCTCACCGTGTTCAGGATCAGATCGAAGGCGAGGCGGTTCCCGGAGAACGTCTCCGGATCCGACGTCGCGAGGTAGCGGTCGGCGCCGAGCCGGATCCCCTCGTCCTTCTTGCGCAGCGACTGCGAGAGCACCGTGACCTCGGCGCCCAGGGCGTGCGCGATCTGGACCGCCATGTGTCCGAGCCCGCCCAGGCCCACGACGGCGACGCGGGTGCCGGGGCCGACCTTCCAGTGCCGCAGCGGAGAGTACGTCGTGATGCCCGCGCAGAGCAGCGGCGCCGCACGGTCGAGCGGGATCGTATCCGGGATCCGCAGCACGAACGCCTCGGTGACGACGACCTGCCGGGAGTAGCCGCCCTGGGTGATGGTGCCGTCGCGGTCCGTCGCACCATAGGTGCCGACGGCGCCGCCGGTGCAGTACTGCTCCTCGCCGCGCAGGCACGCGGCGCACTCGCCGCAGGAGTTCACCAGGCAGCCGACCCCCACGCGGTCGCCCACGGCGAAACGCGTGACGTCGGATCCCACGGCGGCGACCGTTCCGGCGATCTCGTGGCCCGGGGCCAGCGGGTAATGCTGCGGCCCCCAGTCCCCCTGCACCGTGTGGATGTCGGAGTGGCAGATGCCCGCGTATGCGATGTCGATCACCACGTCGAGCGGACCGGGCTCACGGCGCTCGATCGTGGTCGAGACGAGAGGCGCACCCTCGCTCGGTGCGGCGTAGGCGGCGACGACGGGCATGGCGCTCCTCGGGGTTCGGGGTGACGGACAGGGCGAGCGTACTCCGCCCGGTGATGGCGCAGCTCCATCCGCACCGCCGGCGGACGCCGATGTCCGTGGGAGAAGGCACAATAGACACGGAGAGGCGGATCACATGGAATCGACCACGCACGCGCGCGGCGATGCGGATGGCACCACGGGTGCGCCGCTCGATGCGGCCCTCACCAGCCCGCTGCACCTTCCGCACGCGGCCGCGGAGTGCCCTAAGTGCTTCACCGAGCTGCAGCAGAACCGCGACTGGTGGTCGGCCAAGCCCGACGGGTCCCGTCTGGTCGGCCTCGTCGTCGCCCGCGACGGCATGCCCTCCGTGGTGCAGCAGCGCGACGACCTCACCCGCTTCGGCGTGCCGATCGAGGGGTTCCGCCACCCCGCCCCGGACATCCTGGAGAGCTGGACGGATCGCATCGGCCGGCTCATCGACACCCTCCGACCGGGCGATGTGCTGGTCGTGGCGAACATCCACGCCCTCGGCCGCGACATCGACGAAGAGGCGCGCACCGTCGCGGCCCTGCGCCGGCACGGCGTGATGGTGAAGGTGCTCAGCCACGACGCCCGCCACCTGGCCGACGCCGGCCGCTGAGCGCAGCGCGCGTCAGCGTCCCCGCGCGCTCCCGCCGACGAGCTGCTCTCGGAGCGAATCCGGTCGCTCGTCACTGAAGTACGACACCGCGATGAACTCGTCGAACAGCGCGCACATCATGTTCTCCAGGTCACCCAGCGGCGTGGAGAACCGCACCATCAGCATCTGCTTGGTCCCGGGAACCGAAACCCAGTAGTCGGCGACGAGGCGGGAGATGCCGTCCTCCTCACCGCCCACGACCTCTTCGACGCGGTGCGTGCGCAACGCAGGACCTCCCGGACCGCGCACCTCGACCATCGAGGCGTGCGCCACGGGATCGAGCTGCTTCAAGGCCTCCGCCATCACCGCCAGCACCGCCCGCGGTGCGGTGCCGATCGCGGGACTCATCCGCAGGTCGGCCGGCTCGAAGACGAGCAGGGTCACGGGCAGCGGCGCGCCCGGCGCGATCTCGGTGGAGAACATGATGGCGCGCACGTCGCCCTCCGCGCCCGCGGCGACGGCGTCGCCCAGCTGACTCCGCACGCGTCGCCGCTCCGGGGCGCGATCATCGGCCGCGCCGACGGCGTCCTTCGCGATCCGGCGGATGGATGCCGTGGTGGCGTCCGCGCGGGACAGATCGACGGAGTACCAGCGCCCGGGGAGACGGAAACGCAGGCGGCGGTCATTCACTCGGGCGCCGTCCAGGCTCCATAGCGGGAAGCCATTCCGGTCAGGGAGACGCCGGCCTGGCCTGCGTCTCGCACCCTCAGCGGATCCAGGGTGTCCGCGGCGGCCCGCAGATCGACGACCTCGTGGCCCGCGTCGGTATCCGCTCCCGCGGTCAGCTTGATCGTGTTCGGCTCCCAGGGCAGCCGCTGCCAGATCGCCTCGACGACCGCATCCAGCTCCGCCGGGGTGAGGGGTTCGGCGGAGTCCGTGACGAGTCCCGCACTGAACCGGTATCCGAAGCCGTTGCGGGATCGAGAGGAGTCGCGCACCTCCACGACTCTCGGCACCGCCCTGGTCACCGCGTCCGCCACGCCTCCGTAGTCCACCGTCGTCTCCTCTGAATGCTCGGGGCTCTGCGGCACGACGCTGCAACCCACCAGCGCACCGCCCATCAGTGATCCTGCCAGCAGGACGGCGACCAGACCGCGCCTCCCGGCGCCCTGTCCCCTCATCATCATTCGCTCCAGTGGTAGTAGGAGGTGTCCACGTACCCATTCTCAGCGAAGAAGTTCGCGAGATCGGGGTGGGCCGCCTGCACCTCGGCGAGATGCTGCTCGTAGGTGGTCGAATAGTCGTCGGCGTTGTGGGCGCCCGCGTCGACGCCCAGAACCGGGTTCGGCTCCGGCGGATCGACACGGATCGTCGTCCAGTTCGATCCGTGCGGGATGCTGTCGAAGTCGCCGGCGATGGCATCCAGGCGCGGCACGGGGTCGCCGTTGTGCTGCACCGAGACGACGTCCACCGAGTCCGGGATGGGCATGTGGTCGATAGGAGCTCCCGAGACCACCACCGCCTGCCAGTTGTAGTCGGAGTTGTACGCCGCGAGATGGCCCGCCATGATCCCGCCCTGGCTGAACCCGACGAGCATGACCGGGTCGTCGGGGTTGATCCCCGCCTGGTCCATCGCCTCCAGCACCGCCCGCTCGTACTGCGTCTGCAGCGCAGGCGTCAGCATCAGCGCCAGGTTGCTGTCCAGGTCGTTCACCGCGCCCTGGTCACCGAACCGCGACAGCCACTCCTGGGTGCTCGGCAGGGTGACGGTGTAGTACCAGCCGTCGGGGCCGAGCACCTTGGTGATCTTCACGACCGTGTCGGTCTCCTTGCCGAGCTCGTCGACCTCGCCCGTCCCGTCCAGCACCGTCGCCAGAGTCGGGTCCTTCGGCCTGTCCTCCGGATGGGCGTACGGGTCGGTCTCGCTCACCTTCGGAGTGTCCTTCAGCACGTCCGACAGCACGCTCCAGATGAGGAACGCCGCCAGCGCGACGGCGATCACCGCTCCGATGATGAGGCCGATCGTGCCGAACAACGCTCCGATCGCCACGATGAGGAGGAGAACGAGGAGCGCTCCCAGGATCGCCACGATCGTGTCGGCGATCTTCTTGAGCAGGTTCACGACGTCCTGAAGGAAGTCGCCGATCCAGTCGGCGATGCCGGCCAGGAAGTCTCCGATGTCGGAGAAGAAGTCGCCGACCTTGTCCCAGAACCCCTCGTTCGTGGAGTCGATCGCCGCATCGATCCTGCGGATCGCCGTCTCGGCGGCGCGGTTCATCGCTTCGCGGGCGGCATCGATCCGCGCACGGGCGGATCCGACGGCAGCACCGGCGTCGTCCGCAGCACGCCGTGCGCCGGGGACCTGATCGGTGAGAGAGGGCGAAGGCTCGTCCGCAGCCTTCACCCGGTCGTTGAGGTCCTCCAGCGTGCGGTCGGCGCGCCCCTGCGCGACCAGCGCCTCGTCGAGGTCGTCCTGCGCGCGGTGCGCATCCTCGTGCGCCGCGGTGAGCGCGACGGCGTACTCGGTGATCGCTTCCGCTGTCCCCTTGTAGCGGGGATGGATCCTCTCCAGATCCGAGGAGATCTGCTCATTCTGCGCGTAGAGGGCCTTGATGGCCTTCCCCTCGTCGTCTTCGACGATGCCGCGCAGCTCGTAAATGACGCCGAGGATCACCTCGGCCGACGCCACGAGACTTGCGGCGCGGGATGTCAGCTCGGCCGGACGCCCGGGAAGCACGCTCATGCTCTACTTCTCCCCGTCCCGTGCCATCTTCGTGTCCAGGTCGCGGAACGTGTCGACGATCGCCTGCATGAAGTCGGCCTGCGAGCGCAGGTTGTCGCGCAGGTCCTCGCGCGCGATGTCCCACTTGCCGCCGAAATCCTCGATCTTGTCGGCGAGGCCGTCGTGCCCGGTGAGGCCGCCGAGATCGTCCGCGAACTCCTCCGCCTTGTCGAAGGTCGTCGCGAGCCCCTTGGCCGTGTGCGCGGTCGACTCCAGCCGTGCGAGATCCATCCTGACGTCGGTCATCGTGCGGCCCCCTCGTCCCGCAGGTCTGCTCGCGCCGCACGCCCGGCCCCGACCGAGCGCAGCCAGGCGCCGAGAGCGGCATCGGCCGCCCTCACCTCGGCGCGCAGAGCCGCGGCGTCCGCCAACGAGGCTGGCACGCGCACGTGCAGTCGATCTCGTGCGGCCTTCAGCGCCTCTTCCGGCATCGTGTGACTCCTTCATCACGGAGTAGCGCAGGGGACCGGCCGAAGCCGGCCGGTCCGTGGAAGCATCTCGCGGCAGGTGTCAGAAGACGCACCGAGATCGGCCATCATCCACCCCCGGTCGTCGTTTCGACAGGGCCCCTCCGGCCCGACAGGACGAACCTAACAACCCCTCGACGACCCCGTCGATGGGGACAACTCCCCATCGGGCGCGGTCAGCTCCGCGGCAGCACCGAACGGATCTCGATCTCGCCGTCGTAGCCGAGCCAGGCGAGCCAGGCGGACGGCGTCATGGTCCTGGCCTGGGCGATCGTGGCAGACGACGCGCCCTTCTCGGCGAGCCGATCGAGCCGTCGCTGCCAGTCCTGCTGCATCGCGGCCGACGCCTTCGTGACGGCCAGCCGTTCGGCGATGYGGCGCAGCTCGCGGAGCGCGTCGTCGCGACGCTCGGCTGGTGCAGCGGACTGCAGGATGGAGCGCCGCCGCCGCGGCACCCGCGATGAGAGCGATCGTGGCGCTCAGTTGCGGGTCGCTGAACGCGTTCTTGCGGTCGGCGGGGCCGAGCTCGACGACGAGCACGAGGGCGGCGATGAGACCCGCGGCGACGAGCGCCGCCCAGATCCAGCGCCAGACGCGAGCGGACGTCTGCGGAGTGCGCTCCGCGGTCGCCACGGCTCGGGCGCGGGAAGCTGAGGCCGCCCGTGCAGCGACCTGCTGCCGCCGGCGCCGGTGCAGGTCGCCCACCGCAGCGAACAGGTCGGATGCACCGTCGGTGCCTTGCATCGCCTGCACGCTTCACGCCCGACGGCGCGCACCTCCGCATCCTCGCCGAGAAGACGGACGACCGGCTTCATGACGCGAGCGCCGGGATGAGTGGGCGATCGATGCCTTCGACCGCCGCCGATCCTTCACGACGCCTCGGATCCCGCCGCTTCTGCCGGCGCGCGCGGCGCGTGTCAGCCAGCTGTCGCACCGCCGGACGCTGCGCCGAGCCGCCACCCCTCCTGAGCCGGTGAGGCGAGCGCATCGAGACGCTGGGCCTTGGCGACGTCCTCGCGGGGCACGAAGCCCTCCACCCAGGACTCCGCCAGCAGGGCGTCGGCGATGGCCTCCACGAGGCCGAGTCCGAGAGGCGCGACCGGGCCGAGCAGCGCGGCCACCGTCATGCCGGATCCGAAGAACAACCAGCGCCGGGTCGAGAAGTCCGCGCCGTCTTCGCGCTGGGCGAGGCCCGAGGAGAAGCCGGTGCCGAGGTGCGTCGTGGTGACGACGGTCGGCGTGGGCGGCAGGAGGGCGGAGGGCTGCCAGAGGAAGTCGGCCTGCTCGCGTTCATCCAGCTCGTGCGGTACGACGAACAGCAGCAGCGGGGCGAGCATGGCACCGTCCGCTCCGATCAGCAGAAGCAGGCGCGAGTCGTCGTCGGCGAGCACCGTGAGCCGGTCGAGCGCGCTCGCGACGCCCTGCCGAAGCTGATCGCCGCCGCCGACGCGGGCTGCGAACGCGGCAGCCGTCTGCTCGGCCCAGGTGGCGCGTTCCGCGACGGGCAGCACCGGGACCGGGATGCTGCGGTCCTCGTCGTAGGCGATCGTGATCTGCATCACTGCTCCAGCCAGGCGAAACTCGCCACGTGCACGTCGAACAGGGTTCGCCAGGCGATGAGGCTCGGGTGGTCGTCCGGCATGTCGGCATCGTGCGCCACGGTCACCGTCCACTGCACGGCTTCGGTGCGGCGTGATCCGGGGATCGGGATGAGGTAGGTGATGAGCAGCGTCGTCGCGTCCTCACCGTCGACGGTCACCCGCTTGCGCTCGGTCCAGCGGACGATGCGGTGGTCGTCGCCGATCGGCTCGGCAGCGTGGTGAACGATCGCGTACTGCACGATCTGGTCGAGGGTGAGCTCGGGCGTCGCCGTGCGCTTGGTGCCGACGAGGCTGGCCGCCCCGATCGCCCAGGTCGGCGAGGCCTCCCCCGGGAAGGCGTAGGCGAAGCCGCCGCGTGCGCGCAGCTGCGTGAACACATCGCGCACCTGATCACGCAGCAACGGCCCGAGTGCTGTGTTGCCCACGGATCGCAGCCGTGCATCGGCGCGTCCGAGCAGGTCGCCTTCGGTGGCCGCACTCAGATCGTGCGCCTCCCACCCCGCGGGGATGAGCATCCGATACGGCGGGATCACGGTTCCGGTCTCGCCGAGCAGCTCGGCGCGCAGACTGTTCATCGGATCATCCTCTCGCGCGCACAGGTGCGCGCCGCATCGTACCCACGGCGTGTGCCGCGGTCATCCGAACGGGTTCTGGCCCGGAGCGAACGCGCCTCCCCAGGCGCCACCGGCACTGTCCTTGATGCCCCCCGCGATCGCGAAATGCGATGCGAAGACGTTGCCGACCATGTCGAGCGTCTTCAGCCCGCCCTCGATCTCGAGGAGGTCGGACGCCCCGTTGCCCGTGAAGAGCTTCGCGCAGAAGTCGCCGACACGCTCCGTGGCGGTCAGTCCCTCGAGGCCGTTGAGTCCCGATGCCCATCCGCGTACGCTCGTCGCCCCGCGCCCGGTGAGCCGGAGGAGATCGGCGCCGAACTCCGCTTCGTGCAGCGCGGCCGCCGGCCCGCGAAGGAACTTGGCTGCGGGTCCGAGCACGGGTATGACGCCGATCACGCCGAACACGACATCGAGCACGCTTCCCTCACCGCGCGCCAGGCGGGCGACGGCCACCACGAGGGTCGCGATCGCGACCACCGCGGCGAGGGCGGCGATGATCGGACCGCCCACGACGATCGCGAGCACGGCGAGCACCATGCCGGCGACGGCGAGGAAGTCGGACGCCCACTGCAGGAAGCCCCGCATGTCGTCATCCCAGGAGTCCTTGATCTTGCCCGACATGTCGTCGTGGATCCCGTTCGCGGCGTGCATGAACGCGCCGTGCCAGGTGTCCCACTCCTTGTCGAAGTCCTTCGCCCGATCCGTCCAGGCCTGACGCGCGGAGGTCGCGAGCCCGGCCGCCGCAGTCGCCGCATCGTGCTGCTTGTCCTCCGCCTGCTGGCGCAGAGTCTCATCGTTCGCGTCGTCCCCGGTCGGATACTTCGGCTGCGCGGCGTGCGCATCCATCGCGTCCCCCTGCTTGTGCAGGTAGGTCTGCCACAGCTCGACCAGATCCCCGAGGATCGGGTCGATCGCGTTCTTGGCGGTCTCCAGATCCGTCGCATAGCCGGAGATGTACGGCGCCACCGCGTGGTACAGCTCGGCGGCCCTGCCCAGCTCGGCGTAGACGTCCTTCGCGCTCGAGGCGAGCTTGTCGATCGCCTCGCCCTTCATGTCGGAACCGTCCTCGACGAGGCTCTGCAGCAGCTTCGACGACGTGGTCATCTCGGTCGCGAGAGTGGTGAGATCGGTGCCGCGCTGGCGGATCGCACCGACGTCGCCGTCGATGTGGCCGAGACGGTGGTGCGCGGGCGAGAACGCGGGCATCGCCTCGTAGTACGTCATCAGGACCCCTTCTTGTCGAACTTGTCGGCGGCCTGCTTGTCCCAGTCCTTGAAGCCCTTGATGACGGCGTCGAGGTGCTCCTGCACGGTCTTGCAGTTGTCCTTGAGCGCCTTGCGGCGGTCGTCCCAGCGCCCCTCGAAGTCATGGGCCGCGTCGTGCAGCTTGCGCTCGCCGTACGGCTCGCCGACCGCGTCCTGGAGCGCGTTGCGGCGGGATCCCGCCTCGTCGAACTCCGTGATGATGTCGGTCAGCGCCTTCTGCAGCGGCTCCAGCTCGCTGTACTTGACCTTCACTCCGTCGCCCATGGGCCCTCCGATCCCTTGCTACCGTTCGAACCTATCCCGGCGGCGCGGCCCCTCGCGATGGGGAGCACTCCCCATGCCGCGGGCCGGTCACCGCTGCGCTGCTGTCACCGCCACATCACGCTGACCGCTGCCGCGACAGCGCCGAACAGCAACGGCAAGAGGCAGCCGACCGCCACCTGACGCCCGCCGCGCACGCGGCCGAGCAGCCGGGCGCGACGTGCGGCCCGCTGCGGATCCTCCTCGCCCACGCGCAGGGACGCGGCGGCGTCGGAGCGCTGATCCAGCTGCTCGTCGACGAGCCGTGCGAGATCCTCCACCCACTCCCAGTACGTCGGATCGGTGATCGGCAGGCTCCGGCGCACGACGACGTACAAGGATCCTTCGACGACCTCGAGATCCACGCCGACCTCAGCCCCGGCGACGAGCCGCGTCAGCGCCGCACGCACGGGCGGTGTCAGCACGGCACGCACCGCGTCCTGCGCTTCCGGCGCACACCGTGTCTCGAAACGTTCGTCGAACCCGTCGCCGAGTGCGACGGGCTGCTGTCCGGCCGCGGGCTCCCACGGCGGACGAGCCCGCGCGTGCGACAGGTCGATGATGGTGAACGCCGGTGACGGCGCGCGCAGCGGCAGCATCACGTAGTCGAGCTCGTGCGGAAGGCGGGCGCGCGCCGCCCAGGTGTCGAATCCGTGGTTGCCCACCTCGAAGGCACGGCCGCCGAGGGCGGAGGGGACGGATCCGCGCACCACGTCACTGGAGACCCGGTCGGTCCCGGCCGTGAACACGGCGGCGGGGTGCGTCGGGTCGGAGATGCGGATGGTGTGGGTGAGCCCGTTCGCCTCGGCGAAACGTCGCAGCCGATACCATCCCCGATCGAGGTCGCGGCGCGACTGCGAAAGGCCGCGCACCCTCATCACGACGAGGGGAACGACCATGAGCAGCGCGATCACGACGGTCGAAGGCGTGAACTCGTAGGCGCCGAAGAGCAGCTGCACGAGTCGCACGAACAATCCCGCCAGCACCGCGGCGCCGATCAGAAGCACCACGCTGCGCACGACCGCGCCGACCGTCATGCGCGTCTCGGCGCTCGCACCGGATTCCCCGCGCAGCCGCTCGCTCGCCTCGGCCTTCACCGCCCCGGACGGGATCGGATCCGTCAGCGCCGACACATCGAACGTCTTCATGTCGCTCATGCGAGCGTCTCCTCCTCCACCAGCGGCAGCTGCACGATGACCTGGCGGCCCGCCTGGACGAAGATGCCGCGGCCCTCGGGGAAGTCGGTGCGCTTGACCTTCGGGAACGGCACCTTGAACACGGCATCGCCGTCGAAGGCGTCGGGCTTGAGCACGATGCCCTTGCGGCCGGCCTTGAAGTCGCCGATATAGCCGAAACCACTCGTCGCCTGCGTGACGTCGAGGTCACCGATCAGCAGGTGGTCGCTGCGGTTGATGGCCTGGAACAGCGCCTTCATGTCGCGTTCCGCGGGAGTGTCCGCGAACTGCGGCACGTCTTCGACGACGACGAGCAGGCGCACCGGCATCGACTCGTCACCGGCCAGTTCCGCAAGTTCGGCGGCGAGTTCCTTGGCGGCTTCCGGCGTGGTGGCGCTGCGCGTCCAGTCGGCGTAGTCCTTGAGCTGCGAACGCCGGCCCCCGAAGTGGAACAGCTTGACCTCCGGGTCGAAGCGGCGCATCGCGGTGATGATGCCCTTGAGCGCCGTGGTCTTGCCCGACAGCGGGGGGCCCGCCACGAGGAATGTGCCGATGGGGTCGAACTCGCGTGCCGACAGCGTGTCCTCCGCGACACCCAGCACCGGGAACTCGCCGATGCGATCCGGCAATGCCGAGACCGCGAGCCGGGTCGGCAGCGAGCCGATCTCGGCGACCTCGCGCGCCCCTGCCGCGCGCAGGGCTGCCGCCATCGCCTCCAGCAGTTTGGTCTGCTCGGCCACGTTCGGGGTACCGCCGAGGGTCGCGATCTGCGTCTCGAGACCGTCCACGATCGCCCGGCCCGGGGCGGAGCGCTCGTCGAGCACATCCTTCGGGGCGTTCAGCATGGCGTAGCCCGACTCGTCGCTCAGGCGCAGCACGACCTTGCGCGAGACGTTCGCGCTGACCGCGGTGGGCACCGAACCGGAGCGGTCGGCGGTCGCGATCACGTGCACGCCGAGCGGGCGGCCCTCGCCGAGGATGCGCATGAACGTCTGGTAGAACGGCATCCGCGCCGTGGTCGACTCCCACTCGCTGCGGAACTGCGGGAACCCGTCGAGCAGGAACAGGATGCGCGGTTCGTCGATGCCGGTGAGCTCGCGGTACTCCGTGAGGCTCGCGGCGTTCGCGGCGCTGAACCGCTTGCCGCGGTCGTCGAGCACCCGGGCGAGCGAACGCAGGATGCGCTGCACGCGCTCCGCGTCGTCGCCGGAGATCACGGATCCGACCTGCGGCAGGATCTCCAGGCTCTTGAGCGCTCCGGATCCGAAGTCCAGGGCGTACACCTCGACGTTCGTGGCCGCGTCCGATCCTGCCGCGATCGCGAGGGTGCGCAGCACGGTCGACTTGCCCGCACCGCTCGTGCCGTACACGAGCAGCGAGCCGTCCCGGTCGGGCACGAAATACGTCGGCTCCTGCAGCTGGCGGGAGGGCACGTCGGTCTTGCCGAGCAGGATCTGCCCATCGCCGAGGGTCGGCAGGTCGCGGATGTCGACCGCGTGCTCGAGGTCGTCGAGCCACGGCCGGCGCGGTGCGGGGATCCCGGCCTGCTGCGCCGCCGCCACGAGCGTCGCCACGATGCGCTTCTGGTCGTTGGGCCCGAGGTCCTCGTCATGACTGTCCGACTCGGGCTCCTGGTCCGGCTCCCAGAGCTGGGTGGATCCGAACCGCAGCTCGGCCACCCGCACGTCGGCCACCTGCACCTCGTCGGTGGACCAGCCGCCGGCGTAGGCGGACTGGAACGGCACGAGGCGTCCCGGACCGGTCTTCGCGATGCCGCGACCCGGGATCGACGGCGGGAATGACGCGGCGACGGCGTCGTCCACGACGTCCTTCGAGTCGGACTCGTCGGCCATGCGCAGCGCCACGCGCAGGTTGGTGTTGGCGCGCAGGTTGTCCTTGATGACGCCGGCGGGGCGCTGCGTCGCCATGATCAGGTGGATGCCGAGCGAGCGACCGCGCTGGGCGATGTCGACCACACCGTCGACGAACTCCGGCACCTCGCCCGCAAGTGCGGCGAACTCGTCGATCACGAGAACGAGCGCCGGCGGCGTGTCCGGGTCGCGGCGCTTCTCGAGCTCGAGCAGATCCTTCGCCTTCTTGCGGTTGAAGAGGTGCTCGCGATGGTGCAGCTCGGCGCGGAGACTGGTGAGCGCGCGCCGCACCAGGTGCGGGCTGAGGTCGGTGACCAGGCCGACGGTGTGCGGGAGGTCGACGCAATCGGCGAACGCGGATCCGCCCTTGTAGTCGACGAACAGGAACGTCACCCGGTCGGGGCTGTGCGCGGCGGCCATGCCGAGCACCCACGCCTGCAGGAACTCGCTCTTGCCCGCGCCGGTGGTACCGCCGACGAGGGCGTGCGGGCCCTGGGTGCGCAGGTCCAGGGTCATCGCATCGGTCTGCGACTGGCCGATGATGGCGCGCAGGTTGCCCGCCTTCTTCAGCCGCGACTGGGGCGCGCCGGAGCGATCGATGATCGTGTTGTTCTGCCGCCAGCGGTCGATCACGGCGGTCGGATCCGAYGCCGTCTCGGATCCGACSAGCGASAGGAACATGACCGAGTTCGGGATGTCGGAGGAGTCCTCCACGACGGTSGARGCGTCSACGACCGGGGCCAGGCGCTTTGCGAACATGGTCATGTAGGCGTGCGACACGCCCTCGACCTTCACGTCGGGGTAGCTCACGCCGTTGCGGACCGTGCCGACCCTGGCGTGCTCGAGGCCGGCCGACACGTCGATGAAGCTGCGGCAGGCGGCCGGCAGCGCCTCGACGACAGGCGCGACGAATAGGGCGTAGACGCCGACGTCGGCGCCGCGCTCGAGGATCTGGGTGAGCCGGGCGCGATCGACGGGGGCGTCGTTCGTGACGATGACGACCACCGCCGCCTGCCCCTCGAAGGTCGACTCCTCGGCGGCGCGCTTGACGTCGGTGCCGTAGCGGGTGGGGTCCCAGTCGTCACCGTACGGCGGACGCAGCGCCGCGGCCGCGGTGGACCGGCGCATCACGATCTCCTCGAGGCCGTTCAGCAACGCCGTGCCGGTGGACGCGGAGTCGGCCAGCGCCATCTCCTTGAACGGGTTGCGCTCGCTCGAGGTGTGCGGCAGCCAGGTCAACCAGTCCAGCTCGTTCGCCCATCCGGGCTCGGTGAGCGCGACGGCGACGAGCTCGTTCGGGGAGTGCATGCCGAACAGCTGCACGGCGAGACCCCGCAGCGCGTCGCCGGCGACCGAGGTGGGGCCGGCGACGCCGATGGATCCCACGCTCTGCAGCGACTCCAGGATCGGCACGTCCTCGATGATGCGGTAGCGCTCCTCGAGCCTGTCGACGCGCTCCACGAACTCGGGCAGCGCCTCGGCCGCCTCGGTGCGACTGATCGTCGTGCGGGACAGGTCGGAGCAGGTGCCCAGGCGCACGGCGAGGAAGTTCCAGTGCTCCGGGCGGCGGGTCCACAGCAGGGGTCCGAGCTTCATGGCCTCGTCGAACACGACCGCGACCGCGGGGACCTCGTTGTTGCGCACCGCGTGCTCGCGCGGACGGGCGTGGTAGAGCTTCTCCTCGAGGCGCTCGAACTGGTCCTCGAAGATCTCGGCCTCCTTGCGCAGGCGCTGGCCGAGGTTGGTCTTCTGCGAGATGAAGTTGCCGAACATCATCATCGGGCTCGCCGCCGCCATGAGCAGCGAGAGGCTGCGTCCGGTGAACGCCCACATGGTCACCGCGAGCAGGATCGGCGCGACCAGCATGGGCCACGGGAACAGCCGCTGCACCTGGTCCCGCGGGTAGCGCGGTTCGTCGACGTCCTCGCCGGCGAAGCGCTCCTCGACGCGCGGGCTGCGGTTGAACAGCAGCGCACCGCCGCGCTCGAGAACCGGATCCTGATCCGCGGCGCTGCCGTCGAAGTCGCCCACGAGGCGCACCACGATCTCGCTGTCGCCGAGGGTGAACGGCTGACCGGGGATCACCCTCAGGCGCTGCACCAGGCCTCCGTCGACCAGGATGCCGTTCGCGGAGTTCAGGTCGACGAGCTCGACGAACGTCCCGGCGACCTCGATGCGGGCGTGCTTCTTGGAGACGAGGGGATCGGCGAGGTGCACGTCGGCGGAGGCCTCGCGACCGATCACGAAATGACCGATCGGCAGGGAGAACTCCTGGCCTGCGGCCGGTCCGGACAGCACCCGCAGGTGCGCGGCGGGACGGGCGCCGGCGGTGCCGGTCGCGATCCGGTCGGCGCCGAGGTTCACGATCTCGGCGAGGAAGCCGGATCCGACCGGGGCGTCGCCGATCGCGAGGTCGGGGTTGAGCGTCACCAGGCGCTCGCTCGTGGGGGGTGCGACCGAGAGCGTGAGCGTCTCGCCGTGCGCGACGCGGATCGAGCGCAGCGGATCCGTCGTGGCGATGTGGTGCGCGACGTCGGCGACCGTGGCGGTGGAGTCGGCGGTGACGACGATGTCGGTGAGCGGCGCACCGGGACGGCGCAGGGTGAGCTTGACCTTCATCGGTGATCCTCCGGGCGGCGCTCGCGCGCTGTCGTGTCTGCGGCGGCCGCGCGGGCGCCGGGGGTCATGCCTGCTCCACGCGCAGGCTGCGGTCGCCGAAGCGCAGCACGTCACCGGCGCGCAGCTCGGCGGGGTGTCCCGGGGTCAGCGGATGCTCCGCGCCGTCGCGCACGATCGAGCTGCCGTTGGTGGAGCCGCGATCGACCGCGACCACACCACGACGCGAGAGCAGGATCGCCACATGGGTCTTGGAGACCGAGCGCGTCTCGTCCGGCACGCGCACGAGCTGGACTTCGCCCTCGCCCGTCGCCGAGCCTGTCGAGGCGTCCGCCCCTGCCCCCGCCGAGGGACTGGCAGCGGGAGCACGCCCGATGAGCGTCGCGGCGCGCACCTCGACCCGCTCGCCGTTGTCGATCACGAGCACTGCGCGCGGGGCGTCGGGCACGGCGGGCGCCACGGATGCAGCCGGCACGGCGGGCGCCGCAGGTGCTGCCGGAGCCGCGGCGGCCGCCACCGGCGCGATCGTGGGGGGCTGCCAGGTGGCCTCGCCGGAAGCCGGGGGTGGGGCGAACCCRCCGGCCGAGGTGCTCGCCGGCGAGGACGCGGCCGGCGCCGGCACGGACGGTGCCACGGCCGAAGCGGGAGCGCCGGAGTCGGCGGGAGCGGGTGCCGGGACGGCGGACGCGGAGCCGGCGGGGCCGACCTGCGCGGTCGTGGGCGTGGCCAGCGACGGCACGCCCACGACGGGCGCACCGGGGACGGCGGACGGCGAGGGTGCGCCGGACGGCGAGGGCGTCGGAGCCGCGGCGCGATGCGCGCCGACCACACCGCCGGAGAAGCGCCCGGTCGGCACGTACACCGCGGGGGCGTCGCGGTCTGTGGGCGTGGCCAACGACGGCAGCGCCGGGGCGGCCTCATGCACCTGGGTGGTGATCTGCTTGCGGGCGATGCGCATGCGTTTGCCGTCGTACGGGTTCAGGCCCCGGCGGACATCCACGAGCCAGGTGGCCGCGACCCGGTCGGGCCAGCCTCGCCCGCGCCGCTCCGCGTCGAACAGCGGCGATAGCGCGATCACGAGCAGGGGGCCGATCAGCGGCACCAGGAACGATGCGGCGAGGATCAGATAGCGCACCACGGCGCCGCGCCAGAAACCCGGCTTCTCCAGCGTGCGCACGTTGACGGTGCGGATCCCGGCCACAGCCTTGCCGAGCGTCACGCCCTTGAGGCCGTGCAGGATGAGCTGAACGAGCGTGTAGATCAGCATGAGCGCGTACGACACGATCAGCGGGAGCAGGATCCAGATCAGGTCCTTGCGGGCCAGGAGACCGGCCGGATCCGCCGCGCTCAGCAGCACCAGGTTCGTGCCGGCGATCGTTCCCGGAACGGCGATGACGAGCGCCACGACCAGCTCCAGAAGGGTCGACAGCACCCGCATCCCGGTGCGGGCCGGGACGAGGCCGATCGCCTGCGCATACGCCGGATCAGGGCGCCCCTGCGCATCCAGACCCTCGATGTCGGTGATCTGGGCCGGAATCTCCCAGATGTCGTTCGACAGGCTCATATCCCCCCACGTTATCAATCCGATATGCCGGATCCGAACGATGCGAAGGGCCGGTGTCGCGCACCGGCCCTTCGATCGTGTTCGCGGTGTCAGCCGCCGGCGAGCTGCGTGTCCAGGTCCTGGATCGCACGCATCATGCCCAGAAGCGACTCCGACATGTCATTGATGCCATCCACAGCCTGCTTCAGACCCGTGGTCAGCTCCCCATAACCCTCACCG
>NZ_JBFTQL010000041.1:0-25768 GCF_056398985.1 Microbacterium sp. 01T413_2
GTGGACCGTGAAACAAAAAGGCGCGGGCGTCCTGGAATGGACCAGCCCCAGCGGCGCGACCTACATCGACAAACCACCCGCACCCGTCACCTTCACCATCGAAGACCCTGATCCACCACCCGACGCGAACGCGCCGTTCTGAGCCATCGACGGAACCAGCTTTCACGGGTCGCAGTCGTATCCGCCCGGCGGGGTTCCGATGCCGGCTGTCAAGATATTCGTGCGACGGCCGGCTCCCCTTAGAAACCTGCTGCGCACCCCCGTCCTGCAGACCGGCACCCGCCTGGTCGCCGTAGGCTGAACGCAGATCCGAGGAGAAAACATGAGCGCCGAAGCCACCCCTGCCGTGCTCTTCGTCTGCGTGCACAACGCCGGCCGATCGCAGATGGCCGCGGGATTCCTGCGCGAGTTCGCGGGTGACCGGATCGAGGTCCGCTCCGCCGGATCTCTCCCCGCCACGCAGATCAACCCCGTGGCCGTGGCGGCGATGGCGGAGCTCGGCATCGACATCGCCGCGGAGCAGCCGAAGGTGCTCACGACGGAGGCCGTGCAGGASTCCGACGTCGTGATCACGATGGGCTGCGGCGACGCCTGCCCGTTCTTCCCCGGCAAGCGTTACGAGGACTGGACGCTCGACGACCCGGCCGGACGGGGCATCGAGGCGGTCCGCCCCATCCGCGACGAGATCCGCCGGCGGATCCAGCAGCTGGTCGGGGAGCTGCTGCCGGCCTGAGGCCGCATCGCCGAGATCCGCAGCCGCCGGCTCAGGCGATCCGGTGCACCCGGTAACGGACTTCGGATCCGTCCCGGCGGCACACGGCGACGAACAGCGTGCGCTGCAGCCCGGAGAACTCGGGAGCCGCTGCCTCGACCTCGAAGGTCGTGCGGAAGTAGTAGGCGTCCGGATCCACCGCGTCGCCGCGGCCCAGCCGAGCGAGCACCTCCTCCGACCCCGCGCGCACCCCGCGGGTGCGGATGAGCAGCGGTCCGGCAGCCGCGACGGCCGTGTACTCGGCGTCGATGCCGATCGTGCCGTCGGGCGCGATCAGCTGCCGGTCGGACCCGCCCGGAAGGATCTCGGCCTCGAGGTCGCCGGCGATCCGCCCGCCGAGGATCGGCACCACCCGGCGGTGGCCGGCCGAGGTGACGCCGTGGTCGCGCGGCGGGCCCACGTGAACGGTGACGTCGAAGGCCGGCTCGAAGCGGGGCTGCGGCAGCTCGGTGAAGAAGTCGCTCATCGGTCCGCTCCGTGCAGCGCTGCGGCGAGGCGCTCGAGGGCCGGGACAGCAGCGGCCACGGCGGCGCGGTCGGCCGGGTCCAGGCTGCCCAGCGCGTCCCGCAGGATCTCACCCGCGGCCTGGTCGAAGCGCCCGAACAGATCGATCGCACGCGGCGAGAGGGCGACGACCACGCGACGGCCGTCGCCGGTGGCCCGGCGCCGCTGCACGAGGCCGTCGGCCTCCATCGCGCCGAGCAGGTTGCTGACGGTGGACCTGTTCAGGTGCAGCGCCTCGGCGAGTTCGGCCGGACCCCGCTCCGCCTCCCCCGAGGCCGGCAGGAGGGCGCGCACCACTTCGATCTGCGCATCGGGGATGTCGGGGAGATCGCCGCGTTCGCGCGCCGCGGTCAGCAGGGTGCGCCGCAGCGGGGAGATGACCGCGGCGAGGCGGCTCTCCGCGTCGAAGCCGGGAGCGGGCGCGGGATCGGCAGCGGTGGAGGCGGCCGCAGCCGCAGTGGGCGACCGGCCGCTCATGCCCGATCCCCGACGCTGAGCGAGGACCGCTCGTTGAGGATCGACGGGTCGAATCCGGCCGCGCGCTTGTAGGCGTTCGCGATCTCCTCTCGCTCCGCACGCGGGATCACGTCATCGATGCGGGTGAACCCCTGCGGGGCGCGCTCGGCGGCGAGCAGCATGACCCGCTCGGGCCCGGTCGCGCGAGTGCCGGCCAGCAGCGCGGTCATCGCGGGCCGGCGCGCCTCCTCGTAACCGGCGAGCGCCGCGTCGATCGCATCACCCTGCGCCGTGGCGCCCTGGGCCGTCGTGCCCTGCGCCGTGGCCCGCTGCACGGCGGTGCCGAGGTGGAACGCGAGCGTACGCGCGTCGAGGATCGCCTGGGACCCGCCGTTCGAGCCGTTCGGGTACATCGCGTGAGCGGCGTCGCCGACCAGGGTGGTGCGCCCGAATGTCCACTGCGAGAGCGCGTCGCGGTCGACCATCGGGTACTCCAGGATCTCCTCGGCATTCGCGATGATCGCCGGTACATCCAGTCCGTCGAACACCCAGTCCGCGAACAGCTCGGCGATGGGCCCCGGATCCACCGAGCGGTTCCAGTCCGCGTCGGGGTGGCCGATGCCGCGCCGCTCCGCGATGAAGTTCAGTCGCTGGCGGCCGTTCTCGGGGGCGCCGAGCGGGTAGGCGACGAACTTCTGCTCGCCGTCGCCCGCCATGATCATGGTGCGCCCGTCGACGAGCACCGGGGCCTCGGAGACTCCGCGCCACAGCGTCAGCCCGCTCCACGGCGGTGCGCCCTCGGCCGGGTAGCGCAGCGCACGCAGGGCGGAGTGGATCCCGTCGGCCCCGATCACGAGGTCGTAGGTCGCCGCGACCTCGCCGTCCGCCGTCGCGAAGTGCACAGTCTCGGACCCGTCATCGCCGCTCTCGGCGGCCACGAGGCGATGGCCGAGCCGGATCACGTCGCCGAGGCGCTCGACGACCGCGTCGCGCAGGGCGAGCTGCAGCCGCCCGCGGTGCACGGAGAGCTGCGGCCAGCGGTAGCCGGCGGCGAGGCCCCGCGGCTCGCTCCAGATGTGCTGGCCGAAGCGGTTCATGTAGACGAGGGTCTCGGGCGCGATGCCGAGCGCCTCGACACGATCACGCAGACCGAGCTCGGTCAGCTCGCGGATCGCGTGCGGCAGCAGGTTGAGTCCGACGCCCAGCCCGCGGATCTCGTCCGTGCGCTCGTGCACGGTGATGTCGCGGAAGCCGGCGGCCTCCAGGCTGAGCGCGGTGGCGAGCCCGCCGATCCCCGCGCCGATGATTCCGATCCGCATCGATCCACTCCCGTTTCCCGGCGTCCTCGCCGTCGCGAACTAGTTTTGTCACAAAATTAGTCACCACGCAAGTCCGGATCCCGAGGCCCGTTCGCTGGTCGCAAATTGCGCCTCTCACACACGCGAAGCCGCAATTCGCGACCAGTGAGCAAGGGGGATCCGGCAGCACGGGCCTGACTCGCGTGCTCGGCCGGCAGCACAGACCAGAGCGACGCATTCAGCCCGCGGCGCGCTCAGCCCGCCGCATGCTCAGCCCGCGGCGCGCTCGGCGGAGTCGAGGATCTGATCCACGCCGAGGAAGAACAGCTCCCGATCGCGCAGCGACGCCAGCGCCACGGTGTTCTGGGCGAGGAGCGGGTATCGGCGCGGATCCGCGAGCGGCGGCTCATCGAACCACGGCCCGTCGACCTCGTCCGCATCGCGTACGGCCCTGGCCCTGGCGATGCCGGCGGCGGTGGACAGCACGTGCGAAGCCAGCAGCGCATAATGCCGGACCACGTCGGAGGCGCTCAGGCCGGCCGTGGTGAACGCCTGCAGCATGAGCTCGATCGCGCCGAGCTCACCCGGTCCGTGCGTGGTCAACGTGGTCGCCTCCGCACCCACCGCGGGGTACTCGGAGTACAGGTCGAGCGTGGCCGTGGCCAGGGCACGCAGCCGACCCTGCCAGTCCTCCACAGGCACGTCGACACTGTTCAGGGCGCGCATCGTGACCTCGTCGAGCAGAGCGCGCATGAGCTCGTCCTTGCTGCGGAAGTGCCGGTAGATCGCGGTCGGATCCGCGCCGAGGCGCGCTCCGAGCTCGCGCACCGAGATCACGGTCACGCGGGTCGCGGCAAGTTCCAGACCCGTGGCGATGATCGTCTCGGGGTCGAGGCGGGCGCGCACGGACGCCGTCCCGCCGTCTGCCACGGCTGCGATCCGGCTGCTCTTCTTCACGGGCATCGCCCCTCTCCGCTCTCTATCGTGCCACGCGTGGCACGCCTCATCATCGGTTCGGACATCAATCCTGTCAACACTGTTGACATCACTCTTGACGCTGGCTAGCGTTATCGCGATCCCGCCGCCCTGCGGGTTCAACCCCCCTTGCTTCAACGACGAAAGGCGGATGATGACGACGCGCGTCTTCCACGGCGGATCGGTGTTCACCGGATCCGGATCCCCCCTGCTCGGCCAGGCCGTCATCGTGCGCGACGAGCGCATCGAGCGCATCGTGTCCGAGTCCGAGCTCGCCGCCGTCCTGGGCGCGGAGCCCGCCGGAACCGTCGAGCTCATCGACCTGCGCGGCGCCCTGCTGAGCCCCGGCTTCCAGGACGCCCACATCCACGCGGTCGGCGGCGGCGTCGAGCTGCTGCAGTGCGACCTCACCGGCACCGAGAGCGCCGACGAGGCCGTCGCGGCCGTCCGCGCCTACGCCGATGCCAACCCCGACGAGGAGTGGATCCTCGGCGGCGGCTGGTCGATGGACTGCTTCCCCGGCGGCAACCCGCCGCGCGAGCTGCTCGACGCCGCGGCCCCGGGCCGCCCGGTGCTGCTGTCCAGCCGCGACCACCACAGCGTGTGGGCGTCGACTGAGGCGATCACTCGCGCGGGCATCACCGCCGAGACGCCGGATCCCGCTGACGGGGTGGTCATCCGCGACGCCGACGACCACCCCGCGGGCACGTTCCACGAGGGCGCGGCAGATCTGTTCGCCGCCGTCCGGCCCGAGATCGGTGAGGACCTGCGCTACCGCGGGTTGCTCCGCGCCCAGGAAGAGCTCGTCGCGCTCGGCATCACCGGCTGGCAGGACGCCATGGTCGGCGGCGGCGGTGCGGGCATCGCCGATCCTCTGCCCGCATACGAGAAGGCCCTCGCCGAGGGGACGCTGCAGGTGCACGTCACCGGCGCGCAGTGGTGGGAGCGCGACGGCGGCATCGAGCAGGTCGAGCACATGGTCGCGCAGCGCCACCGCGTCGCAGCCCTCGGATCCCCGGAGCGGCTCGAGGTGGGCACCACCAAGATCATGGTCGACGGCGTCGCCGAGAACCACACTGCCGCGATGCTCACGCCCTACCGCGACGCGCACGGCCACGACACTCACAACCACGGGCTGAGCTTCATCGACCCGGAGCGACTGCGCGAGTACGTCACGGCGCTCGACGCGGCCGGACAGCAGGTGCACATGCACGCGCTCGGCGACCGCGCCGTGCGCGAGGCGTTGGACGCGCTGCAGCAGGCGCGCGACGCGAACGGTCCGACCGACGGCCGCCACCACCTCGCGCACCTGCAGATCGTGGCGGAGGAGGACGTGCCGCGCTTCGCCGAACTCGACGCGATCGCGAACATCCAGGCGCTGTGGGCCACCCACGAGGACCAGCTGGACCAGCTCACCCTGCCGTTCCTTCAGGAAGGACAGGAAGCACGTCAGTACCCGTTCGGCGACTTCGTGCGGGCGGGCGTGCGGCTCGCGGCCGGCAGCGACTGGCCGGTCTCGAGCGCCGCTCCGATCGAGGCGATCCACATCGCCGTCAACCGGACCACCCCGGGATCCGACCGGGAGCCCCTGGGCGGCGCGCACCAGCGCCTCGACCTGGCGACCGCGATGGCCGCCTACACCTCCGGCACCGCGTACGTGAACCACCGTGACCACGACACCGGCAGCATCAAGCCGGGCTACCGCGCCGACCTCGTCGTGCTGGATCCGTCTCCGTTCGACGTTCCCGCCGACGAGATCCACACCAGCCGCGTCACCCAGACCTGGATCGACGGCCGTCTGCTGCACGCCGCCGAGACCGCCCTCGCCATCGCCGAGACACGCACCGAGAACACCTCCCGCACCGAGCTCGAAGGAGAGCTGTCATGACCCGAAACCGCCTCTCCCGCGTCGCCGCCCGTCACCGCTCCGCCACGGTGCTGGGGGCCGCGGTCCTGATAGCCGCCACCTCGCTGACCGCCTGCTCCGGCAGCGCGGGCGGCACGTCGACCGGATCCGCCGGCGCCGACTGGAAGCTGACCACCACCACCGCGAAGCCGACCGGCGACATCGACTCGTTCTCGTTCGCGCTCTATGCCGAGCCCGCGACGCTCGACTACGCCTACGCGTTCGACTACCCGGACAACCAGGTGCTCGCCAACGTGTGCGAGTCGCTGCTGCGCCTGAACCCCGACTACAGCCTGAGCCCGGGACTCGCGAAGAGCTTCAGCAACCCCGACCCGCTCACCTGGGTCTACGAGATCCGCGACGGCGTGACGTTCCACGACGGAACCCCGCTGACCGCGGCGGACGCCGTCGCCTCGATGCAGCGGATCATGGATCCCCAGGTCGGATCCGCCTGGTTCTCGGTCTACCAGAACGTCGAATCGATCACCCAGACCGGCCCTATGGAGGTCACGGTCAAGACCAAGATCCCCGACTCCCAGTTCAACCAGGGCATGGGCGGATCCGCCGGCGTGATCGAGTCGGCGGCGACCCTGGCCGCCACGGGCAAGGACTACGGAAACTCGACCGGCGGCGTGAACTGCACCGGTCCGTTCTCCCTGACCCAGTGGAAGTCGGGCGAGTCGCTCTCGCTCGAGCGCTACGACGGCTACTGGGACAAGGATCTGCGCGCGAAGGCGGCGAAGATGACGTTCGCGATCATCCCCGACGCCACCGCGCGCGTGAACGCCATGAAGTCGGGCAGCGTCGACGGATCCTGGCAGATCCCGATGGAATCCGCCCCGCAGTTGCAGGCCTCCGGCAAGGGCGACGTGCTGTACGCACCGTCCTCGGCGACGAGCGACCTCGTGATCAGCAACCTGGGCGGTCCGCTCGGCGACAAGCGCGTGCGCAAGGCGCTCATGATGGCGCTCGACCGCCCCGGCATCCTCAAGGGCGCGTCGCAGGGCATCGGCGAGATCAGCGACGTGCTGACCACGAAGCTGGTGTGGGGCACGGCCACCGATGCGGCGAAGAAGACCGCCTTCGATGACATCACGCACTACAAGCAGGACGTCGCGGCCGCGAAGAAGCTCGTCGAGGAGGCCGGCGCGACCGGCAAGGAGCTCGTCTACGTCACCGCGCCGATCGGCAACGACTTCTCCGTGGTCTCGCAGGCGACCATGGCGGCCGCACAGTCGATCGGCCTGAAGCTGACCATCAAGACCGTCAGCCCCGCGCAGTACACCGCACTGTTCAGCGACCCGAGCGCACGCGAGGGCGTCGACCTGTTCTACACCGTCTGGTACCTCTCCAGCCCGGACGCCCTGGAGATGTACGGCGTGCTTCGCACCGGCGACTTCAGCAACTACGGCGGCTGGAGCAACCCCGAGTTCGACAAGACCGTCAACGAGGCCGTCGGCACGATGGATCCGGCCGCGCGCAGCGTGCTGACCGCCAAGGCCCAGCAGATCGCGAACGAGGAGCTGCCCTGGCTGCCGCTCGCGACGGGCCCGCTGCCGCTGTTCCTCGGCAAGCGCATCACGGGCCTCGACCCGTCGATGGCGTTCCTCTACTACCCGTGGGCGGCCCAGATCGGCAAGCGCTGACGCGCTCGGCAAGCGCTGATCTGTCCACCCCCACCCGATGAGCCGTGCTTCCGGAGCGACGCGCACCCGCGTCGCTCCGGAAGTCGGCCGAGACCCACAGGTGACGCCATGAGCACTCTCCGCCGCGTCGCGGGAAAGCTGGGCGGGCTGCTGCTCACCCTCTTCCTCGCCTCGCTCCTCGTCTTCTTCTCCCGGTTCCTCGTGCCCGGCGACCCGATCCGCTTCCTCCTGCGCGGCCGCAAGCCGTCGCCCGAGGCGATCGCCGACGTCACCGCGCAGTACGGGCTGAACCTGCCCCCCTGGGAGCAGTACGTGCGCTGGATCGCCGGCGTGCTGCACGGCGACTTCGGCCGCTCCCTGCAGTTCCGCCAGGACGTCACGGCTGTGCTCGGCGACCGCCTCCCGGTCACCCTCATGCTCGTCGTGATGGCCGGCACGATCATCGCCGTCACAGGGCTCGTCGGCGGCACGATCGCCGCCCTGAACAAGGGCCGCGCCGCCGACCGCGGGATCCTCATCTCGCTCACCGTGCTGGGCGCGATCCCCTCGTTCGTCGGATCCATCGTGCTGATCGCGATCTTCTCGGTGCAGCTGGGCTGGTTCCCCTCMTTCGGATCCGGATCCGGATTCTGGGACATGGTCTACCACCTCGTGCTGCCGTCGATCGCGCTGGCGATCGTGTTCATCGTGCTCGTCGGCAAGGTCACCCGCTCGGCCATGGTCGAGCAGTTGAACCGCGAACACGTCGAGGTCGCCACCTCGCGCGGCATCACCCGCCTCGCCGTGGTCCGCCGGCACGTGCTGCGCAATGCGCTGGGCCCGATCCTCACCGTGTCCGGCGTGCTCGTGGCCGGCCTCATCGTCGCGAGCTCCATCGTCGAGCAGGCCTTCGGCCTCGCCGGGATCGGCTCGCTCCTGGTCGGCTCGGTCGACCGCCTCGACTTCCCCGTCGTGCAGGCGATCGTCCTGCTCGTGGTCACGGCCTTCGTCGTCGTGAACGCGATCATCGACATCCTCGAGCCCTGGATCGACCCGCGATCCGCCGCAGGAGCTGGTGCCCGATGACCTCTTCAGCCCCCACCCTGGCCGTGCGCGTGCTGCGCATGCCGAAGAGGATGCGCGGCCGCGGCATCGTGATCACCAGCATGGTGATCCTCGCCGTGGTCACCCTGACCGCGATCCTCGCCCCGTGGGTCGCCCCGTACGACCCGGACGCCGTCGACTTCACCGCGTTCTACGCGGCGCCGTCCCCCGCGCACTGGCTCGGCACGGACAGCCTCGGCCGCGACCTGCTCAGCCGCATCATCTGGGGCGGTCGCACGGCCCTCCTCGGCCCGCTGCTGGTCGTCGTCTTCTCCACCGTGCTGGGTATCCTGCTGGGCCTGGTCGCCGGATGGAGGGGCGGCTGGATCGACGCCGTCCTGGGCCGTGTCTTCGACGTGCTGTTCGCCTTCCCGTCGCTGCTCATCGCGATGATGGCCGTCGCCCTGTTCGGCAAGGGCCTGGTCGCCCCGGTCATCGCGATGAGCATCTCGTACGCGCCGTTCGTGGCGCGGCTGACCCGCTCGCTCGTGTCCGCCGAGCGCACCCGCCCGTACGTCGCCGCGTATCGCGTGCAGGGCTTCGGCGGGGCGTGGATCGCGCTGCGCCGCGTGCTGCCGAACATCGCCCCGATCGTGGGCGCGCAGTCGACGCTGAACTTCGGCTACGTGCTCGCCGAGCTCGCCGGCCTGTCCTTCCTCGGGCTCGGCGTGCAGGCGCCGACCGCCGACTGGGGCGCCATGATCAACGAGGCCCAGTCCGGCATCGCCGCGGGCCAGTTCCTGCCCGCCATCGCGCCCGCCATCGTGGTGGTGCTCGTGGTCGTGGCCGTCAACATCGTCGGCGAGGATCTCTCCGACCGCATCGGAGGGGAGATCCCCGTATGACCGCCGCACTTCTCGACACGGCCGCGGCGCACTCCGCCTCCGCTCTGCTGGACATCCGCGACCTCACGCTCGATCTGCCGAACGGCACCCGCCTGCTGCACGGGATCACACTGTCCGTCGCTCCCGGCGAGACCGTGGGCCTCGTCGGCGAATCCGGATCCGGGAAGTCGCTCACCGCGCGCACCGTGCTCGGCCTCACGCCCGAGCGGGCCGAGATCGGCGGCACCGTCACGGTCGACGGCCGCTCGCCCCTCGCGCCGGCGACGCTCCGGGCGATCCGTCGCGCGGATGCGGCGATGGTGTTCCAGGATCCGCGCGCGGGGATCAACCCGATGCGCACGATCGGCGACCACCTCACCGAAGCGCTGCGGCTGAACGAGGGTTGGTCCCGAAGCCGTGCTCGCGCGCGTGCCGCCGAGCTGCTCGCCGACGTGCGGCTGCCCTCGCCTGCCGAGCACCTGGACCAGCACCCGCACGAGCTGAGCGGCGGCATGCTGCAGCGCGTCATGATCGCGGGCGCCCTGACCACGTCGCCCCGCCTGCTGGTGTGCGACGAGCCCACCACGGCGCTCGACGTGACCACGCAGGCGGAGATCGTGCAGGTGCTGCGCGAACTCTGCGCCGAACGCGGCATGGGCATGCTGTTCATCACGCACGACCTCAACCTCGCCGGATCCCTGTGCGACCGGCTGGTCGTCATGAAGGACGGCGCCGTGGTCGAGGAGGGTCCCGCCCTCGACGTGCTGCGCGCTCCGCAGGCCGAGTACACCCGCCGCCTGGTCGCGGCGACGCCGCGACTGACCGGGTCGGACAGCGCCGTGGGCTCGGCCGGCTCAGTCTCTGCCATGGTCGAGGTCGCCGACGTCTCGAAGACGTACAAGGTGCGCGGCCGCGGGGAGGTGCACGCCGTCGCGGATGCCACCCTCGAGATCCCGGTGGGCGGCGCCCTCGCCGTGGTCGGGGAATCAGGATCCGGCAAGTCGACGCTCGCGCGCATGATCGTCGGCCTGGAGCAGGCCGACACAGGCACGATCCGGATCGGCGGGCGCGAGATCGCGGGACACGCGACGGGCCGCGAGGCACGACTCGCGCGAGCCAAGAGCGTGCAGATGGTGTTCCAGGATCCGTACCTGTCACTGGATCCGCGCATCCCCGCCGGCCAGGCGGTCGGCGACGTGCTGCGCCTGCACGCGGGACTAGACAAGGCGGCCGCGGCGGATCGCGCCCGGGAGCTGTTGACGGCGGTCGGCCTGAGCGAAGAGCACGCGGTGGCACGCCCGAAGACCCTGTCCGGCGGGCAGCGCCAGCGCGTCGCGATCGCCCGCGCGCTGGCCATCGAGCCCGATCTGCTCGTGATGGACGAGGCCACCAGCGCCCTGGACGTCTCGGTGCAGGCGCAGGTGCTGGACCTGGTCGCCGACATCCGGCGCCGCCAGGGCCTGACGCTGCTGTTCATCAGCCACGACCTGGCCGTCGTGCGCCGGGTGTGCGAGCAGACCCTGGTGATGCGCCGCGGCGAGATCGTCGAGCGCGGCGCGACGACCGAGATCCTGACGAATCCGCAGCACGAGTACACCCGCCTGCTGCTGGACTCCGTGCCCGTCCCGGCCTGATGACAAGCCCATTCCAGGGTCGCTGAACGACGGCGCCCGCTCCTCCCCTTCCCCCGGGGGTCGTTGAGCGAGGACGCCGAAGGCGACCGAGACGAAACGTGGAGCCCTCACGAGATCACCGCGTTTCGTCTCGCTCCGCTCGCTCAACGACCCCATCTGAGACAAGGAAGCCCCATGGAACTGCACCACCTCACCGCCACCGAGGCAGCCGCACGGTTCCGCCGTCGCGAGCTCTCCCCCGTCGAGCTGCTCGACGCGGTCATCGCGCGCACGGCGGCGACCGAGCCGGCCATCAACGCCGTCACCGAGCAGTGGCTCGACGCGGCCCGCACCACCGCCCTCGACTCGGAGCAGCGGTTCGCGGACGGCGGGGCCACCCGGCCTCTCGAGGGCATCCCGCTCATGCTCAAGGAGGAGCAGCCGATCGCCGGCCGTACCGCCGAGGAGGGCAGCCTGCTCGAGCGCGGCCACGTCGCCGCCGAGACCCACCCGATCGTGGACCGGATCCTCGCCGCCGGCGCCGTGGTGCACGGTCGCACGACCACGCCTGAGTACTGCTGCGCCCCCGTCACCCACACGGCGCTCTGGGGCGTGACCCGCAACCCGTGGAACACCGCATACTCCCCGGGCGGATCCTCGGGCGGATCCGGAGCGGTGCTCGCGGCCGGCTCCACGATCCTCGCGACCGGATCCGACATCGGCGGATCCATCCGGATCCCCTCGTCGTTCTGCGGCGTCGTCGGGTTCAAGCCCCCGTTCGCGCGCGTGCCGGGTCTTGCCCCGTTCAACTCCGACACGTACTGCGCGGACGGACCGATGGGGCGCAGCGTCGCCGACGTCGCGCTGCTGCAGAACGTCATCTCCGGGCCCTGGGCGGGCGACGCGGCGTCACTGCGCGAGGTCGTGACGGTGTCCGGCGAGGTCTCGTCGCTCGCGGGCATGCGCATCGCCGTCTGCCTCGACCTGGGCGGCTACGCGGTGGATCCGTCTGTCGTCGCGAACACCCTCGGCGTCGTCACCGCACTCCGCGCCGCGGGCGCCGTGGTCGAGCAGGTCGAGCTGCCCTGGAGTCCGCAGCGCACCCTCGAGACCAGCTGGCCGCACTTCGGCGCCGTGATGGGGCCGTTCATCGAGTCCATCGCCGACGGCGACCCCGAGCGCTCCGCGCAGCTGATGCCGTACACGCGGGCGTTCGCGGCCGCCGCGGCGAACAGCGGCGACTTCGTGACCGGGCTCGAGGCGGAGTCGGCGTTCTACCGTCCGTTCGGGGAGCTGATGCAGGACTACGACGTGCTCGTCTGCCCCACGATCGCCACCACGGGCCTGGCCGCCGACGAGCCCTGCACCGACAGCGACACCGTGTTCGCGCAGCTGATGACCCTGCCGTTCAACGTCATCGGCCGCGTGCCGGTGCTGGCGGTGCCGTCGGGGATCGCGCCGAACGGCGTCCCCACGGGCGTGCAGATCGTCGGGCGCACTTTCGACGATGCCACGGTGTTCCGGGTCGGCGCGGCGCTCGAGCAGGAGCTCGGACTGTGGACGGATCCGGCCTGGTGGCCGGCCGTTTGAACGGGCCCGCCCTTTGAAGCGACCCGCCCTGAAGCGGCCGGCGAGCCCGACGCGCTCGTCCCTCTCCGCTCAGGTCGCACTTTCTGCTCCGAAACACCCCCTGGGGCAGCAGATACTGCGACCTGAACGGAGACGCACCGCCACACCGCTCTCCTAGGCTGAAACCATGACGCGGATCTGGGTGGTGCGGCACGGGCAGAGCATGCTGAACGCGGCGGAGCGGATGCAGGGCTGGTCCGATGCGCCGCTCACCGCCCTCGGCCAGGATCAGGCCACCGAACGCGGCCGCGACTTCGCCGCCGCCGGAATCACGTTCGACGCCGCTTTCTCGGGCGACGGCATCCGGCATCGCGAGACCGCCGCGCGCCTGCTCGGCGCCGCCGGATCCGACCTGCAGCCGACGTCGGATCCGCGCTGGCGCGAGATCTCGTTTGGTCGGCTCGAGGCCATGCGCATCCGCCGGTTCGCGCATCGGATGCGCTCGCATGCCGAGGCCGAGCGCCCGTTCCTCGCGACGCTCGATGCGCTGGCCGCGGAGGATCCGACCGCGGAGACGCTCGCCGCCGTCGCTCAGCGCGCGACAGCGGCGCTGCACGACGTCGCGACCGCCGGATCCGAGGTGCTGGTGGTGACCAGCGGCGTCACCATCATGACGCTGCTGCACGCGCTGGGCACCGACCTGTCGCACCTCACGATGGGCCCCGCGAACTTGTCCGTCTCGACCGTGCTCCGCATCGAGGAGGGCTGGCACGTCGGCCGCGCCGCGGATCCGGATCCGGTCGCGGTCTGACGGCGCCGCGCATCGGCCGCGCTCTCCCCCGTTCAGGTCGCAGAAAACGTCGCTGAGACCAGGTCCGAACGACAGATTCTGCGACCTGAACGCACGGATCCCGCCCCAGAGGGAACGGGATCCGGAGCAGCTCGCGCGGCTCAGTCGGTGTAAGAGTCCGCGACGTCGAGCGCGGCGTCGATCGCGCCGAGGCCGCGCACCAGCTCGTCCTCGGTGATCACCAGCGGCGGCGCGATGTGCGTGCGGTTGAAGTGCACGAACGGCCACACGCCGCCCTTCTTCGCCGCCGCGGCGAACGCGCCCATCGGCGCCGCATCGGCGCCGGCCGCGTTGAACGGCACGAGCGGCTCGCGGGTCTCGGTCGAGCGGACGAGTTCCACGGCCCAGAACAGGCCCTGGCCGCGCACCTCGCCGACGCTCGGGTGCCTCTCGGCCCAGGAGCGCAGTGTCGGCTCCACGATCCGGGATCCGAGGTCGCGCACGCGCTCCAGGATCCCGTCGCGGCGGAACACCTCGAACGTCGCGACGCCCGCGGCGCACGCGAGCGGGTGCCCCGAGTACGTGAGCCCGCCTGCGAACGGGACGGTGTCGAACGCCGAGGCGATCCGGTCGGAGATGACGACGCCGCCGAGCGGGACGTAGCCGGAGTTCACGCCCTTGGCGAAGGTGATGAGGTCGGGCTTGGCGTCGAAGGCGTCGATGCCGAACCACTCGCCGAGGCGGCCGAAGCCGACCATGACCTCATCCGCGATGTAGACGATGCCGTAGCGATCGCACAGCTCGCGCACGCCCTGCAGGTAGCCCGGCGGCGGGACCAGCACGCCGTTGGTGCCGACGACCGTCTCGATGATGATCGCCGCGATCGTGTTCGGACCCTCGAGCTGGATGGTCTGCTCGAGGTGCTCGAGCGCACGCTGGGACTCCTCGGCGAGGGTCGACGAGTGGAACGCCGAGCGGTACAGGTACGGGCCGAAGAAGCGCACGGTGCCGTTGTCGACGGTGTCGTTCGCCCAGCGCCGCGGGTCGCCGGTCATCGAGATCGCCGTCGCCGTGGAGCCGTGGTAGCTGCGGTACATCGACAGCACCTTGCGACGCCCGGTCACGGTGCGCGCCATGCGCACCGCGTACTCGTTCGCGTCGGCGCCGCCGTTGGTGAAGAAGACCTTCTCCATACCTTCGGGGGCGACCTCGGCGATGAGCCGCGCCAGCTCGCCGCGCACGTCGTTCGCGAGCGACGGCTGGATCGTCGCGAGACGGCCGGCCTGCTGCTGGATCGCCGCGACCAGATCCGGCTGCTGGTGACCCAGGTTGAGGTTCACCAGCTGGCTGGAGAAATCGAGGTAGGCGTTGCCCTGGTAGTCCCAGAACGTGGATCCCTCGCCCGCGGCGACGGGCAGCGGGTCGATCGCGGCCTGCGCGCTCCAGGAGTGGAACACGTGCGCGCGGTCGTCGGCGCGAACCTGCGCCTCGGCCTCGGCGGCGGGCAGGGCGTGCACGGCGCCGTGGCGGTCGGTCAGGGCCGCGGTTTCGGTGGTGACGGTCATGATCTCGGATCCTTTTCCGCGTCAGTGGTTCTCAGGACTCAGTGGTTCTCAGGACTCAGTGGTTGCTCGGGAAGCCGAGGTCGACCTGCGCCGGGGTGTGGTCGGGCCAGCGCGTGGTGACGACCTTGGAGCGCGTGTAGAAGTGGATCGACTCGGGGCCGTAGATGTGCGAGTCGCCGAACAGGGAGGCCTTCCAGCCGCCGAACGAGAACGCGCCGACCGGCACGGGGATCGGCACGTTGATGCCGACCATGCCGACCTCGATGTCGAACTCGAACTGGCGGGCGGTTCCGCCGTCGCGGGTGAAGATCGCGACGCCGTTGCCGAACTGGTGGGCGTTGATGAGCTCCACGGCCTCCGCGTAGCTGTCGACGCGCACCACGCCGAGCACGGGGCCGAAGATCTCGTCCTCGTAGAGCTTCATGCCGGGCTTCACACCGTCGATGAGGCTGATGCCGGTGAAGAAGCCGTTCTCGTCGAGGCGCTCGCCGGCGGCGACGCGCTTCGTGCCGTCGAGCACGACGGTGGCGCCCTCCGCCTCGGCACCGGTCACGTACGACTCGACGCGGTCCCGGTGCTCGCGGGTGATCAGCGGCCCCATCTCGCTCGCGGCGTCGGTGCYGTCGCCGATGCGCAGGTTCTGCACCTTCTCAGTGATCGAGGCGATCAGCGGATCCGCGACCTCGCCCACGGCCACCAGCACCGAGACCGCCATGCAGCGCTCGCCGGCCGAGCCGTAAGCCGCGGAGACCGCCGCGGCTGCCGCGCCGTCGATGTCGGCGTCGGGCATGACGACCATGTGGTTCTTGGCGCCGCCGAGGGCCTGCACGCGCTTGCCGTTCGCCGAGGCCCGCTCGTAGATCGACTTCGCGATCGGGGTGGATCCGACGAAGCTCACGGCCTTGACGTCGGGCGAGTCGAGCAGGGTGTCGACCGCGACCTTGTCGCCGTTGACGACGTTCAGCACGCCGTCGGGGAGCCCGGCCTCCTGGAAGGCCTTCGCGAGCCAGATCGCCGCGGACGGGTCCTTCTCGCTGGGCTTGAGCACGACGGTGTTGCCGCACGCGATCGCCGAGGCGACCATCCACAGCGGCACCATCACGGGGAAGTTAAACGGGGTGATGCAGGCGACCACGCCGACCGGCTGCTTGACCGAGTGCACGTCCACGCCACGCGCGACCTGCTCGGCGCGCTCGCCCTTGAGCAGGTGCACGAGACCGGCAGCGAACTCGACGTTCTCGATGCCGCGGGAGACCTCGCCGGCCGCGTCGGAGAGCACCTTGCCGTGCTCGCTCGTGACGATCGCAGCGAGCTCGGGCGTCCGCTCGGCGAGGATCTGGCGCAGGCGGAAGAACACGTCGGCGCGCTTGATGAGGCTCGTCGCCCGCCAGGCCGGCAGCGCGGCCTTGGCCGCGGCGATGGCCTGCTCGACCTCGCCGACGCTCGCGAACGCGACGGTGCGGTGCGCCTCGCCGGTCGCGGGGTTGTACACCGGGCCGGTGCGCTCGGTCTCGCCGGTGTCGGCTCCGTCGATGAAGTGGCGGATCACGGTCACGCGATGCTCCTCGGGTCGTGGGGTTCGATGGTGCGGGTCACGGATCCGGACACTCTGATCGGACGCACCCGCGGGCTTGYTCTCCCATGCTGGCAAAGGAGAGGATGGATCCGTGCCCGCAGATCGTCTGGACTTCGCAACGGATCGGACAGATCGTCCRGACCGATTCTCGACGGACCGCGACCCCGGGCTCCCGACGGTCGCCGACGCCCTCGAGGTCGCCTCGTTGCAGGCCGGGATCCCCGAGCTGCTGGCCGGATCCGTCGACGTGCCGGTGCGCTGGGTGCACGTGTCCGACAGCGACCGGGTCGCGGCGCTGCTGGACGGCGGCGAGCTGCTCCTGACGACGGGCGCCGGCTGGCCCGGCGCCGCCGACGCCCTCGCTCGGCTCGTCGACGAGCTGGCCGATGCGGGCCTCGCCGGAATCGTGCTGGAGCTCGGCACGCGGTTCGCCGTGGTGCCCCCGCCGCTCGTGGCGGCGTGCCGCGCCCGTGACCTGGCGCTCGTGTCGTTGGAGCGCGAGGTGAAGTTCGTCGCGGTCACCGAGGAGGTGCACCGCCGGATCATCGCGGGCCAGGTCGGGGCGCTGCAGGAGCGGCAGCGACTGCACGAGCTGTTCACCGGGCTCAGTCTGCGCGGGGCGCCGGTCGAGGTGGTCGTGCGGGAGACCGCGCGAGCGCTTCGCGCGCCCGTGGTGCTGGAGGATCTCGCGCACGAGGTCGTGGTCGCCGACCCGTTCGACCTCGCCGAAGCGGAGGTGCTGGCCGGCTGGACGGGGCGGTCGCGTCGGCTTCCGCCGGAGTGGACGCGCGTGCCGGTGGCCGCCCGAGGCACGCAGTGGGGCGAGCTGGTCGCGTTGCCCGGGCCGCCGCACCCCGCCGGGCCCGCGACGGTGCTCGAGCAGGCGGCCACGGCACTGGCGCTGTCACGTCTGGCGGACGGCGAGGGCGCCTGGGCCCGGCTGCGCGCGGAGGGGCTGATCGCGGCGCTCCTCGGCGAGCGCTATGTGTCGGTCGCCGACATCGAGGCCCGCCTGGAAGCGTCGGGTTTCCCTCTGCACGGTCGCACGCTGTACGTCGCCGTGTCCGCGGCGGGCGGCGACGGACAACCCGGAGCCGCGCGGGCACGCACCGGAGCGCCCGGATCCGCGGTGCGTGACGATCCGCACACGATGAGACGATCTGCACACGGATCCGGCGAGAACTCGCGCGGATCGTCACAGGCTGTGCAGATCGTCACGGATCCGACGCGACCCGGATCCGGGGACGCGCGCACGCTGTCCGCGGACATCGGCGCGGAGCGGATCCTGCTCGTCTCGCTGACCGGCACGCGGCTGCCGGATTCACTCCTCGACGACCTCGGGACCGGCGCCATCAGCGATCCCGCCACGACGACCGCGGAGCTGCTCGCGGCGATTCCCGTCGTGCGGCGCCTGGCTCGTCAGGCGGAACCCGGTGCCGTGCTGCGCGTCGCCGACCGGCCCCTCGCGCGCCTGGCCGCCGAGCTCAGCGGAGACCACCGACTCCAGGAGCACAGCGCGCGCCTGCTCGCTCCACTGATCCGCCACGACGACGCCACGGACGGCGACCTGCTCCGCGTACTGCGCGCCGTGGTCGCCCACCCCGGCAACCGCACTGCCGCGGCGAGCGCCTCGCACCTGTCCCGCTCGGTGTTCTACCAGCGCCTCACCCTCATCGCGGACCTGCTCGGCGCCGATCTCGACGACGGCGAGACACTGTCGGCCCTGCACCTGGCGCTGCTCGCGCAGGGGCGCTGACGAAGCGACGGCGAGGAGCGCGGGGCGGCGGGAGTGCTGGGCGCACGACTTCCGGTGCCCGGATCCGCCCGGCGCGTCCGTTCACTGGTCGCGAATTGCTGCCATGACAGCGGAATGACGGCAATTCGCGACCAGCGAGCGTCAGGGGAGAGTCCGGGATCCGGATCCGTGGCTCACCCGGCCGCGTGCGCCCCGCCCATCACCCGCTCCACCATCTCGGGCGAGGGCTGGCCGAGCGCGATGATGTTCTCCTCGCTGTCGCTGAACCACGCGGCCCGCTCGTCTCCCAGTTCCGCGATGCCGTCGACGGTCTTCAGCCCGGGGAAGTCGTACTCGTGGAAATCGACTCCTCGGGCGCGCAGCGCCGCCACGTCGCGGTCGATGTCGTCGGTCACGAGGTTGAGCGCGGTGTTCTTCGCCGTGCCCGCGAAGCTGGTGAGGTACACCAGCACCACGGTGCCGCCGACGTCGTAGAACACGTTCCCCGACTCGACATCGACGTCGACCGGATCCCGGTCGAGCACGTCGTGCCACCACCCCTTGGCGCGATCGAGGTCCGTCGCCGGAAGGACGGCCGTCGCCATGAGTTTCTCGAACATGATGAGCCCCAGCTCCGGGGTGTTGTCATCCTCGCGTCGGCCCAGCACAACGCCGCGCCGCTTGGGCGCGCGAATGAGTTCCCCGCGCTGATTGTATTCCCGGATCCGCCGGCCGGAAAGGCCTCCGGGAAGGCTCAGGCGATGTAGACCTTGCGCAGGGTCTCGGTCACGGTCCAGGTCGTCCGCATGCCCTCGGCGAGGCGCACCACGGATCCGGGACCGACCTCGAGATCCCGCAGCGACGGATCCTCGAACACGATCGTCGCCTGGCCCGAGAGCACGACGAACAGCTCGTCCGCCTCGGTGTCGCGCGCCGTGCCCGGTGTCATCTCCCAGATGCCGATCTCGCGGTCGCCGGTGTCATCCAGCACGGCCATCGCCGTCGTGGGAGAGCCGGCCACGACCTCGTCCGCGGGCAGCGGCGCGTGCGCGAGGCCCAGGTCGGCGTCGGTCACCGCGTGCCCCGCGGCGGGCAACGCGGTCATGARTCGAACCCCATGCCGACCGCGTCCAGCGTCTTCAGGAACAGGTTGCGCTTGCCGTTGTTGTGGTCGGCCTGGTTCATCGCCGCGCGCACCAGGTTCACGCCGATCGAGGCCGCCGGCTCCGGCGGGAACGGAATGGGCTTGGTGCGCACCATCTCCAGTTGSGTGCGCTCSGTGGTSAGCCCCGCGAGCTCGTCGAGCATCACATCCGCCGCGAACCGGGTCGCGCCGACGCCGAGCCCGGTGAAGCCGGTGGCGTATGCGACGCGTCCGCCACGCGCGGTGCCGAAGAACGCGCAGAACCGGCTGCACGAGTCGATCGCGCCGGCCCAGCGGTGCGTGAACTGCAGCCCCTCGAGCTGCGGGAACGTCGTGAAGAAATGCGAGGCGAGCTTGCGGAAGCTCTCCGGGCGCTCCTCATACTCCTCGCGCACCTTGCCGCCGAAGTGGTAGACGGCGTCGTAGCCGCCGAACAGGATCCGGTTGTCGGCGCTCAGGCGGTAGTAGTGGAACTGGTTCGCACTGTCGGCGAGACCCTGGCGGTTCTTCCAGCCGATCGCGTCGTACTGCTCCGCGGTGAGTGGCTCGGTCATCAGCGCGTAGTCGTAGACCGGCACGGTCATCAGCCGGTTGCGCTTGAGCAACGATGGGAACACGTTCGTGGCGAGGGCGACCTGGTCGGCGACGACGGAGCCGCTCTCGGCCGCGACCGTCTGCACGCCCTTGCCGCTGAGCTCTGTGACTCGTGTGCGCTCGAAGATCTGCACGCCGAGCTCGGTGGCCACACGTGCGAGCTCGAAGGCGAGCTTCGCGGGGTGCACCATCGCACAGCCCTCACGGTTCCAGGATCCGGCCAGGTACGTCGGCGAGGCGACCTCGGCCTGCACGGCGGCCTGGTCGAGGTAGTCATCCCCCTCCATCCATTCGATCTGGTGCGGCTCGACCGCCACGGCCATCTGGCCCGTGCGCTCCCAGTCCACGTCCATCCCGTAGCGCTCGACGGTGGCCTGGATGCCGTCGAGGTTCTCCAGGCCGAGACGCTCGAGCTGCTCCATCTCCTCGGGCCAGCGGTTCAGGCCGTTCTCCTCGCCGTGCGTCAGGCTCGCCTCGCAGAACCCGCCGTTGCGGCCGGATGCGGCCCAGCCCACACGGTTCGCCTCGAGCAGCACCACCGTGCGCTGCGGGTCGCGTTCCTTGGCGCGGATCGCGGTCCACAGGCCGGCATAGCCACCGCCCACGATCGCGAGGTCGGCGCGGACCTCACCCGTGAGCTGCGGGTAGGCGGGGCGTTCGACGTCGTCGAGCCAGAAGGCGCCGTGCACCGTGTTCTCGAGAGAGCGCTCGATGACCGATGCGCTCGGCTGCCGTCGTTCGAAGACGGTCGTTCCCATGACTGATTCCTTGTCCGGAGGTGGAAGGGGTGGAGAGGTGGTTCTCAGGGCGCGACGGGGCGCCCCGGAGCCGCGATGCGGCCGGGTCGGGGAGAGCGAGGGGCTCAGCGGATCAGCGCGTTCCCCAGTTGTAGAGGTCCTTGTGGAGCCCCGCGTAGAGGAAGCACTCGGTGTGCGAGACGCCCTCGATGGTGCGGATCTGCGTCGCGATCAACGCCAGCAGATCCTCGTCGCTCTCGCAGATGGCCTCGGCCAGGATGTCGAAGGATCCGAGGGTCACATTGACATATGCGATCTCGGGAATATTCGCAATGGCCTCCGCGGCGACACGCGGATCCCCATCGACGCGGATGCCGAGCATGGCCATGCGGGAGAATCCGAGTTGGCGCGGATCGGTCACCGCGACGATCTGCACCACGCCGCTGTCGGTGAGCCGCTGCACGCGCTGGCGCACAGCTGCTTCACTGAGACCCACGGCTCGTCCGATCTCGGCGTAGGGCCGACGACCGTCCTCCTGCAGCAGCTCGATGATCCGCTTCGACACGTCGTCCAGTACCGGCACCTTCGGCTTGTCGCTCATGTGATGATCTTGACACTCTGAACGTCGCTCTGCAACTGATTTCGCAGAATCTGTTGCAGATTTCTTCCGATTTCGTTGGTTATCACCTATCCTGATCAGCATGCAGAGCACACTGTCTGAAACAGCACTGTTGCAGAACTTCATCGGCGGGCGCTCCGTCGCCGCCCACGGCGAGGGCCGCATGGACCTGATCGACCCCGTCACCGAGCAGGTGTACGGTCAGGCGCCGATCTCGGACCAGAGCGACGTCGACGCCGCCTACGCCGCCGCGGCCGCCGCCTTCCCGGTCTGGCGCGACACCACCCCCGCCGCCCGCCAGCTCGCACTGTTCCGGATCGCGGACGCGATGGCGGCCCGCGCGGAGGAGTTCGCCGACCTGGAGTCGCAGGACACCGGCAAGCCCCGCSCGAACCTCGTGGCCGACGAGATCGACCAGTCCGTCGACCAGCTGCGCTTCTTCGCGGGCGCCGCGCGCAGCCTCGAAGGCAGGGCCGCCGGGGAGTACATGGCGGGACACACCTCCTACGTGCGCCGCGAGCCGATCGGCGTGATCGGGCAGGTCACCCCGTGGAACTACCCGCTGAACATGGCCGTGTGGAAGATCGCGCCTGCTCTGGCCGCGGGCAACACGGTGGTGCTGAAGCCGGCCGAGGCCACCCCGCTCACCACTCTGCTGCTCGCCGAGATCGTCGCCGAGCACACCCCCGCGGGCACGCTCAACGTCGTGCTCGGCGATCGCAGCACGGGTGCCGCCCTGGTCGCCCACAAGACGCCGCAGATGGTCGCGATCACTGGATCCGTGCGGGCCGGCATGGCGGTGGCCGAGTCGGCCGCGGCTGATGTGAAGCGCGTGCACCTCGAACTCGGCGGCAAGGCTCCGGCGATCGTGTTCCCGGACGCGTCGATCGCCAAGGCCGCGGAGGGCATCGTCACCGGCGCCTTCTTCAACGCCGGCCAGGACTGCACCGCGGCCACCCGCGTGATCGTGCACGCCTCGGTGCACGACGAACTGGTGAAGGCGCTCGTCGAGAGGGTGCGCACGCACGCACGCACCGGCGCACCGCACGAGGAGGGCGTGTTCTTCGGCCCGCTCTCGAGCGCGGCGCAGCTGGCCCAGGTGCAGGGCTTCGTGGATCGCCTGCCGGCGCACGCGACGATCGAGACCGGAGGCAAGCGGCAGGGCGACGTCGGCTACTTCTTCGAGCCGACGATCGTCTCGGGCATGCGCCAGGACGACGAGGCCGTGCAGAGCGAGATCTTCGGGCCGGTGCTGACCGTGCAGTCCTTCGAGGACGACGACGAGGCGCTGGCGTACGCCAACGACGTGCCGTTCGCCCTGGCGTCCTCGGTGTGGACCACCGACCACGCCCGCTCGATGCGATTCTCGCGGGATCTGGACTTCGGCTGCGTGTGGATCAACACGCACATCCCGTTCGTGTCGGACATGCCGCACGGCGGCTTCAAGCACTCCGGCTACGGCAAGGACCTGTCGCAGTACGGCTTCGACGACTACACGCGCATCAAGCACGTGATGAGCGCCCTCGACTGACTCCGGCGGAGATGCTACTGTCGCCTACGCCGTGCTGGCACGAGAACAGGAGGTGATACCCATGAACGAATCGACGTGGGTGCTCCTCCTCGGGGTCACGGTCGGGCGATAGGTCGCCCGGGAGCGCCGTATATGCGCACTCCCGAAAGGCACGACCATGAACATCACCCCTGAACTCACCTTCACCTCCGAGAGGCGCCTCGCCTCCGAACCGCATCGCGACGGCATCATCGAGCGCGACTTCACCCTCGACGGGATCGACGGCATCCTCTGGTTGCCGGAATCCGCCTCCGCGGAGCATCCTGCCCCGCTGATCCTGCTCGGCCATCCGAGCGGGCCAGGGCTCGCCCGGATGCGCCCTCGCCTGGAGGGCCGGGCACGGTCGTCCGCCGAGCTGGGTTTCGCGTCGGTCACTCTCGAGATGCCCGGCAACGGCGCTCGTCCGGCTCTGCCCGAGCTGGAGCGCGCCCGCGCCGACCTGATGCGGGCGCTCGACGCCGGCGAGCGCCCGAGCGAGGACGTCATCGACCGGCTGGTGCTGCCGCTGGTCGAGCGCACGGTGCCCGAATGGCAGGCGGCGCTCGACGCGGTGCTCGCCCTTCCTGAGATCGGCGGCCCGGTCGCCTATTCGGGCGGCGTGCTCGCGATCGGGATCCGTCTGGCTCGCACCGAGCCGCGCATCGTGGCCGCCGGCTTGTTCGCCGGCAGTTACGTGCCGCGCGCCATGTTCGATGAGGCCCGTCAGGTCACCATCCCGCTGCACGTGCTGCTGCAGTGGGACGACGAAGGCAACGACCGACAGCGGTCGCTCGACGTGTTCGACGCGTTCGGATCCGCCGAGAAGACCCTGCAGGCCAACCTCGGCGGGCACACCGGCGTTCCGGCGCATGCCGGCGAGGATGCGGCGCGGTTCTTCGCGCGGCATCTCTCCCTGCACGGCTGACGCACGAGGCGGGTGGCTCGGGTTCCGCCCGGGCCACCCGCTCCGCCTCTCGCCGGGCTCAGCCGGCCAGCACCTCGAGCAGAGCCTGGGCGACCGCGTGGCTGGACTGCGGATTCTGGCCGCTGATGAGGTTGCGGTCCCGCACCACGTGGGACGTCCACGGATCCGCATCCTGCACGGTCGCACCGCGGTCGCGCAGGGTCGTCGCGACGAACCACGGACTGTTCGCCCCGAGACCGCCGGTGCGCTCCTCCTCGTCGGTGAACACGGTGAGAGTCCGCCCGGCGAAGACGAACCCGCCGTCGGTCGTGGTGGCGCTGAGCAGGCCCGCCGGACCGTGGCAGAACGGCGCGATCGGGAGGGCTGCAGTGTCGGCGGTGGCGAGGATGCGGCCCAGATCCGCATCGAACGCGAGATCGGCCATCGGACCGTGGCCGCCCGGCAGCACGACCGCCGCGAAGTCGGCGACGGACACCGCGTCCAGTGCGATCGGGTGGTCGAGGGCAGACCGGACCGTCTCGAGGTATGCGCGGAACTCCGTCACCCGCTCCGCGTCGCCGACGACATCGGGGTTCAGCGATCCCGGGTCGACCGGCGGCACCCGTCCGCCCGGAGTGGCGATGACGACGTCATGGCCGGCACGGGTGAGCTCGCGGTGCGCGACGACGAGCTCCTCCGCCCAGAACCCGGTGGGGTGGGCAGTGCCGTCGGCGAGAGTGAGGGAATCGGCCGCGGTGACGACCATGAGGATCTTCGACATGTGGGAGTCCTTTCGACCCGTTCATGCTCCTCCGCCGGCGGATCCCGGTGTCATCGAGGAATCGAACGCAGCCATCGGGTTTCCGAAGATCTCTCAGCCGATGATCCGGCGCAGGGCCGTCGCGGTGGCGCCGATCGCCGGGAACCGTTCCGCATCCCCGCTGCGCGTCGCCAGGTAGAGCGTGTTCAGCGGAGGGATCTCGGGCTCGTCGAGGGCGATCAGAGCCCCGGTGCGCAGATCGTCGGCCACCATGTACATCGGCAGGACCGACATCCCGACGCCGGCCCTCACCGCATCCCGGATCCCGCGGAGGTCGGGGATGACCGCCACGACCTGCAGCCGGGAGGGCGGACGGCCGAAGACGCTGCGCCAGTACCGGCGCACGATGGGCAGGTTCTCCGCGTAGGCCACGACGGGGACCTCGTCCGGATCGCGGCCCGCCCAGATCGGTGCGGCCACGAGGACGAACTCCTCGTCGTAGAACGGGACGGCGGTGATCCCCTCGCGCTGCGGCGGCACAGCGCTGACCACGAGGTCGAGCGCTCCGCCGACGAGCGCGTCCAGCAGCTCCTGCGCCAAGCCGAAGGTGAGCCGGATCGGCGCGTTCGCGGCCGCGATCAGCTCGGGGAGCCTCGGCACGACCTTCAGCGACAGGATCTCGGCGGCGCCGCCCACGTGCACGGCCCGCGCGGTGCCGCCCTCGCGATCCGGCAGCAGCACGGCGTCCTCGATCGCGTCGACGTGTCCGGCCACGCGTCGCGCCAGCTCGAGCCCCTTCGGCGTCGTCGTCACGCCGCTGCGGCCGCGGTCGAAGACGGGGAAGCCGACGACCGCCTCCACCGCCTGCACGTGGGCCGAGACCGTCGCCTGAGACAGGCCCAGCAGGTGCGCGGCGCGTGTGAGCGAACCGGTGCGATGCACGGTCACGAACGTGCGCAGATGGTCCAGGCTGGGAGCGCTCACGTCCGTCACTGTACGCGGCGGGAACCGCAGGCACGGCGGGGGCGTGATTCGCGAGCGAGTGTCACGGTTGGCACGGCTGGCACGGCTCGCACCGCTGGCACCGCTGGCACGGCTGGCACCGCTGGACCAGTGACAGGCGGCGGCCCCGGGATCGGATCCCGGGGC
>NZ_JBFTQL010000042.1:0-23786 GCF_056398985.1 Microbacterium sp. 01T413_2
GCCCACGATCCCGGGTCTCCCGGGAACCGGCAACCCGGGAACCCCCGGTAACGGGGGAACCCTCCCGGGGCTGCCCAACCTCGGCGGAATCCTCAGCGGAATCACCGGCAGCCTTCCGGGGCTGCCCACCGTCCCCAGCCTGCCCACCATCCCGGGTCTCCCGGGAACCGGCAACCCGGGAACCCCGGGCAACGGAGGGACCCTTCCGGGCCTGCCCAACATCGGCGGGATCCTCGGCGGACTGACCGGCAACCTGCCCGGCCTGCCCACTGTCCCCGGTCTGCCCACGATCCCGGGCCTCCCGGGAACCGGCAACGGCGGCACCCTCCCGGGCCTGCCCAACCTGCCCATCGGTGCCATCACCGGTGCGCTCGGCGGAYTGACCGGCAACCTGCCCAGCCTGCCCACCATCCCGGGYCTCCCCGGAACCGGCAACCCCGGAACCCCCGGTAACGGGGGAACCCTCCCGGGCCTGCCCAACATCGGCGGGATCCTCGGCGGACTGACCGGCAACCTGCCCAGCCTGCCCACCRTCCCGGGCCTCCCCGGAACCGGCAACCCGGGAACCCCGGGCAACGGCGGGATCCTTCCGGGTCTGCCGAACCTCGGCGGCTTGACGGGCGCCCTCGCGGGCGTCCTCCCCGGCGAGCCGAACCCCGGCGCCGGCCTGCCCAACCTCGGCGGCGTCCTCAGCGGAATCACCGGCAGCCTTCCGGGGCTGCCCACCGTCCCCGGCCTGCCCACGATCCCGGGTCTTCCCGGAACCGGTGGCACCCCGGGCAACGGCGGGACCCTCCCGGGCCTGCCGAACCTCGGCGGCGTCATCGGCGGCGTGACCGGAACCGTTCCGGTGGTCACCGGCGTCATCGGCGGAGTCACCGGATCCCTCCCGGGCGTCATCGGAGGGATCACCGGATCCCTCCCCGGCGTCATCGGAGGGCTCACTGGATCGCTGCCCGGCCTGCCCACCGTTCCCGGAACTCCGGGCACCCCGGGCACCGGAACTCCGGGCACGCCCGGAACCAGCAATGGCGGAACCACCCCGGCCGCCGGTGACGGTGGCGTTCAGGTCGTGTCTCACGTGACGCACGGTCTGAACGGGGCCGTGCGCAGCCTGCACGCAGCCACCGCGAGGACGGGTTCTCTCGCGCAGACCGGGTTCTACGACCCGTTCCTGCTCTTCGCCGGACTGTTCCTGCTTGCCGCAGGCGCGGTGGCGAAGGCCGTCGAGCGCCGCTGAAATCCTCACTGCGGAGGGCCGTCCTTGCGGGCGGCCCTCCGCTCCTGTGTGCGCATACATCCGGCACGAACGTCCTCGCCGCACGATCAGACTTCGCGACCGCGCGGTTATCCACACGCCCCGTCCGCACCCCCGACACGGAACCACCCGGCCGCTAGGGTGAGCGCATGACCCCCACCGTGGAGAACCCGGCAGGCTTCGGCCCCGGTGCGGCGGGAGCCCCCGTCCGCGCGAAGACCGCCGGATCCGGACAGCCCCTGCGCGACTACCGCGTGCACCGCTACGTCAACGCGTTCTGCCCCACGTGCCATGAAGAGGATCCGGAACGTCCGCTCGCGGATGTCCGYCGGCTGAGCGGCTGGCTGGCSGTGCGMGGCGASCGCGTCTGGCTCGAGCGAGGCTGYCCCGAGCACGGACTGCAGCGCACGMTSTACGACGAGTCSGCCGAGATCCTCACCTACCTCGAGCAGTGGACCGCACCGACGAAAGTGCACGAACCCGACCTCGCGGGCAACTTCAAACCGGTGCCCTCGGCCTACGAGGACGGCCTGCCCGAGATGCAGACGCAGCACACCTGCATCCTGCTGGAGGACCTCACCGACCACTGCAATCTGCGCTGTCCSACGTGCTTCGCGGARTCCAGCCCTGCGGCGAGCGCCATCGCCCCGCTCGCGGARGTGCTCGCCTCGGTCGATGCCCGGCTCGCCAAGGAGAACAATCGCATCGACGTGCTGATGCTCTCCGGCGGCGAGCCGACCCTGTACCCCTGGCTGGAGCAGCTGCTCGAGCACCTCGTGGCGCGCCCGATCGTACGCATCCTGCTCAACTCGAACGGTCTGCGCATCGCGCAGGACGACGCACTCGTCGCGACGCTCAAGAAGCACCGCGAGCGGGTCGAGGTCTACCTGCAGTACGACGGCGAGAGCGCCGGGGCGTCCGCCTACCACCGTGGCGCGGACATCCGCCGGTTCAAGGAACGCGCGCTCGCACGACTCAGCGAGGCGGGGGTGTTCACGACCCTCACCATGACCGCAGCCCTCGGCGTGAACGACGGCGAGATCGGCGCCGTGATCCGTCGCGCGATGGAGACGCCCTACGTGGGCGGCGTCACGATCCAGCCCGTGTTCGGATCCGGCCGTTCGGCGGGGATCGACCCGCACGACCGTCTCACGCACACGGGCGTGCTCGCCCGGCTCGAGCCGCAGACCGACGGCGAGGTCACCTGGAAAGATCTCACCGCGCTCCCCTGTAGCCACCCGCACTGCTGCTCGGTCGGCTACCTGCTCAAGGACGACTCCGGATCCTGGAACTCGCTCACGAAGCTCGTCGGGCACGACCGGCTCAAGGAGTTCCTCGACCTCAACCCGGATCTGATCGCGAACCGCATCGCCGACAGCGGCATCAATCAGAAGCTGAAGGACTCGGTCAAGCAGTCGCTGCTCGACCTGCTCAGCGAGCAGTCGTCGCTGTCGCACCCCTCGATCGGATCCCTCTGGAAGGACATCTGCACGGGCTGCGACCTCGGCATCGGCACGCTCACCAAGCTCGCCACCGCGGCGCTGCCCGGGCAGCACAAGCGGCTGAGGCAGTTCCTCGGCGAACGCGTCAAGCGCATCACGGTCAAGCCCTTCATGGACATCAACACCATGATCGAGGAGCGCCTCACGCAGTGCTGCGTGCATGTCGCGACGGTCAACGAGCAGACGTCGGCGCACCAGTGCGCGCCGTTCTGCGCCGTGCAGGCGTGGGCGCCGCTCTCCCGCACGCGCATCTCGACAGCGACCGGATCCGCGGGTGCTCGCGCCGGCGGCGCCGCCTCAGAGGCGGGCGTCGACGTCGGGGACCGCGCCCGGCTGCCGCTCTCGGTGGGGCACTGACCCGTGTCCGCTGCGCTTCCGGATCCGTCCTCCGCCCCTCAGGGCGAGGGCCCGACGGGCGCGCCCGGTGAGCTCGACCTGTCCGGCCTGAACCGCTACGACGAGACCGTCGGATCCGCCGCGCCGCCGTTCGATCCCCTGCGGCTGTGCGTGTTCACGACGATCGCGCTCATCGCGTGCCTGCTCGGCCCGATCGCCGTGCTGGGCTTCGCGCTCGTCGCCATCGCCGGATATGCGCGCGCCCGCCGTCAGGGACTGTTGCGCTCGAGGTGCAAGCTCGGCGATACCCGCCTCGTGCTCGCTTATCTCTCTGCTCTCGCTGTGCTCGCCGCTGTCGCGACCCCGTTCTGGGTGATGTTCTGGATCGGGCGGTTCTGATGTTCCCGACGCTGCAGGATCTGCTCGGACCGTGGGCGCCTCCGCTCGAGACGCACGGGTTCTTCGTCGCGCTCGGACTGGGCGCGGCGGGGATCGTGTTCCTCATCGAGCGTCGCCGGCGGGGCGTCACGGATCCGCGGGTGGCATATCTCGTGCTCGGTGCGCTGCTGGGCGCAGCGATCCTGAGCCGTCTGGGCACCTGGGCTCAGCACATCGACCTCACCAAGAACCGCGACCTCGTCTCGCAGCTCACGCACGGCAACGCCTCGATCCTGAGCGCCCTGGTCGGAGCCTGGCTCGGCGTGCACGTCGCCAAGAAGATCGTCGGCTACCGCGAGCGCAGCGGCGACCTCTTCGCCCCGGCGGTCGCGATCGCGATGGCGATCGGCCGGTTCGGCTGCCTGTTCACCGAGCGGCCGGGCACCCCCACTGGTGCGGACTGGGGCATCGTGCTGGATCCCGCGGCCGCCGCGCGGGTCGGATCCACGGCGGGAGTGCCGCTGCACCCGAGCTTCATCTACGAGATCGCGTTCCACGCGGCCGCGTTCTGCCTGCTCTGGTTCTGRCTGCGCCACCGCGACATCGCCGCCGGCGAGACCCTCACGCTATACATCGCGGCATACGGGATCTTCCGCTTCTTCGTGGAGTTCGTGCGCGGCAACGACGTCGCCTGGCTCGGCCTGACCCGACCGCAGCTGTTCCTCATCGTCACGATCCCGCTCCTGCTCGCCCGCATCGTCTGGAAGGCGCGGCGAGGCGCCTTCCCGCTCATCCCAAGGAGGATCCCGAGTGAACAGCACGCCTGAGGACCCGTCCGAACCGGATCCGGAGCAGCCGGTGGTCCAGCCGGATCCTCCCGCACCCGCACCCGGCGCTCCCGAGCAGCCGCCGGGCCCGCCCCGGCCACCCGCGCCGCCGAGCCCGCCGGCGGCACCGCCCGCACCTGCACCGCCCGGTCCGCCCGCGCCTCCTCAGGCACCCCTCCCGGAGCCGGCCGCCCCTCCCCTCGCCCCACCGCTCGGCGGCCCAATACCGACGGGCGACGCGATCCCTCCGGGGGGCGCCGAGATCCCTCCGGCTCGGACGGTGGTTCCGCCGCCCGATCCGGTGGCGCCCACCGGTCCTCCCTCGGGGGGCGCCGCGCCCGGCGCCTATCCCGGCGCGCCGGGCTCATATCCGGGAGCGTCGGGAACCCCCGCAGCGCCGGGCGGCTACGCGGCGTATGCCGGTCCGGCCGGCGGACCACCACCGCGCTCGGGACTGAGCTTCGGCGCGGGGATCGGCGTCGGAACCGCGGTCGGCTGCGGATCCATGCTGATCGCTCTGGTGCTGTTCTTCAGCCTCGYCAACCTCGGAACCGCGTTCTCGATCGGCGCGCTCGTACTGCCGCTGATCCTGGGCGCGGTGCTGCTGATCTGGGCGAAGACCAGGGGCATCGGCGTGGGCGTGCTCATCATCTCCGCGGCCGCCTGGCTCGTCGTGATCGGGCCGTGCCTGGGGCTGCTCAACGGACTCTGAAGCACCCGCCGCGCAGGCGGCTCCGGCCCTTCTCGACAGATCAGGCAGATAGGTTAGGCTTACCTATCTACCCACTGCCTTTCTTCGAGGAGATCCCATGCCCTCCCTCCGTCTGCGCCGTGGCGCGGCCGTCCTCACCCTCCTGACCGCCGGCGCCCTCGCGCTGTCCGCGTGCTCCGCCGGGTCCGCGCCCAGCACGACCGGAACCGGATCCTCGAGCGGTGCCTTCCCCGCGACCATCGAGCACGTCTACGGCAAGACCGTCATCGAATCGGCACCGAAGAACGTCGCCACGATCGGCTGGGGCAGCTTCGATGCCGCGATCGCCCTGGGCACGATCCCGGTCACGATCCCGAAGTCGACCTTCGGCGACGCGGACGGCGACGGCTACCTGGAGTGGACGAAGGACGCGATCGACGCCGACAAGGCGAAGCTTCCGCCACTGCACGACGAGACCGACGGGATCCCCTACGAGAAGATCGCGGACACCTCGCCGGATCTGATCCTGGGCGCGAACTCCGGTCTCACCAAGCAGGAGTACGACACCCTCGCCAAGATCGCCCCCACCGTCGCCTACCCGGGCACGCCCTGGGGCACCTCGTGGCGCGACTCCACCACGATGGTCGGCGCAGCGCTCGGCAAGTCCGCAGAGGCCAAGACCCTGATCGCCGACACCGAGAAGGCCATGGCGACCGAGATGGCGAAGTACCCCGCGGCGAAGGGCAAGACCGGCATGGTCATGTGGGTCGACGCGAAGGATCTCGGCAAGGTGCAGTACTACACGCCGAGCGACACCCGCGTGCAGTACCTGAACGACCTCGGCTTCGCCACGCCGCAGTCCATCACCGACCTGGCCGAGAACGAGAAGGGCTTCGTCGCGACGATCTCGGCCGAGCAGGCCGACAAGCTCGACGCCGACGTCGCGGTGGTCTACGTGCAGGGCGGCGACCTGTCCACCCTTCAGAACGACCCGCTGCTGAGCCGGATCCCCGCCGTGAAGAAGGGCTCCGTCGCGCTCATGAACGACGAAGCCCTGCTGATGGCGGTATCAGCGCCCACCGTGCTGTCCATCCCATGGGCGCTGCCGACCTACGCGAAGATGCTCGGCGAGGCTGCCGCCAAGGCCTGATGACCCTCGCCCCTGCACCGACGCCGCCCGCGCCGGGATCCGAGGCACGCCGTCGCGTGCGTCTGTCCCCGACGTGGGCGCTCGTCGTGTGCCTCGTCGCGCTTCTCGTCGCGAGCGGGCTCTCCCTCGCGCTGGGTGCGCGCATCGTGCCGCCCGGCGCCGTGTGGGACGCGTTCCTGCGCCCCGACGGTTCCACGGACCAGGCGGCCGTGCTCTCCCGGGTGCCTACGACGATCACCGGACTGCTGGTCGGCGCGGCGCTGGGCATGGGCGGCGCCCTCATGCAGGGCATGGCTCGCAACCCTCTCGCCGACCCCGGCCTGCTCGGCGTGAACGCCGGAGCGTCGCTGTTCGTGGTGCTCGGCATGACGCTGTTCGGGTGGCAGGCGCCGCTCGCGATCGTGTGGTGCGCCCTCGCCGGCGCCGCCGTGGCGGTGGTGCTCGGCTACGGCGCCGCCGCGGCGAGTCCCGGTGGCGCGACCCCGGTGACGCTCGCGCTCGCGGGCGCGGCGGTCACGGCGATCGCGACGGCCGTGATCACGGGCATCCTCATCGTCGACCAGTCGACGTTGGAGAGCTTCCGGTTCTGGCAAGTCGGATCCCTGACAGCGGCGTCGTTCTCCACGCTGGCGCAGCTCGGGGGCTTTCTCACCCTGGGTGCCGTGCTCGCCGTCGCCTGCTCCGGCCGACTCAACGCGCTCGCGCTCGGCGACGACGTCGCTCGCGGGCTGGGCGTGAGCGTCGGCGCATCCCGGCTCACCGCGGTGCTCGCGGTCGTGCTCCTGTGCGGCACGGCGACGGCCCTCGCGGGTCCGATCGGGTTCGTCGGGCTCGCCGTCCCGCATGCGGTGCGGTTGCTCGTCGGCAGCGACTACCGCTGGATCGTGCCTTTGTCGGCCGCGGCCGGAGCCACGTTCCTGCTCGTCTGTGACGTGATCGGGCGGATCCTGGCTCGGCCCGGTGTGCTCGAAGTGGGCATCGTGACCGGCGTGATCGGCGCTCCGGTCTTCATCGCGCTCCTGCGCCGGCGCAAGGCGGTGGGCCTGTGACCGTCCTCGACACCGCACGACCCGACGCGACGTCCGCACCCGCCGATCGGCTCCGCGCTGCTCGGCGCCACCGCGAGGCCCGCGACGCCGTGCTCATCGCGGGTCTCGCCGTCGTCACGGTCCTCCTGTTCGGCGCAGCCCTCATGTTCGGCGCGAAGACCCTCGCCCTGCCCGACGTGCTGCGCGCGCTCACCGGCCAGACGGTGCCGGGCGTGAGCTTCGCCGTGGTCGAGCTGCGCCTGCCCCGTGCGGTCGGCGCGCTGCTGGCCGGGGCGGCGTTCGGGCTCGGAGGCGTGCTGTTCCAGACCTTGCTGCGCAATGTGCTCGCGAGCCCGGACGTGATCGGCGTCAGCGCCGGATCCAGCGCCGCGGCGATCACTGCCATCTCCTTCTTCGGCGCCTCCGGGCTCGTCGTGGCCGTCGCGGCCGTCGCCGGAGGGCTCGCCACCGCGCTGCTGATCTGGGCGCTCGCCTACCGCCGTGGCCTTTCCGGCCTGTGCTTCGTGCTGGTCGGCATCGGCGTCGCCGCGGCTCTCCAGGCCGTGATCAGCTATGTCCTCACCCGCTCCGACGTCAAGGCCGCCGAGCAAGCGACCGTGTGGATGGCCGGATCCCTCAGCCGCAGCCTCTGGGACCAGCTCGCCCCGACTGCTCCCGTGCTCGCCGTGCTGCTCGTGGTCGCCCTGCTGGCCGCGCGGACGCTGCCGGTGCTGCGACTCGGCGACGACTCCGCGACGGCGCTCGGCGCACGCCCACAGCGCTCCCGGATCCTGCTGATCCTGTGCGCGGTGCTGCTCACAGCGGTGGCGACCTCGCTGACCGGACCGATCTCGTTCGTCGCCTTCCTGGCCGGGCCCATCGCGCTGCGGCTGGTCCGGCGCGACGCCGCACTCCCTCTGGTCTCCGCGCTCCTCGGCGCGATCATCGTGCTCGCGGGCGACGCGGTTGGACAGCACGCCTTCCCGATCACGCTGCCGGTCGGCGTGATCACCGGCGCGATCGGCGCCCCCTTCCTGCTCTGGCTCCTGATGAGAGGACGCACGCGCGCATGAGCTCGCACACCCTCGAAGCGAACGACCTGACCGTCGGCTACGACGGCGCGCCCGTCATCGACGGCCTCGACCTGGCCCTGCCCACGTCAGGGATCACGATGATCGTCGGCGGCAACGGCTGCGGCAAGTCGACCCTGCTGCGCACGCTCGCCCGGTTGCTGAAGCCGCGCAGCGGATCCGTGCTGCTGGACGGAACCGTGATCTCGCAGCTGCCCACCAAAGAGGTCGCCCGGATCGTCGGCCTGTTGCCGCAGGCGCCGATCGCCCCCGACGGGATCAGCGTCGCCGACCTCGTCGACCGCGGTCGCACCCCGCACCGCGGCTGGCTGGGCGGGCGCGACCGCCGCGACGACGAGGTGGTGGCCGATGCCCTGCAGGTGACCGGCATGACGGAGTTCGCGGAGCGCTCCATCGACGAGCTCTCCGGCGGGCAGCGGCAGCGCGCGTGGGTCGCGATGGCGCTCGCGCAGGAGCCCGACATCCTGCTGCTCGACGAGCCCACCACCTACCTCGACCTCGCGCACCAGGTGGAGCTGCTGCAGCTGCTCGTGCGGCTGTCGCGCGAGCGCGGCACGCAGGTCGTGGTCGTCATGCACGAGCTGAACCTCGCCACACGCTACGCCGACCATCTCGTCGCGATGCGCGACGGCCGCATCGTCGCCGAGGGCGCTCCGGGTGACGTCGTCACCGTCGAGCTGCTGCGCGAGGTCTTCGACCTCGAAGCCGTCGTGATCCCGGATCCGGTCGCCGGCACGCCGATGATCGTGCCCGTGGACGTGCACCGCGGCTGAACACGCACCCTGCCTAGGATCGTTGCCATGGGCATCGAGCAGGTCGAGATCAAGGGCCGCCCGGTCGACGGGCAGACCCGCTGCGTGCACTACCGCACCGAGCTCGACGTCGTGGCGATCCGCTTCGCGTGCTGCGGCGAGTACTACCCCTGCCACCTCTGCCACGAGGAGACGGCCGGACACCCGTCCCGGCCGTGGCCCCTCGCCGAGCAGGACGCCAAGGCCGTGCTCTGCGGCGTCTGCGGCCACGAGCTCGAGATCCGCGAGTACCTCGGAGTCACCGCCTGCCCCCTGTGCGCGGCCGCGTTCAACCCGCGATGCGCGCTGCACGCGGACCTGTATTTCGAGGTCGCGCCGGTCGAGTCCTGAAGGACGGATTCGACTCTGCAGGATGATCCGCGCGGAATCATCCTGCAGAGTTGCAGAAGTCCTGCGGAAGCGGCACCCGATCGCGGCCGCGCACCGTCTCCGCTCTTCAGCCCTCAGCCCTTCAGCCCGGAGTGGGCCAGCCCCTCGACGAACTGCCGCTGCGCGATCAGGAACACCACGAGCACCGGCACGACCGTCATGGTCGCCGCGGCCAGCTGCGTGTTCCACATCTCGCCGCCGTATGCGTCGGTGTAGCGCGTGAGCGCCTGCGGCAGCGTGAACAGGTCCGGTGATGTCAGGTAGACGGTCGGCTCCAGATAGAGGTTCCAGGACGCCAGGAAGGTGAGGATCGCGACGGCGGACAGGGCGGGCTTCGCCAGCGGCAGGCAGATCCGCCACCAGATCGCCAGCCGTCCGAGCCCGTCGAGGCGGGCGGCCTCCTCCAGCTCGACAGGCAGCGCGATGAAGAACTGCCGCATGATGAAGGTCGCCAGCACGCAGGGCGCGGCGAGCGCCGTCACGAGGATCAGCGGCCAGTGCGTATTGATCAGCCCCACGCTCTTGAACATCTGGAAGAGCGGGACGATCGTCACCTCTCCGGGCACCAGCAGGCCGATCAGCACGACCAGGAACAGCACGTTCTGCCCGGGGAAGCGGATGCGCGCGAAGGCGTAGCCCGCGAGGCTCGACACCAGGAGCGCGATGAGCGTCACGACGACGGCGATGTAGACGCTGTTGCCGTACTGGCGGGCGAAGGGCTGGAACCCGAACGCCTGCACGTACGCGTCCCAGGTCGGCGACGCGGTGAAGATCGTGGGCGGCGCGGCGAAGATCTGGTCGAGTGGCTTGAACGAGGATGCGACCATCCAGATCGTCGGCACGACGAACGGCAGCGCCAGCACACCGAGGGCGACGTAGAGCACGATCCGGCGGAGGATCCGCCCCTGCCGGGGGCGAGGGGTCACGATCTGCGAGGGGGTCGCCCGTCCGGCCAGCTGCGGTTCCGCGAGTGTCTCAGTTCTCATAGAAGACCCATCTCCTTCGGAGCTGCCACTGCAAGACGGTGAGCAGCATCACGAACGTGAGCAGCATCAGCGCGAGGGTCGAGCCGTAGCCGATGTTGTTGAAGGTGAACGCCTGCTGGAAGACGTAATAGACGAGCACCGTCGTGGAAAGGGCGGGGCCGCCCTCGGTGAGCACCGCGATCTGCGCGAACGCCTGCAGCGCGCCCACGATCGTGATGATGCCCGTGAGCAGCAGCGTCGGCGAGATGAGCGGCAGCGTGATGCGCGTGAAGATCGTGCGGCTGCCGGCCCCGTCGATGCGCGCCGCCTCGTACAGCTCTCCGGGCACCCCCTGCAGCGCAGACAGGAACAGCACCATATTCACCCCGACGCTGCGGATGACCTGCGTCACGATCACGGCGCCCATTGCCGTGGGCCCCTCCTGCAGCCAGTTCGGGCCGTGGATTCCGATCTGCGCGAGCACGGCGTTGATCCCGCCGTTGTCCTGGAGCAGGAAACCCCAGACCAGCGTCCAGGCCACGACCGAGATCACGACCGGGGAGAAGAACAGGGTGCGGAAGAACGTCACCCCTCGGAAACGGCGATTGAGCATCACGGCCAGGCCGAGCCCGAGAGCGATGTTGAGGACGACGACGCCGAGGGAGAACACCGCGGTGGCACCCAGCACGCTCGGCAGCTGCGGATCCGCGGCGAGCGCGGCGTAGTTCGCCCCGCCGACGAAGCTGAGCTGCCCGGTGAAGATGTTCCACTTGTTCAGGCTGTAGACGATCGCGAGGCCGACCGGGATCAGGACGAACAGCACGACGCCCGCCAGCTGGGGCGCGATGAAGAGGTAGCCCGCGGCTGCGTCTCGCCGGCGCATCGTCCAGAATCGGGTCGCGCGCCTGCGCACGGGATCCGGCCCTCCGGCGCCCCGGGAGGCGTCCGGTGACGCCTCCCGAGGCATGGTGGAGCTGACAGTCATCGTCATTTCACCAGGAGCGGGGAGATCGCCGAGCAGACAGAGCCCAGCACCTTCTTGACGTCCGCATCGGGCTTCCACATCGCGTCGAGGGCGGTCTTGCCCTTCTGCGCGATCTCGGCAGGACTGGTGTGATTCGGCAGGGTGACRGCACCGGGGATCTGATCCACGACCACCGTCTGCAACTGCTCGGCGGTCAGCTTCGTGTTGTTCGCCGCCAGCTTCTCGCCGGTCAGCAGAGACTTGCGCGCCGAGGGGAAGAACTGGGAGAGCTTGGCGCTGTTCTCCGGTCCGGTCAGATAGGCGAGGAAGGAGCTCGCCTCCTGCGGATGCGCGCTCGTGCGGAGGACTCCCATGCCCGCCTGCCCGATCACCGAGTAGGACCCGGCGGGTCCGGCGGGAAGCGGCATGACCTCGTATCCGAAGTTGCCGGTGAGCAGCGAGGCCCGGGAGACCTGAGCGACGGTGAACGCGGAGTCGCCGGCGAAGAAGTCGGCCTTGGTGCCGGGGCCTGGCATGGCGGAGTCCTTGAAGACGGCGTCGTGCAAGAAGGTGAAGGCGCCGACCATCTTGTCGTCGTCGAAGGTGCATTTCGTGCCGTCGGCGTTCCAGGCACTCGCGCCCCACCCGGTCCAGACCGTGGCCAGGGTGTTCCAGGCGGAGTAATCGAAGTCGCGGATGACGAACCCCGCCTTCCCTGTCGCGGCGTTCACCGCTGCCCCGATCTTCGAGATGTCATCCCAGGTCGCTCCAGAGGCAGGGAGGGACTGGCCGGCCGCGGCGAGAAGATCCTTGTTCACGTAGAGCGCGTACGGCGAGTTCGAGAACGGATAGGCGTAGAGCTGCCCGCCCTTCGAGAACTCCGCGGTCGCACTGGGGAGCAGATCGTCGTACCCCCACCCCTTGGTCTCCTTCAGCGTGGGGGTGAGCGGCAGAAGGGCGTCGGACGCGATCAGGTCCTTGGACAGATCCCCCATCCACGCGAGGTCCGGGGCATTGCCACCGGCGATCTGCGTCGTGAGCGTCGTGTTGTAGTCCGCGAACGGGAGGCTGTCGAAGGTGATGGATTTGATCTCAGGGTGCGTCGCCTTGTAACTGTCGGCGATCGAGGCGAACAGCGCGAGCTGCGCCTCGTTCGAGGTCCACACCGTCATGCGGAGGGCGACGCTGTTCGGGGCGGCGGTGGTGGGCGCGGGGGCGGTCGGGGTGGCGCTGCATCCGGTGATCGCGACGATCGCGGCCGTCGCCAGGGCAGCAGCGCCGACCAGCTTCTTTGCTGTGTTCATGGGGGGCTTTCTTGATAGGAGGGACGCGCTAGTAGCCGAGGATCTCCGGCCAGTGGAGCTCGATGCCCGACTCGACGAGCCGGCTCTGGAACCGCTGTCGCAGTTCCTGGTCCGAGAGCACATGTCTCGGAAGCGTGGATTCGTCGATGCAGAAGCTCGCGAGCTCACCCGCGGACTCGCCGATGTTCCATTCGACGGGATGGAGGCGATATGCGCCGTTGGTGATGTGGGTCGTGCCGATGTTCTTCGCGGCGGGGATGAGGTTGCGCGTGTCGACCGGGACGAGCGCACCGAGCGGGATCTCGAACGGTGCGCACTCGACATCGATGTAGTTGTCGCCGCCCGTCGAGGGGTGCAGGTCGATCCGGTACATGCCGACGCCGACCGAGTCGGGGAAGGTCGCCGGACCGGCGTGACCGCGGGACGCGACCGAGATGTCCTGTTCGACCACGGTGGTGACCGCCCGGATGCGACGCGACTCGCGGATGTACGGCGCCTGCGCGAATCCGTCCGCCGTGCCGGTCTGATCGCCGCGCGGGCGCAGTCCCGGCCAGCCCGTGCCACCGTCGGGGCGCGGGGCCTCGGTCTGCAGCCAGTACAGGTAGGAGCGGGAGAGCTCCTTCGCAGCGGCGCGGTGCGCCTCGGCGTCGGGATCGTCGAAGACGGATCCGTCGAGGTAGTCCAGCATCGGCCAGTTGGCCACGACGATGTCGCTCTCGTAGGCGCCGGGCTGGAAGGTCTGACGGGCGATGATCCGGCGGAACTCCCACAGGTCGAGATCGCCTGGATCCTCGCGGGGGTCCGGCGTCGCGCCATCATCGCCGTAGGGCGGATTGACGTGGAACGTGCGGGATTCGGGCTCGAGCGTGCGCGGCTGCGGTGCGGTGAAGGAGAGCAGCCGGTCGCCCCAGAAGGCCGGCGCGTACTCGCGCCAGTACTCGTACGTCGCCGGCCGCTCGATCGTGAAGTCGGCGCCCTCGACATGGTCGAAGACGAAGCACCAGGAGATCGCCTGGAGGTTGCCGGGATCGGCCTGCTCCGGCGCGCTCGGCTCCCCCGTCTCGGAGCGCGACTCCGCCCCCGCGACGTAGTCCGTCCCCGTCAGCGGGAGGAGCTCTCCCGTCTCGGTGGCATCGAGCACGAACGAGGCCTCCACCTGCACTTCCGTGCCGTCCTCGACGTGACGAAGGGTCACGGAGGAGACGACGTGCTCTGCGACCAGGGCAGACGTCGGCACGTAGGGCTGCAGGACGGTGAGCCGGCCGCTGGAGAGGTACGGGGCCAACTGCTGCTCGATGACGGCGGCGGCGACCCTGGGCTCATGACAGAGCCTGCTCACCCGTCCGAGTCCGGGGTTGAGCCTCGGGTCGCGGCGGGCGGCGTCCGTGAGCGGGTAGAAGGAGCGGTAGTACGCACGGATCCCTTCGCGCAGCGCGCGATACCGGGCCGTGACGCCGAACTGCTCGACCCAGATGTGCTCGTCCGGCGGAACCGCCTGAGAGGTGAGCTGACCGCCGAGCCACGCGTACTCCTCGGACAGGATCACGCGCTTGCCGCGGCCGAGAGCGGCCAGCGCAGCGGCGACGCCCCCGAGCCCGCCTCCGATGATCGCGATGTCGGCGCGAAGCTCCTTCATGCGTCGGCCCGACGTGCCATCAGCGTCTCGCCGGGTTCGAGGGACCCCTGCAGAAGGCGCTGCCGATCGATCGTTCCCACGCTTTCGGGGTCGGCCGCGATCAGCTCCCTGAGCAGGCCCAGCGCCTCGAAGGCGATGCGCTGACGCGGGGTGTGGAAGCCGGAGAGGCGCAGGCCCTTGACGGTGTGACTCTGCACCTCACCGAGCGCGGCGATGGAGACCTGTACCGGCAGCGCGACACCCTGCCGCTCGAGGGCGAGCGCGAGGTCTTCGGCGGCGAAGGCGTCTTCGGCGACCACGAGGGTCGCGCCGCTCTCGACGATCGTGCGCGCGGTCGCGGCGAGATCCCCGCCGACCTCGGGCAGCGAGCGGAAGGACAGCGGTCCGCCCGCACCTGCCGCCTCGATCTCGGCGAGCCGGTCGCGGGATGACGGGGTGTCCCGATCGCCGTGCACGTACACCGCGGACGTGTGGCCCAGCTCGACCGCCCGTGCGATCAGATCGCGGGTGAGCGCGCGGTAGTCGATCCCGACGTAGGGCACGCCTTCGGCCTCGTCGCGTCGTCCGACCGCGACGAACGGGAAGCCCTCGCTGACCAGACGGGCGAGCTCCTCCCCGTCCATGTGCTGGCCGAGCAGGATGCAGCCGTCGGCGAGGCGCAGCCGCGTGTTCCGGTGGAAGAGGCGGCGCGAGCCGTTCTCGACGGGCGAGCTCGTGAAGAACAGGAGGTCGCAGTCGTACTGCTCGGCGGCGCGTTCGATCCCGTTGAGCAGCGGACCGTAGAAGTCCATGCTCTCCGCGGTCAGGGCGGACTCGTAAGTGAAGACGCCGAGGATCTTGTTGTCGAGCCCGGCGAGTCTGCGCGCGGCGGGGTCTGCCACGTACGTCGTCTGCTCGATCGCGCGACGCACCCGCTCCCTCGTGGCCTCCGGGATGCGGACGTTCGTGCCGTCCCGATCGTTGAGCACGAGAGACACCGTCGTCTGACTGACCCCGGCGATCCGTGCGATCTCCTTCTGGGTCGTCTTGCCCGTCTTCCCCGACATGTGCGTCCTCCGCGTCTGATAATGCCTATCACCAAGGCGATGCCCCGACGCTAATGCGTATCTTCACGAAGCGCAAGTCTTCTTGACTTCCACCATGGAGAGGGATCAGACTGAAACCCGTTCGTGCGCTAATGCGCATTATCATGATCAACGGAGATCCGATGACGAAACCGAACGATGCCGGCGCGGGATTCACGCGCCGAGGATTCCTGGGCGCCACCTTCGCCGCGGGCGCACTGCTGGTGGCGGCCCAGAGCCCGATCCGCGCGAATGCGACCGCGGGCGACGTGACCCTGAGTGCCGACGGAGTGAGCATCGTCGCGAGCGTCGGCGGGCGCGTCGCGATCAGGGATGGCTCGGGTGTCATCCGGATGCAGGGCTCCAAGTTCCAGACCAAGGACACCGCGACGGGCATTCAGGTCTCCACTGGCGGAACGCCCACGCTCGTGACGCTCGCCGACGGCACTCCCGCCATCCGGATGGACTACGTGATGCCCGCCGCGGCCGGGCCGATCGCGGTGTACGGGTTGTTCTCGATCAGCACGCGCCATGCGCGGCTCGAGTGGCACGCTTCAGGATCCGGTGCCTTCATCCCGGACGGGTTCCTGTTCAGCCGGGCGATCGTGTCCAGCACCGAGCCGGACGGCTACGTCGCGCTCACCGAGTGGAAGAGGGACGCCGGCGGAGGGATACCCTTCGAGGACGCGGTCGGCGTCGCGCACACATCGGCATGGGGCGCCCTGCATGGGCTGCTCATCCTCGACCGCTCCCGCCAGTCCTGGACGAATTCCACCTGGGTGCACGCGCCCGGGGTGACCCAGCCTGACGGCAGCGTCGTGAGCCGGGCGGACTTCTTCTTCAGCGACAAGCGACCCTCGGCGGTCGCCTCGATCGGCACGGCGCAGGACCTCGGCATCGAGGTCTGGACGGACCGGCCGTTCGGGCTGTGGACGACAGCCGGGCAGCAGCTCGCGATCTCCGCCCAGGTCGCCAACGGCGCGGCGACCGATCGCGCGGTCGACCTGGTCTGGTGGGCGCGCGACTTCAACGGGAMCSTGCTGGCGAGCCAGACGGTCKCCGTSGTCGTCCCSGCCKCSGGAAYSCTCGAYCASASCTTCACCCTGACCGCRCCSGGATCCGGCTTCRTCGTCACCGARGTCGCGGCGGTCTCCGGCGGGATCGAGGCGTTCGCCCGCACCAACCTCGCGGCGGTCCCGCCCCGGGACCACGCCGCGACGTCGGACAGCATGTTCGGCATGGCCAACTACCCGTGGCTCCAGGTACCCTCGGCGACCGCACTGCTCGACCTCTGGCAGAGCATCGGCGTCGACCGGGTGCGGATCTCGTACGACGGCGGGCCCGGGCTGCCGCCCTCCGCCTTCGACGCCCGGGGCATGTCGCACAACATCGAGTTGCAGCCCTCGCTCACAGCCACCGCCGCCGAGGCGACGGCCTGGGCGGACACGAACACGGCGACCGCCGTCGCGGCCGGCGCCGAGTACTTCGAGGTCGGCAACGAGCTGAACCGCCCTTTCAACACCGGCACCGCCGCACAGGCGTACATCGACAAGGCGCTGCGTCCGGTACACGACCGCGTGGTCGCCACGGGAGCGTCGCTGAAGCTGCTGAACAACGGGCTCGCGGGCATGGACGAGCCCTGGGTGCAGAACTTCCACGCCGGCGGCGGCTGGGACCTCATCGACGGCATCGCCTTCCACCCCGGTCGAGGCAACTTCACCCCCGACTACGAGCCGCAGGGCCCGGTGGACGCGGGCGCGAACGGCACCTACTGGAACTTCCTCGGTGGCCTCCGCCGGCTCAAGGCGCTCATCGCGCAGTACGGGCCGAAGGAGATCTGGATGACCGAGGCGTACGCCTGCACCAAACCCAACGCGTGGTGGTACGACACCTACCGGCACGCCGCGGAGAACGTGTTCCTGAGCCTCGCGCTCGCGAAGGCCGAGGACGTCCGCTGCGTGTGCTGGTACCAGTTCCACGACAGCGTCCTCGGCAATCCTCAGATCGCGAACCCCGCCGACGCCGAGTATCACTACGGGCTGATGAACCGCGACACCAGCGCGAAGCCGTCTCTGCTCGCCTACGCGAACGCGGCACGGCTGCTCGACCGCGCCACGTTCGTCCGCTGGCTCAGCTTCGCGGACCCGGAGAACAAGGGCCTCCTCTTCGATACCCCCGAGGGCGAACTCGCCGTGCTGTGGAACCGCGCCGACGGCTACATCCTGAACGCTGACCACGACCCTGCGGGCAGCACGTTCCCCACGCCCGAGCTCTGGCTGGATCCGTGGCCGACCAAGACCGCGCTGACAGTCCCGGCGACGGGCGCGAGCGTCACGCAGATCGACTGCATCGGGCAGGAGACGCCCCTCGGCGTCGGCGCGGGGACGGTGGCCCTGACCCTCGACGGCGCGCCCCGCGTCTATCGCGGGCTCGACTGCAGCGGACTGTGAGCCGGAGGCGCCACGCCCCCCCTCGTCCCCGCCGCCCTCCTCAGGGCCGGGTGAGCTCCTCCAGCACCTCGACCACGTGCCGGTACGGCTGGCCGGTCGCGCGACTCATGCCGAGCTCGCACGTGCGGTTCGCCGAGACGTAGGCGTCGAAGCCACCGCGATCGGCGCCGGCCGCCGCGACCTCGGCCGCCTCGACGGCGGTCGCGCTCGCGGTCAGCTCGGGATGCAGCATGCCCCGGTCGCCCGCGAACGCGCAGCAGCCCCAGCCCTCGGGCACGTACACCTCGTCCGCGACGGCGCCCGCGAGCGCGCGCAGGGCGTCGTTCGCGCCGAGCTGCGTGGTCGAGCACGTCGGATGCACCGCGACCGAATGGATCCGATCCCGCACGGTCAGCTTCGGCAGGACTTCCCACGCGAGGAAGGTCGTTGCATCCTCGATCCGCAGCGCGGCATATTCCGGGCGCTCCGCGACGGCCTTCGCAAGCATCACGTGCAGCCCCTCCGTGCAGGAGGCGGCGTCGCAGACCACGGGCAGGGCACCGTTGCGGCTCGCTGCCCAGAGCGCCGGCAGCACGCGCTCGGTCATGGTGGCGTAGCCGTCGAACTGTCCCTTGGACTTCCACGGGGTGCCGCAGCAGAGCCCGCCCGCATCCGGCGGCACGACGTACGCGATCCCGGCCCGCTCCAGCAGCAACCGCACGGCCTCACGCGATCCCTCGCCGTGCACGCCGTCGGCGTCCTGCTCCGCGCCGAACATCGTGCCGATGCAGGATCCGAACAGCACGGCCTCCGCATCGGCCGGGTTCTGAGCCTGCAGCGCGCGCGTTCCTCCGCCGGGGAGACGCGCGTCGTACAGCGGCACGGTGTCGGCGCCGAGCACGGCGCGGGCGGCCCTGGTCACGCTTGTCACGAGTGGTGCCGGCAGGGCGTCAGCGACGTTCAACGCGAAGCCGCCGCCACGGGTGATCGCGCCCCAGCCCTTGGCTGCGGCGTTCCACACGCCCTGTTCGAGCCGGCCCGCCTCCTCGGCCCGCAGCCGACGCACGAGATCGCCGGTGTTGATGTCGACGGGGCAGGCGACCCCGCACATGCCGTCGACGGCACAGGTCTGCACGGCGTCGTAGTCGTAGTCGCGCGCGATCTCGGCGGCCACGTCGACCTCGCCGCGGTGCAGGGCGGCCGTCATGTCGCGGCGCAGCACGATGCGCTGCCGCGGGGTGAGCGTGACGTCCTTGCTGGGGCAGGTCGGCTCGCAGTACCCGCATTCGACGCAGCGGTCGACCTCGCCCTCCACCGTCGGCACGAGTTTGAGATCGGCGAGGTACGAGCCGGCGTCGTCCGACAGCACGACGCCCGGGTTGAGGATCCCGTCCGGATCCACGAGCCCCTTGATCTCCCACATCATGTCGGTGAGCACGTCGCCGTACTGCCGGCGCACGAAGGGAGCCATGATGCGCCCGGTGCCGTGCTCGGCCTTGAGCGTGCCGCCCTGGGCGAGCACGAGCGCGACCAGGTCCTCGGTGAAGGCTTCGTAGCGGCGCAGCGCCTCAGGATCGTCGAAGCGCTCGTTGATGAGGAAGTGCACGTTGCCGTCCTTCGCGTGCCCGAAGATCACGCAACCCTCATAGCGGTGCTTCTCGAACAGCGCGGTGAGGCCCTCGCACACGCCGAGCAGGCGCTCGACCGGCACCGCGATGTCCTCGAGCAGCGCCGTCGTGCCCGACGGGCGGGCTCCCGCGACCGCCGTGTACAGCCCCTTGCGGACGGTCCAGAGCTCCCCGCGCTCGACCGGATCCTCGGTCATGCGTGCCGGGGTCGTGAGCGGCAGAGACGTGACATGAGCGAGCGCCGCCGCCGTGCCCGCGGCCAGCGCGTCGGCATCCGCGGCGTGCACCTCGATCAGCAGCGCCGCGTGCCCCTGCACGTCGATCCCCGCGATCACCTCCGGCACCGTGCTCAGTCCCTGCGCGACCCGCAACGACGCCGCGTCCAGGAGCTCGATCGTCGCGAGTCCGAGCGAAGTCAGGCCGGGCAGCGCCGCCATCGCGTCGGAGAGCGTGTCGAACACCAGCAGCCCGGTCGAGATCGCCGGCTGGATCGGGATCGTGCGGAACCGCGCCTCCGCGACGAACGCGAGCGTCCCCTCGGATCCGATCACGAGGTGCTCCAGGATCCGCACCGGATCGTCGAAGTCGAGGAGGGAGTTGAGGCCGTATCCCATGGTGTTCTTCATCGAGAACTGGCGCGCGACCTCGGCGCTCAGGGCCGGATCCCCGCTCAGACGGTCGCGGAGGTGCTGCAGACCCCGGACGATCTCGGGCTCTCGATCGCGCAGCTGTGCCAGGGCGTCGGGCGCGGCGGTGTCGAGGATCGTGCCGCTGGGCAGCACCAACAGCATCGACTCGATCGTGCGGTACGAGTTCTCCACGATCCCGCAGGCCATGCCGCTCGAGTTGTCGGCGACCACGCCGCCGATCGTGCACGCGATCTCACTCGCCGGATCCGGCCCGAGCTTGCGCCCGAAGCGAGCCAGCCGCGTGTTCACCTGGCGCACGGTGGCACCGGGCTGCGCGGCGATCCAGGTGCCGTCGACGGCGACGCGGATGCCGCGGAACGCCGAGCGCGTATCCACCATGACGTCCCCCGTCACGCCCTGTCCGCTGAGGCTCGTGCCACCCGAGCGGAAGGTGAGGCTGCGCCCCGCCGCGCGCACCGCGGCGAAGACCCGGGCGACGGCCGCCGCGTCCTGGGGAACGAGCACCGCATCGGGCACGAGCAGGTAGTGCGAGGCGTCGTGCGCCCGGGCGAACCGGTCGATCGTGCGCGAGGCCACCCGGACGTCGGGCCCGAGCGCGGCCTCGTCCAACGGCGAGGTCAGAGTGGCGGGCATGCGATTACTCCTCGGCGGATCGGGGTGTCTCCAGTCTGGCCCCCATCCATGCGTTTCCCTCCCCTGGCCGTCGTCCCCTCCCCTGAGAGGCGCTTCTGCGGGGAGAGAAAGGCGCTACGAGGAGGGAAACGCGGCGGAATCGGGGATGAGCCGCGGATCGGGGATCGAGGACGAGCGGGGACCGGGTCAGGCGCGAGCCGCCGGATCCACCGCCCGGAACACCCCGTCCACGAGCACCGGGACCGTCGTGGACACATCCGTCTGCGCGGCGAGTTCGACGTCCGCGCCCTGCCCCTCGTCACGCAGCTCGACGCCGCTCGACGAGGCCGTGAACAGGTGCCGGGTCGCCCGGGCCAGGCCGGTGTACGCGGCGCAGGCCGCGGCGGCTTCGGGTGAGCAGGCGTCAATGCCGAGCGCGCCCAGGGCATCGATCACGGCGCCGGCGGTGAGCATGTCCTCGACGGAGAACCGCACCGTCTCGTCGTCGCGCACCTCGCCGCCCGCGACCACGGCGACCTTGACCCGGCTCCCGACGGCGTGCTGATGGTCGAGGATCCACTGCGCGACGGCGGAGCGGTTGCGCAGCGATGCGGCGAGCACCGGCACACCGAACCCCGCGGCCGCCGCCGACAGCCGCGAGCCGTTGAACGACGGCACCACGGCTCGGGTCGCACCGAAGGCTGCGACGTTCTCGGCGGTGAGGCTCGACGGCGACAGCGTCACCCCCGCTCCCCCGCGCGGTCCCGCAAGGCGGGCCTCTCCGAAGCCGTGCTCGGCGGCGATCCTCTCGGCCTCGACGCGCGTACCGGGGAACGGCTGCACCTCGAGCCCCTCGGTCACGGCCCGCTCCACGGTCGTCGTGAACGAGATCGCGTCGATCACGACGATGACGCCTGCCCCCTGTGCGATCGAGCGCAGGCCCTCGCGCGCCCAGTCGAAGCGCACCTCGTAGTCCTGCTGCAGCGGATGGTCCGGGCTCATCGGGGATCTCACCCGGGGAATGCTACCCGGCGGCGGTCCAGGCCTGCGCTCCCACATCGACCCACCGCGACCGGGGACTCACCCCTGGTCGTCGGAACGCACCGGGGCGCTGCTCCAGCCGGACGCCGACCCGGTCAGCGCGGCGTCGAGCGACTCCTGCGCATACCGCATGTTCTCGGCATAGCGCGGTTCCTGCAGACGCTGCCACATGACCTCTTCCGGCACGTCTTCGACCTGGGCGGTGATCCACCAGATGTTGCCGAACGGATCCTTCACACGGCCGCCGCGCTGCCCGAACGCGTTGTCGCCGAGCTCGGTCACCACCGTCGCGCCGCGATCCAGAGCCCGGGCGAATGCCGCGTCGGCGTCGGCAACCCAGACGCGCAGCAGGCTCGGCATCACCGGCCACTCGTCACGCCGGTCGAAGGCGAGCACCACGGTGTCACCGACGCGGATCTCGCCGTGCCCGACCGAGCCGTCCTCGGTCTGCACACGGGCGAGCTCCTCCCCCTCGAACGCGCCCGTGATGAAGTCGAGGAGCGCGCCGGTGTCGTCGGTCACCACCCAGGGCGCGACGGTCGTGTAGCCGGTGGGCGTCGCGGGGTCGATCATCGCCATGGGGGATCCTCTCGTCGTCGTCTCGAGGCTACGAGCAGCCTCCGACATCGGACCGGATACCCTGTACTCCGCTGCTCCACCGCCGCAGACCACCCGAGGAGGGCGATGTTCGACAGTCCGCTCTCGGCCTCCGCATACGAGGTGCTCGACGTCGCCGCGCACGTCTCCGACGACGAGCTGCGCCGCGCCTACCGGCTGCAGCTGCGCCGCACGCACCCCGACACGGGCGGCGACGCGACCGTGTTCATCCAGGTGCAGCGCGCCTGGGAGCTCGTCGGCACCCCGGAGCTGCGCGCCGCCTACGACCGCGGGCACGGATTCGCCGTCGACGCGGTCGCGTGGGACGGCTGGCGCGCTCCGGCCGCGCGCACCGATACACGCCCGCGTGCGAAGGCCTACGGCGAGGCGGGCGCGAGCCGGCGGCGTCACTACGTCGCGCAGGTGCATGCCTGGACCGGATCCGAGGTGCCGGATCCATACGACCCCGCGTTCGTGCGCACGGTCCCCCGCGAGCTGCGCCGGATACTCGCGAACGCCCTCGCCGAGGAGCACACCGCGCGCGCCGTCGCGGACCTGGGCATGGGTTTCACGACCTGGCACGACGTGGCCGTCCCGGCCGGCGCGGCCACGGTCGGCGGCGAGGCCCCGTCGCCCGAGACCCTCGACCACATCGTGCTCGGGCCGAGCGGGCTGTACGGTCTGATGTCGGCCGACTTCGGCGAGATCGCGCGCTTCCGCGCCGGCGAGGTCATCGCATCCGGCGCCGGGTCCCGCGCACCGATCACCGCCCTCGTGACACAGGTGCGCACGATCGCGCGCGCGGCGCGGGTGCGCTTCGGCGGGGCGATCCTGGTGCTCCCCGACGACGACCTGGCGCAGGCGGCCACGCCTCTCGGCGCGATCCGCGGCACGACCGTCGTGGTCGTGCGCCGCAGCGCCCTGCGCCCCCTGCTCCGCGCCGGCGTACCCGGATCCCGGACGATCGGCGGCACCGAGCTGTTCGACGTGCGCACGCGGATCCAGCAGACCGTTCGCTTCGCCTGAGCGCGAGGGGATCCGGTCGTTGCTCGTCTGACCGCGAGGAGGTCTGCTCCCGGTATCTTCACCCCCCTTCACCGTCTTCACCCCCTCTGGCGGAGGTCAGCACGAGGGGGCGAAGGCGCTCCGGGGAGGTGAACGCAGCGGGCCGCCACTCCAAGCAGGTACGTGCGCCCCTCCCCGCACAGGACCCAGGCCCATGGTCACCGCACCGTGCCGCGCGCCATCATGGGGTGTGCGCGTCGTGCACGCCGCGAGCGGCGAAGAAGGAGCGGCGAAGAAGGAGAGGCGATGGCGGATCCGGTGACCGTCGACCCGTCCTCCACCGTGCACCGAGGCGGCTCCGACCGCCCGCTGCCCGCGGCCCTAATCATGATCGCGGTCTTCGCCTTCCTCCTCGGCGCTGTCGAACTGGGCATCGGGCTGCGCATACC
>NZ_JBFTQL010000043.1:0-23622 GCF_056398985.1 Microbacterium sp. 01T413_2
CCACGGGGTCGTGCGCGCGGGTGACGGCGCTCGCGAGCAGCACCGCGTCCACGCCGAGCTCCATGGCCAACGCGGCGTCCGACGCGGTGCCGACCCCGGCGTCGAGCACGATCGGCACCCCCGCGCGGTCCACGATCGTCGCGATGTTGTGCGGGTTCAGGATGCCCAGACCGCTGCCGATCGGCGACCCGGCGGGCATCACCGCGGCGACGCCCACGTCCTCCAGACGGCGAGCCAGTGCGGGGTCGTCGTTCGTGTAGGCGAACACGCGGAAACCATCGGCGGTGAGCTCCTCCGCGGCCCGGAACAGCTCCACCGGATCCGGCAGCAGCGTCTCCTTGTCGGCGATCACCTCGAGCTTGACCCAATCGGTCTCGAGCGCGTCGCGGGCCAGCTGCGCGGTCAGCACGGCGTCGCGGGCGGTGTAGCAGCCGGCGGTGTTCGGCAGGGCGCGCACGCCCAGCCGCTCCAGCAGCGCGAACACGGAGTCGCGTCCCTCCGGGGAGAACCGGCGGATCGCGACGGTGGTGATCTCGGTGCCCGAGGCCAGGAGCGCCTGCTCCAGCAGTGCGAGGCTGGTCGCGCCTCCCGTCCCCATGATGAGACGGGAGGAGAACCGCTCCCCCGCGACGAGGAACGGATCCGTCTCCGCGGGCAGGTCCGCAGCGAGGTCGGGACGCGCGCGGGTGGTGTCGATCGCGGTCATGACGGTCAGCCGCCCTGCACCGCGGTGACGACCTCGACCTCGTCGCCATCGGCGAGAGTGCGCACGGACCAGCCGGTGCGAGGCACGACGGAGCCGGCGATCGCCGCGGCGACGCCGAGACGTCCGCCGTCGGCGCGCGCGCCGTCGGCGCGGAGCTCGCGCCCGGTGACCTGCGCCACCAGGTCGAGCAGAGACGATCCGGCCGCGACGGCACGCGGGGCGCCGTTCAGCCGGATCGTGGGGGCAATGGAGGTGTCGGTCATCATCGGCCTTTCTTCGGAGGATGCGGGATACGCGGGAGGGGACCTGCAGAGGCACCGGCGAGGCGCGGGGCGCCGAGTGCACGGCGAGGTCCGGGCGCACGACGGACGAGGTGTTCAGGCGACGCTGAGAGCAGAGGCGACGGTGGCATCCGCCACGCCGGTGCCGCCGAAGCGGAACGGATCCAGCGCCGCCGAGAAGGCCGGGGCGACATCTCGCCCTTCGACCAGGTCCGCACCGAGCTCAGCGGCCAACGGCGTCAGCAGCACGCCATGCCGGTCGAACCCGGTGGCGACGACCAGCCCGGGCGCGACACGGCCGAGCAGCGGCACGGCGTCGGGGCTGCCGGGGCGAGCCCGGGCGAGCACCTCGACGACCTCGCACTCCGCGATGCCGGGCAGGATCCGCTCCGCGTCGCGCAGCAGCGCGAGCACTCCACCGGCCTGCACGCCCTCGACGCCGCCCTCGCGCACGGTGGCGCCGAGCACGAGCTCGCCGTCCTCGCGCGGCACGAGGTACACGGCGGAGCCCCGGACCAGTCCGCGGACCGTGTGCGTGAGCAGCGGGCGGATCGCATCCGGCACCCGCAGGCGCAGGATGTCACCCCATACGGGCCGCAGCGGCAGCCGCGGCACTCCGTCGATCAGCGTCGCACCCAGGCCGGCGGCCACGAGCACCTCGTCGGCAACCGCGCGTTCGCCGGATGCCGACCGGATCCCGGTCGCACGTCCGGAGCCGGGCTCGCGTTCGACGGCGGCCACCGCGTCCAGGCGCACCCGCGAGCCGAGCTCGGCGAGCAGCGCGGCAGTGACCAGGCGCGGGTCGACCTGATGATCCTCGGAGACGAGCAGTCCCCCGGACACGGCGGGGGCGAACGCGGGCTCGAGCTCCCGCGCCTCCGATCCGGTGATCCTCCGCACGGCGCCTCCGCGCAGCGTGGCGAGTTCGGCGAGCGTCGCCCGGTCAGCGGCGTCGACGCCGACCGCCAGTGTGGCGGTGCGGCGGTGGCCTGTGCCGAGCCCGGTGCGCTCCTCGAGGGCGGCGACGAAGGCCGGGTACCGCGCCGCCGCCTCTGCCAGCAGCGGATGCAGGGCGTCCTGACCCCAGGCGAGCTCGGTGGTCGGAGCGAGCATCCCGGCGGCGGCGCGGCTCGCCCCCGCCGCCGGGGCAGGGTCGAACACGGTCACCTCGTGCCCGCGTCGAAGCAGTTCGGAAGCGCTGGCGAGGCCGATGATCCCGGCGCCGACGACGATGATGCGCATGGCTGTGCCCTTTCCTACGACGGTATGACCCGTATCAGGTTCAGCGGTCGGCACGTGGCCCTCTCAGCCCCTCTGGGCTCCCGCGGACCCCTCCACCCTAGGGGGTCGTGACGACGGTGATGCACCGATGCCGCCTCCGTGACGGCGCGACTGGCGCATTCATAGGCCTGCGCGGCAGGATGAGGGCATGACGTTCCCCGCCCTCGCGCCCCTCGCCGACCGCGCCGCGCTGTTCGCCGCCCTCCGCCAGGACCAGCTGGTCACCGCGACCGCCGCCCTGGGCGAGCACCGCTGGGACGTCGACCTTGCAGCGGGCACCCTCACCTTCACGTCGGAGACCGATCCGAGCCGCCAGCTCGTCGCGCGGGCATCGCTCGTCGCCACGATCGCCCCGGGACCCCGTTCGCTGATGTGGGCCTGGGCACACCCGCAGGGCGGATCCGATCCGTCCGTCGCCGGCCTCCGCGACTACGGCACGACCTATTCGATCGATGCGCTGTCCAATCCGGAGCTGCCGTTCCCGGCCGAGATCGACGCGGACCTGGACGGCTGGATCGCCGGTGCCGCGCATCAGGTCGGCGCGATCGCCGAGGAGATCACCGGACGCTCGCCGTACTACTCCGCCCCGGTCGGCAGCGGCACGCGCGCCGTGTTCCTGCTGGACGCAGCCCTTCCGCCGCTCACGGTCGCCGACGCTGTCGTCGCCCTGCCTCGGATCCTGTCCGAGCTGACGCTCTCCGACGCGCGCTCCTCCGTGTGGGATCTGGCCCGGCTCGCCGGCTGGAACATGCAGTGGGCCGATGAGGCGTACTCGGCGGCGGTCGTCAGCGATGCGAGCGGCAGCGCCACGTTCCGCTTCGACGAGTACGCCCGGATCGCGGGCATCGAGTCGCAGCTCGGGCAGGCCCCGCAGGCCTGATCCGGAAGTTGCGAAGCACCCGGAGATGCGCTCGGCCTCGCGCGTCGCGGTGGCCCTCGCCGTCGCCGTCGCCGCGCTGCTGCTGTCCGCCGGCCCGGCCTGGGCGCATGTGACCACGGTCGCGTATGCCGACCTCACCGCGACCGGCCCGAGCGATGTCCGAGTCGAGTTCGACCTCCAGTACGAGCTGCTCAGCGCGTCCGCCGCCAAGGCGCAGGACGACCCCGCGCTCTTCGCCACTGCCATCGAGCACCCTCGGCCGGGCGCGGAGAACCAGGTGCTCGCCGACCACGCCGCCGCCATCCTCGCGTACACCACGAAACGATTCACCGTTGCGGTCGACGGCGGCTCGGCCTGTGCACCGCATCCTGACGGCCCCGCGGTGTTCCACACCAGGGACGCGACCGATTACGCCCGTTTCGGGATCCGCTATGCGTGCGCGGCCGGCCACGGCGGCGCGTTGGTCGTGCACAGCACGCTGTTCCCCGACGCCGAGGGCATGGTCAGGGACACCAAGACGATCGTGACGTACGCGATCGACGGCCGCAGCGGCAGCGCCGCCCTCGACGCCGCGCACCCGCAGTTCTCGACGGCGCAGCCCTGGACCGCGCGCTTCGCCGAGTTCTTCCTGCTCGGCGCCGAGCACCTGCTGACCGGGATCGACCACATCCTGTTCCTCATCGCGCTCATCATCAGCTCGCGCCGGCTGCGCGACGTGGTCCTCGCCGCGACCTGCTTCACCCTCGCGCACTCGATCACGTTGCTGCTCGCCGCGCTCGGGCTCGTGCACATCGGTGCGAATCTGGTCGAGCCCGCCATCGCGCTGTCGATCGCCGCCGTCGCGGGCTGGCATCTCTGGGAGGAGCGGCTCCGACGCGCGGCGCGACGACGAGGCGAGCCGGCGCCGCCGCCGTCCCGCTCGGCCTCGCTCGTGCGACTCGGGATCGTGTTCGGTTTCGGCCTCGTGCACGGGCTCGGCTTCGCGACCGCGCTGAAGATCGACGAGCCGTGGTCCTGGACGCTGCTGTGGTCGCTGCTCGTGTTCAACCTGGGCATCGAGGCGGTGCAGCTGGCCGTCATCCTCGTGGTCTTCCCGCCGCTCCTGCTGCTGCGCCGCCGCATGCCCCGCACGGCGACCGTGCTGGGCATCGCCGTCACCGCTGTGGTGCTCCTGTTCGGCCTGCTCTGGTTCGTGATGCGGGTGCTCGGTCTGCCCGGTACGCCCTGAACCCGCCCCTGCCCATCCGACTCACGCAGCGGGCCCCGGATCGGATTCCGTGACAGTCTGGACGCATGAGGAATCAGATCGTGCGGTTCGCGTCGCTCTACGTCTTCAACGTGGTCGTGCTGCTGGTCATCGGGTGGCTGACTCCCGCCAGGGTCGGCCTGCATGCGCTGTGGGCATCGGTGATCCTGACCCTGGCGACGCTCTTCCTCAAGCCGCTGCTGCAGAGGGTCGCGTCGTCGATGTCCGCCGGCGGCACCAAGGTCGTGCAGTACCTGGCCGTATTCGTGGTCGAGTTCGTCATCTGGCTGCTCACCGTCTGGCTGAGCGGCGTGCGCGCAGGCAACGTCTGGGGCTGGATCCTGCCGCCGCTGATCCTTCTGGTCGGCTGGGTGGTCTACGACCAGGTCGACGATGCACTGACACGCAAGACCGGCGAGCTGTATGACGCCGCCGGGGCGAAGATCGCCGGATCCCGCTCCGCATCCGCGTCCGAGACGGCTTCGGCTCCCTCCGCCGCGTCCTCCCAGGCGACCGCGGCGGCACGCGAGGAGCTCCAGGACGGCCTCACGCCCGAGCAGCGCCGCATGCTCGACGAGCTCGGCTGAGCCCGCGACCCGCAGACGGAACGGGCGGATCCGACCTGTCGTCGGATCCGCCCGTTCGTCGTCGGTGCGCGTGCGCCGGGGCGCTCAGCCCGCGGCGCGCTCCGCCGCCTCGACCACGTTCGTCATGAGCAGGGCGACCGTCATCGGGCCGACCCCGCCGGGGTTCGGCGAGATCCAGCCGGCCACCTCGGCGACCGCGGGCTCCACGTCTCCGTACACCTTGTTCTTGCCGGTCTCCGGATCCGTCTCGCGCGTCACGCCCACGTCGAGCACCGCGGCGCCCGGCTTGACGTCTTCCGCCCGGATGAGGTGCTTGACTCCGGCGCCCGCGACGATCACGTCCGCCTCGCGCAGGTACGGCGACATGTCCGGCGTGCCCGTGTGCACCTGGGTGACGGTGGCGTTGATGTCGCGACGCGTGAGCAGCAGCCCCATCGGACGGCCGATCGTGACGCCGCGGCCCACGACCACCACATGCTTGCCCTTGAGGTCGTAATCGTTGCGCAGCAGCAGCTCGATCACGCCGCGCGGCGTGCACGGCAGTGGCGTGCGGATGGGCGCGTTCACGTTGAGCACGAGCCGGCCGAGGTTCGTCGGGTGCAGCCCGTCGGCGTCCTTGGCCGGGTCGATCCGCTCCAGGATCGCGTCGGTGTCGAGGTGCTTCGGCAGGGGCAGCTGCACGATGTAGCCGTGGCAGGACGGATCCGCGTTGAGCTCATCGATGACGGCCTCGACCTCGGTCTGGGTGGCGTCGGCGGGCAGCTCGCGCTGGATCGAGTTCATCCCGATCGCCTCCGACTGCTTGTGCTTCATCCCCACGTACAGCTGCGAGGCCGGGTCGGCCCCGACCAGCACCGTGCCGATGCCGGGAACGATGCCGCGCTCCGCGAGCGCGGCGACCCGCTCGGCCAGCTCCGCCTTGATCTCGGCCGAGGCCGCCTTGCCGTCGAGGATCCGAGCCGTCACTGCACGAGGTCCGGGTAGAGCGGGAAGGCGCCGGCGAGCGCGTCCACGCGGGCGCGCAGCGACTCGACGTCGGCGCCCGGCTGCAGCGCGAGCGCGATCACGTCGGCGACCTCGGTGAACTCGGCGTCGCCGAAGCCGCGGGTCGCGAGCGCGGGCGTGCCGATGCGCAGGCCCGAGGTGACCATCGGCGGACGCGGGTCGTTCGGGACGGCGTTGCGGTTCACCGTGATGTGGATGTCGTGCAGCAGATCCTCGGCCTGCTTGCCGTCGATCTCGGCGTCGCGCAGGTCGACCAGCACGAGGTGCACGTCGGTTCCGCCGGAGCGGACAGCGATGCCCGCGTCCTTCACATCCTGCTGCGAGAGGCGGTCGGCGATGATCGCCGCGCCCCGCAGCACGCGCTCCTGGCGCTCCTTGAACTCCGGGGTGCCGGCGATCTTGAACGCGGTCGCCTTCGCGGCGATCACGTGCATGAGCGGGCCGCCCTGCTGGCCCGGGAAGACAGCGGAGTTGATCTTCTTGGCGATGTCGGCGTCGTTCGTGAGGATGAAGCCCGAGCGGGGGCCGCCGATGGTCTTGTGCACCGTCGAGGAGACGACGTGCGCGTGCGGCACCGGGTTCGGGTGCAGGCCCGCAGCGACGAGTCCGGCGAAGTGCGCCATGTCCACCCAGAGCAGCGCGCCCACCTCGTCGGCGATCTCGCGGAATGCGGCGAAGTCGAGGGTGCGCGGGTAGGCCGACCAGCCCGCGATGATGACCTTGGGCTTGTGCTCGATGGCGAGACGGCGCACCTCGTCCATGTCGATGGTCGAGGTCTCGGGGTTCACGCCGTAGGCGACGATGTCGTAGAGACGCCCGGAGAAGTTGATCTTCATGCCGTGCGTGAGGTGGCCGCCCTGGTCCAGGGACAGGCCGAGCAGGGTGTCGCCGGGGCGGGCGATCGCGTGCAGCACGGCGGCGTTCGCGGTCGCACCGGAGTGCGGCTGGACGTTGGCGAACTCGGCGCCGAACAGCTCCTTCGCACGGGCGATCGCGAGCTCCTCGGCGACGTCGACCTCCTCGCAGCCGCCGTAGTAGCGGCGGCCCGGGTAGCCCTCGGCGTACTTGTTGGTGAGGACGGATCCCTGCGACTGCAGGACTGAGACGGGGACGAAGTTCTCCGAGGCGATCATCTCGAGGAAGGTCTGCTGACGCTTCAGCTCACGGTCGAGGACCTGGGCGATCTCGGGGTCCACCTCGGAAAGAGGCGCATTGAAGAAACGGTCGGTCATGGCATGCTCCTTTGACGGTTGCGAAGAGAGGGGTGCTCATCGGCCCAGGCGCGCGGTCGAATCCATGACGGTCGCTCCCCGGTGGTGACCCACCCAGACGCCAGTCGCGACATCGACGAGCCTACCGGATCGGGATGAGGATCCGGAGGGCGATGACGATGCCCGTCCGTGCGGCACGCCGTGCGCACGGTAAGTTTTGTTCATGGTCCTGCATGATGCACCGTCGCTCATCCCGTTCCCCTCCTCCGTGCGACTCGGCGAAGGATCCGTCCCGCTCGGATCCGTGCGCCTCGACGGCGACCCCGAAGCGGTCGCGCTTCTGCGTGCCGAACTCGGCGCGCTCCTCGGCGCCGATGCGGTGGACGACAGCGGCGGCATGCGGATCACGCTCGGGATCGACCCCGCCCAAGGCTCCGCGGAGGGTTACACGCTCGATGCCGGCGCCGACGGGATCCGCGTCACGGGGCACGACGCCGCCGGCCTCTTCTACGGCACCCGCACCCTCCTGCAGCTGCTGCGCCGCGACGAGCGCGCCGGCTGGTCCGTGCCGGAGATCCGCATCGAGGACGCTCCGCGCTTCCGTTACCGCGGCGTCATGCTCGACGTCGCGCGCCACTTCTTCTCGGTCGCCGACGTCGAGCGCTGGATCGACCGCGCGTCCTCGCTCAAGTACAACCACCTCCACCTGCACCTCACCGACGACCAGGGCTGGCGCATCGAGATCGAGTCCTGGCCGCTGCTCGCCGAGCGCGGCGGAGCCGGCGAGGTCGGCGGAGGCGCCGGCGGGTTCTACACCCAGCACCAGTACCGCGAGATCGTCGCCTACGCCGCGGCGCGCCACATGATCGTGGTGCCGGAGATCGACCTGCCGGGGCACACCCATGCGGTCGGGGTCGCCTATCCGGAGCTGGTCGCGCTGCCCTCCCTCAGCGACAAGACGATCACCGAATCGACCGCGCTGAACCAGTCCCTCCCGGTGCACGGCGAGCCGTACACCGGCTGGGCCGTCGGGCATTCCTCGGTGCGGATCCACGACGAGAGCACGTACGCCTTCATCACCGACGTGCTCACCGAAGTCGCCGCCCTCACGCCCGGACCGTACCTGCACATCGGCGGCGATGAGTGCCTCGGAACCTCATCCGAGGACTTCGCGCTGTTCTTCGAGCGGGTCAGCCGGATCGCCGCGGCCACGGGCAAGACCCCCATCGCCTGGCACGAGGCCGGCGCCGTCGACGACCTCGCCGCGGGCATGCTCGGGCAGTACTGGGCGGGCGCCGTCCCTGAGGGCGAGCACGGAGAGCATGCCGCGCACTTCGCCCAGCGCGGTGGCGCCCTGATCTTGTCCCCCTCCGACCGGGCGTACCTCGACATGAAGCCGCACGCCGGCTTCCCGCTCGGCCTTGCCTGGGCCGGTGTGGTGCCGCTGCGCACCGCCTACGACTGGGAGCCGACCGCGGTCCTCGACGATGTGCCCGCCGATGCGATCCTCGGCGTCGAGGCGCCGCTGTGGACCGAGACCGTGTCGAGCCTCGCCGATGCCGACCGCCTCGCCTTCCCGCGCATCGCCGCGCAGGCGGAGATCGGATGGTCGGCGCAGAATGGACCGGAGCGATCCTGGCCCTCGTTCCGGGCCAGGCTCGCGCGGCTGATCCCCGTGTGGGAGTCTTCGGGCATCGCCGTCGACCGCACCGCGCTGGACGACGAGACCACTCCGGAGCCGGACGGCATCCCGCAGCCCGTCACCGCCGCATTCGCCCCGAGCTTCGAGGAGACCGCATGACCGCCCGCACCGAGAGTTCCGTACGGGGATCCCTCGTCATCCACTCCGCCCGTATCGTCTCCGGCGGATCGATCGTCGAGGACGGCTGGGTGCGGTTCGAGGACGGGTCCGTCGCAGCGCGCGGCACCGGATCCGAGTGGGTGCCGGCGGACATCGTCGTGGACGCACGCGAGACGGCGGGCCACGGCGCGATCCTCACCCCCGGCTTCGTCGACATCCACGGGCACGGCGGCGCGAACGCGGCCTTCGACGACGGCGTGGACGCGATCCGCACCGCCCGCGCGATGCACCGCACGCATGGCACGACGCGCGCCGTCGTCTCGCTGATCACCGCGACCCTGGACGAGCTGGGCGCCCGTGTCGGCATGGTCGCCGACCTCATGCAGACCGACCACGATCTGCTCGGTTCGCATCTGGAGGGTCCGTTCCTCGACCCCGGGCACATGGGCGCCCACGATCCGGCGCTGCTGCGTGCTCCTGCCGCGGCCGACGTGCAGCGTCTGCTCGACGCCGGCCGCGGCACGGTCCGCCAGGTCACTCTGGCTCCCGAGCTCGAGGGCGGCCTGGAGGCGATCCGCCTCGTCGTCGCCGCGGGCGCCGCGGCCGCGGTCGGTCACACCGACGCCGACGACGACACGATGCGCGCCGCATTCGATGCCGGCGCGACGATCCTCACCCATGCGTTCAACGCCATGCGTCCGGTGCACCACCGCAATCCCGGGCCGGTGCTCACCGCCGCGCGCGACGAGCGCGTCACGCTGGAGGCGATCGCCGACAACATCCACCTGCACCCGCACGTCATCAAGCTCGTGTTCGACGAGGCGCCGGAACGGGTCGCGCTGGTCACGGATGCGATGGCGGCAGCCGGATCCGCGGACGGCGACTACATGCTGGGCTCGCTGCACGTCACCGTGCTCGACGGCGTGGCGAGGGTGGACAGCGGCTCGATCGCCGGCTCCACGCTCACGCAGGACGTGGCGCTGCGCCGCGCCGTGGAGGCCGGCGTGCCGCTCGCCGACACCGTGCTCGCACTGACCCGCACGCCCGCGCGTGCCATCGGCGTCGCAGACGAGCTGGGCGAGCTCGAGCCCGGACTGCTCGCGGACGCGGTGCTGCTGACCGCCGGACTCGACGTGGCGACCGTGTGGACCGGCGCGCCGCTGCGGCGCTGACCGCGAGGCCGTCGATCAGGGCGGGGCCGCCGCTCCCCAGCGGCAGCCCCCTCCCGTGTTCCCCCAGATCCTCTGTTACCCGATCAGAGGTCCCCGTGTCAGAGCGGGTCGGCCCGGAACTCCTCCCCCGAGGTGCCGGGCCGACCCCGCCGACGGATCCCCATCCGCCGGAGCCTGTGCTCGCCGCCCCCCGGTGGCCCACTCAGACTGTCTCTGACTGGAGAGATGGGGATAGCGCGGATCCATTACGCGACTTCGCAAGATTTCTTCAGAAAAGTTCTGACACGCTGTCTCACGCGCCTCGGCACCGAGTCCGACGCGCGAGGCCCCTGACGAGGACCGGCTATTTCGTTCGCACCCTGGCGTGTTCGCCCTTCAGGGTGAAGAATGGATATTCCGCGTGATGAGAACCTGGGGTCTGCGTCTCTTCTGATAAGAACGCTTCCGACCTGAGAACCGAGAGATGACCGACCACACCGTTTCACCGAACGATGCCGCGCCCGAATCGGCGCGCAGCGATGCCGACCTCGTGCTGCGCAGCCGCTCGGGCGATGCCGGCGCCTACGCCGAGCTGTGGCGTCGGCACTACGCATCGGGCATCTCGGTGGCACGGTCCATCACGAGCACGTTCGACGCGGACGACCTCGTGCAGGAGGCCTTCGCCCGGATCTATCAGGCCATCCAGAAGGGCGGAGGCCCCGTCGGGTCCTTCCGCGCCTATCTGTTCACCAGCATCCGCAACACCGCGGCCGGCTGGGGCCGCGCACGGCGCGAGGCTCCGATCGATGAGCTCGACACCGTCGCGGATCCCTCCTCGACCGAGCAGGCCGCGAACGACGCCCTCGACCACAGCCTCTCCGCCAAGGCCTTCCGCAGCCTCCCTTCGCGCTGGCAGGAGGTGCTCTGGTACTCCGAGATCGAGCAGATGAAGCCGGCCGAGATCGCGCCGCTGATCGGCATGACGGCCGGAGCGACCGCGCAGCTCGCCTTCCGGGCGCGTGAGGGTCTGCGCGAGGCATGGATCCAGGCCCATCTGAGCACCGCCGAGGCCGGTTCCGTCTGCGAGTGGACCATCGAGCGCCTCGGCGCCTATTCGCGCGGCAATCTCGGGGCACGCGACCGCGGCAAGCTGGAGAATCATCTCGGCGAGTGCGCACGCTGCCTGATCGTCGCCGCCGAGGCCAAGGAGGTCTCGCACCGCCTCGCGTTCGTGCTGCTGCCGCTGGTGCTCGGCATCGGCGGGTCCGGCGCCTACCTCGCGACGCTGCAGAGCGGATCCGCTCCGGTCGTCGCCCTTGCCGCGATGCCCTCGAGCGTCGTGCAGGGCGCCGTCCTCGCCGGGTCTGCCGGTGTCGGCGCGGCCGCGCACGGCGCAGGGGCCGCGGCAGGTGGGGCCTCGGCGGCCTCGGGCGGCGGATCCGGCTCGTCCGGCGGCGCCGTCGCGGGCTTCGGCGTGCTGGTCGGCGCGGGCTCGGCGGCCCTGGTGATCGCCGGCGCGATCGTCGCTGCGGCCGTGGTACCCGGGCTCACCGCGCACCCCGCCTCCACCTCGGCGCCGTCCGCCTCCGATCAGGGCCAATCGGGCATCGTCGCGCAGGTGTCCCCGCCGTCCAGCGCACCTGTCACGCCGCCCGCCCCGGTAGACCCGGCTCCGGATCCGGCGCCGCGACCGGAGAAGCCGAAGACCGTCGTGAACGTCCCGGTCGAGGTTCCTCCGACCGAGCCCGCCAGCGACGTCGCCCCCGTCGTTCCCCCCGTGGAACCCACTCCGCCGAGCGATGGCACGGACCCCGGGACCGATCCGGGCACAGGACCTGGAACCGGCCCCGGAACGGACCCGGGCACCGACCCCGGAACGGATCCCGGTACCGATCCGGGCACCGACCCCGGAACGGATCCCGGCCCCTCGACTCCGCCGGCCTCCAAGCCCGTGCTCGGCGACGCCACCGTTGCCTGCGAGTTCCAGTTGGTGTACTTGAAGGACATTTCGGTCACGGTTCCCGTCCAGGGTGTCCCCGGCGCGACCGTACAGGCGACGTTCGACAACGCCGAGTCGCCGATCGACTCCACCGTCCTCGACGTCAATGGCGATGGCGTCGTCGTGCTGCACCCGACTTTCAGCCAGGTCGTGAGCGGCAAGACCGTCACCTTCGCGTACGTCCTCGGTGCTCAAGTCGGCGGATCCACCTCGTTCGAGTTCGACCGGTACAACTTGGAAGGCTGGGCGCAGTGCCTTCTCGGCGCCAAGGACGCGACCGCCCCAGCGGGGAGCCTGACGTCCGGCGTCGAGACACCGACAGCGACGCCGGGGGATGCCCTGCCGGTGACCGCACCGGCTTCGGAGCCGTCCGATCTCGCGACCGCGCCGACTGAGCCAGCGACCGCCGTGACGGCGGACTCGATCAGTCCGGCACTGACAGAGCCAGCAGCCCCCGAGCCAGGGCCTTCTCCGACAACACTGGCCACGACGTCACCGACCCCGGYCGAGCCGGTCGTCCCCGCCGCGGTCGYCCCCACGCCCGGCGCGTAGACTTGTCGGCATGTCCGCCGACACCCCCACCCAGACCTCCGGAACGGCCACCCCGCTTCCCCTGCAGCAGGGTGTGCTCCCCCGCGCCACCGCGCTCGACGTCGTGCGCGTGATCGTCCTGGTCGCCGCGCTCGCGTCGCTCGTGCTGTGGGGCCTCGCCGCGTGGACCCTCCCGTGGAACCTCGTCGCCGCGATCGGCGCGCCGGTGATCACGCTGCTGCTGTGGGCGCTGTTCCTCTCGCCGCGCCCGGTGCTGGTCGTGCACCCGTTCGTGCGCGCCGCCGTCGAACTCCTCCTCTACGCCGCTGTGACCGTCGCCTGGTGGACGATGGGACAGGCCTGGATCGGACTCGGCTTCGCCGTCGTCGCGGTCGCCACGGGACTCATGGCCGGYCGCCGCGCCCTGTCCTGAGGCCGCCGGTGCCCGTCACCGTCCTGGACCGGCTCCGCATCGCGCTGGGCGACCGCGTCGACACGACGGATGCCGCGCTCGACGCCGCCCGCGCCGATCGATCCGGGCATGCCTCGCCGTCCGTTCCTCTCGTCGTGGTGCACGCCGAATCGACGTCCGACGTGCAGGCGACGCTTCGCATCGCGCAGGAGACCCGCACGCCTGTCGTGGTGCGCGGGGCGGGCACCGGGCTCGCAGGCGCCGCGATCGCCGGCGCCGGCGAGATCGTGCTGTCCACTCTGCGCATGCGCCGTGTGCTCGAGATCCGCCCCGACGATCTCCTCGCCGTGGTGGAACCCGGGATCCTCAACGCCGAGCTCGATGCGCTCCTCGCCGAACACGGCCTGTGGTGGCCGCCCGACCCCGCCAGCCGCGACATCTCCACGATCGGCGGCAACATCGCCACAGGCGCGGGCGGGCTGCTGTGCGCGAAGTACGGCGTCGTGCGCGATGCCGTGCTGGCGCTCGACCTCGTGCTCGCCGACGGTCGCCTGCTGCACCTCGGACACCGCAGCGTGAAGGGCGTGACGGGCCTCGACCTCACGTCGCTCGTGATCGGGTCCGAGGGCCGGCTCGGCGTGATCGTCGGCGCCACCCTGAAGCTGCGCCGCGTCGTGCCCGGCACCCCGTGCACGATCGTCGCGACCTTCCCCGCCGTCCGCGACGCGGCCCGCGGATCCGCGGCCGTCACCGCCTCGGGCGCCGAGCCCGCGATCATGGAGCTCATGGACGCGCGCTCCCTCGCCGCCGTGCACGCGCTGCTCGGGCTGGAGCCGCCGCTCGAGGGCGTGGCGCAACTGACGATCCAGACCGACGGACGCTCGGCCGCGGTCGAGGCGGAGCAGATCGCCGCGGTGCTGCGCGGGGCCGGCGGCACCGTGACGGTGACCGACGACCCCGTCGAGGGCGAGGAGCTGCTGCGGGTCCGTCGATCGATGCACGCCGCCATGGCGGCCCTGGGCACCACCCTCATCGAAGACGTCTCCGTGCCGCGCAGCGCGCTGCCGGCGATGTTCGACGAGATCGCGCGCATCGAGCAGGAGTACGGGATCGAGATCCCCACGGTCGCGCACGCCGGCGACGGCAACCTGCATCCGAACTTCATCGTGCAGAGCCCGGAGATCCCCGAGCGGATCTGGCAGGCCGCCGACGACCTGTTCCGTGCTGCCATGCGCCTGGGCGGCACGCTCACCGGCGAACACGGCATCGGAATACTGAAGAGCCGCTGGCTCGCCGAGGAGCTCGGAGAGGACCAGTGGGAGCTGCAGCGCGAGATCGTGCGGGCGTTCGATCCGACAGGAATACTCGCCCCTGGCAGGGTCTACGCGCCCCGCACCACCGAGCCCGACACCGCAGCGCCGAACGACGCGGTGCAGCATGACATGGAGGATCCCCATGCCTGACATCCACGTCTCGGCCGCGATCATCACCGACGCCGAGGGGCGCGTGCTGGTCGTGCGCAAGCAGGGCACCGAGCGGTTCATGCAGCCGGGCGGCAAGCCCGAGGCCGGCGAGACTGCCGCGCAGACCCTCGCACGCGAGCTGCACGAGGAACTGGGGCTGCGCATCGACGAGGACGCGCTGCGCCCGCTCGGCGTGTTCGTCTCCGCGGCTGCGAACGAGCCCGGTCATCGCGTGGTCGCGACCGCATTCGCCACGACCGCCGAGCCCGGCGACGTGCAGGTGCAGGCCGAGCTCGCCGAGTTGCGGTGGATCACCCCGGCCGATGCGGAGTCGCTGCCGCTCGCCCCGCTCAGCGAGGAGCACCTGCTCCCCCTGGCATGGCCGGATCTCGCCCGCTGAACTCGCGCCCGCCGGTCAGATGCCCTGCCAGGCCGGCTTGTTCGCGAAGGTGTAGCGGTAGTAGTCCGCGAGCGTGAGCTTCGACGCCGCGGCCTCGTCCACGACCACCGTGGCGTGCGGGTGCAGCTGGATCGCCGTGGCCGGCACCAAGGCCGACAGCGGCCCTTCGACGGCGTCGGCGATGGCCTGCGCCTTGCCCTCGCCATAAGCGAGCAGCACGAGGTGGCGCGCCTCCAGGATCGTGCCGAGCCCCTGGGTGATGCAGTGCATCGGGACGTCGTCCGGGGAGTCGAAGAAGCGCGCGTTGTCCTCCCGGGTCTGCTCGGTGAGGGTCTTCACCCTGGTGCGCGACGCGAACGAGCTGCCGGGCTCGTTGAACCCGATGTGGCCGTCGGTGCCGATGCCGAGCAGCTGCAGGTCGACCCCGCCCGCCGCCCGGATCTTGGCGTCGTACTCGGCCCCGGCGTGCTCGATGCCGTCCTCGGATCCGTCCGGCACGTGCACGAGCGCCGGCGTCAGGCCGAGCGGCTGAACGACCTCGCGCGTGATCACGGAACGGTAGCTCTCCGGGTGCGAGGGGTCGATGCCCACATACTCGTCCAGCGCGAAGCCGCGAACGCGCGACACGTCGAGGCCGACGAGTCGCGTGCGCAGTGCCGAGTAGACCGGCAGTGGGGTGGATCCGGTCGCGAGTCCGAGCACCGCATCGGAGCGGCGCGCGATGAGTCGGGCGATCTCGGCGGCGACCAGTTCGCCGGCGGCGGTGGAGTTCTCGACGATGACGACTTCGGCCATGGGGTGCTCCCTCTAGGTGTCGGTGGCGTGGATTCGGATGTGCGGGTTCGAGGCGGTGCGGTGATCAGACGAGTTCGGCGGGCAGGCGGGCGGCCCCGACGAGCGCGGCCCCGAGCGCTGCCGCAGGGGATCCGAGCGGCAGCAGTTCGACTCTCCGGTCCAACCGCAGCGAGCCGATGAACGGCGATTCCGCACCCTCCTGGCGCAGCCGGCGCACGAGGTCGTCCAGCAGGCGGTCGCCGAGGGCGGTGACCCCGCCGCCGATCACGACGGTCTCGACGTCGGCGCTGAGCACGAGGCTGCGGACCGCGGAGGCCGCGCCGAACGCGATGCCCTCGCGCAGCTCCAGGGCGAACGCGTCGCCGTCCTCCGCAAGGTCGAAGATGTCGCGGAGCGGAAGATCGCCGCCGCGCGCCCAGGCCTTGGTCACGGCGCCTCCGCCGCAGAAGGTCTCGATGCAGCCGCGCTGCCCGCAGCCGCACACCCGCCCGCGGGGATCCACGGAGAGATGCCCGACCTCCCCGGCCGTACCGTGCGCGCCGCGCCAGAGAGCCCCGTCGATGACGATCCCCGCGGCGACCCCGGTGCCCAGGTTCAGGTAGGCCATCGAGTGGGCGTCGCCGCGCAGTGACCCGGCGCCGAGGGCCGCCGCCTTCACGTCGTTCTCCACGGAGACGGGGACGGGCAGGCGGATGCGCACGGCCTCGGCGAGATTCAGGTCGGTCACGCCGAGGTTCACCGCGTGCAACACGCGGCCCGCATCGGCATCGATGAGACCGGGGATGCCGATGCCGACCGATGCCACGTCCGAAACCGGGAAGCCGCCCTCGCCGGCGAGCGCGTCGACGGCGTCGTGCACGGCGGTGACGACGGCGTGATCGCCCCATCCCGTGGGGATACGGGTGCGCGCGAGGATCGCGCCGCCGGCGGCGAGAGCGAGCGCGTCGATCTTGGTTCCGCCGACGTCGAGGCCGACGCGGATCGCGCTCACGAGACGCCCAGCTGGCCCGACAGGACCATGACGGCGGCTCCGCGCAGCACGATGTCGTCCTGCGCGGTGAGCCGGATCGCGACGTCGTCGAAGACGCCCTCCAGCGTGCGCTCGGTCAGCGTGCGCGTGGCTGCGTCGATGAGCGTGCCGGCGAGCAGATCCGCAGGTCCCGACAGCACGATCTCGGAGAGGTCGAGCGCGGCGACGATGGGCGCGATGGCGACGCCGAGCCGTGTTCCGGCCTCACGCAGCACCTGCTCCTCGGCTGCAGGGTCCTCGGCGATGCGCGCGCGCAGTTGGGATGCGCTCAGCCAGGCCTCCAGGCATCCCTCCTTGCCGCACGCGCAGCGCGGCCCGCCGTCGGTGCCGACGACGACGTGGCCGATCTCGCCCGCCGCGTAGCGGCTGCCCACGAGGGGCTGGCTGTCCGAGATCAGGCCTGCCCCGACGCCGCGGCCGATCTTGATCAGCAGCATGTCCGGACGAGCCTGGCCGAAGGTGTACTCGGCGAGCACCGCGGCGTTCGCGTCGTTGCGCACCAGGACCGGCAGGTCCAGGGCCGCGCTGAGCAGCCGCTCGAGCGGGAAATCGCTCCAGTCCAGATTGGGCGAGTTCAGCACGACCCCATCGGGCCGGACGATTCCCGGAGCACCGACGCCGATGCCGAGCACCGGCACGGTGGACAGCTCGACCAACTCCGCAGCGAGGGAGCGGACCGCCTCGTACGCGGCCGCGCCGCCGTTCGGGCGGGGCACCTCGCGTCGCTCGAGCACCACGCCGTCCAGGCTCATCAGCGCACCCTCGAAGGCGCCCGGACCGGAGAGGTCGAGGCCGACGATGCGATGGCCGTCGCGATCGATGTCGATGAGGATGGGCGGCTTACCCGGGCCGGTGGTCTCGCGGATGCCCTTCTCCACGACGATGCCGTCGTGGATGAACTCGCCGACCAGGTCGGAGATCGTCACGCGGGTGAGGCCGGTCTCCCGGGAGAGGTCGGCGCGGCTCATGGCGCCGGAGTGATACAGCGTCTGCAGCACCAGGGCGCGATTGTGTCCGCGCGCGTGCTCGGGGAGCACCTTGGTGCTCGTGCGCAGCTTGCGCGCGGACCCGAAGCGATGCGGGCTGGACCCGCTCTCCGCGTTCATCGGGCGACGCTGCTCATCCGTGGGGCCATGTTTGTTAGTACACCTTACGAACGGGTGAAAATCAAGCCCGGTCGCGCGCGTCGCGAACCGGGTCTCCTCGAACGTTACCGGATCCTGGCTCGTTCACCCCAAGTTTTCCCGCGCGCGGCGCTGTACGACGAGGCCCCAGGGCCGCTGATCCCGCGCACCTCCGTCCGTCCATGTGCTTCCGTTGCCGTTTTGTGATATGGCATCCCGTATCCTTGAAAGACTGACAACGCTGAAGGGCAAGGGGGGTGTGCACGTGACGGATCTGGTGACGGCAGCGGGGGCTCCGACCGAGGAGAACACGATCGTCGACGGCACGGATGCGACCGCAGAGGCCGCCGCCGGAGACGGCGCGGGCGATCGCCCTGTGGAGTGGGCACCCGCCGATGAGCCTCCGCGCAAGAAGCGCCACGTCGGCCGCTGGGTCGGCATCGGCCTCGGCGTGCTCGTCCTGGGCCTGGGCGCCGCGTCGACGATCCTCATCGCCCCCGGCACCGCGATCGCCGGTGTGCAGGTCGGCGGAATGACGCCCGGCGCCGCGGCAGAGGCCGTCAGCAACCACATCGGCGCCATGCAGGTGACACTGACCGGCGAGGGCGACGGCAAGCACGTCAGCGGATCCGACCTGGGCGCGCATGTCGACGCGACCAAGCTCGCCGACAAGGCCTTCGCCGAGCGCCCGATGTGGAACATCACGAGCTGGATGTCCGCCCCGATCCCCGGCACCATCACCCTCGACGAGCGCGCCGCCGAACACGCGCTGCGCGCGCAGGTCCCCACGGTCTATCGGGACGCCACCGATGCCACGGTCGCCTTCCACGGCACCGGCTACGCGGCGACTCCCGCGAAGGACGGTTCCGGCATCGACCTCAAGGCCCTCACGGCGGCGATCTCGTCAGCCGCCGAGAAGGGGCGCAGCTCGCTCACGTTCGAGGCGAACGCGGCGCCGGTCGCCCCCGCCATCAGCGATAAGACCGCCGCCGCCACGGTCACCGAGCTCAACACCCTGCTCTCCACGATCGGCTTCTACGTCGGCACGGAGCGCACGGTCCCCGTGGACCCGGCCACAGCCGCCAGCTGGCTCACCCTCACGCCCGACGACGGCAAGCTCGCGATCACCGCGGATCGTACCGCCATCCAGAAGAGCATCGACACGCTCGCGGCGACGGTCAACCGCGCGCCTGTCAACGCCACCACGGTCGTGAACTCCTCGGGCGAGGTGCTCGCCGACATCACCCCCGGTGTGACCGGCCGCCAGCTCGGTGACATGTCGGGGGCGGCGGCGACGTTCGCCGCGCAGATCGCGAAGGGCAACGGCACCCTCACTCTCCCGGTCACAGACACGCCCTTCAGCTCCACGACGCTGCTGCGCAAGATCGACGTCAACCTCAGCACCGAGACCGTGACGGTCACCGAGAACGGCAACGTGGTCGACTCCTGGTTGGTCTCCTCGGGCCGCGAGGGCTTCGCGACGCACACCGGGTCGTTCGCGGTGAACTGGAAGCTCGAGACCCAGAACATGGGCAACACCGACCTCACCAAGGCGCCGTACTACTACCAGCCCGACGTCAAGTGGATCATGTACTTCAACGGTGACGAGGCCCTGCACGGCGTGTACTGGCACGACAACTGGGGCAGCCCGATGAGCCACGGCTGCGTCGGCATGCCGGAGTGGCGCGCCGAGTGGCTGTTCGACTGGAGCCCGCAGGGCACCGAGGTCAACGTGCACTACTGATCCGGATCCGGATCTCTCGTCCGGACGGGGCTCGTCGCATCGCGCGGCGGGCCCCTTCTCGTGCCCGGCGCGACGCGATGCGACGGCTCGCCGGACGGAATGACGAAGGGGGCGGATGCCGCAGCATCCGCCCCCTTCGTCGTGCTGTCAGTTCAGGCCGTCGATGACCGCGTTCAGCGTCGCCGACGGACGCATGATCTTCGCCACGAGGGCGCCGTCGGGGCGGTAGTAGCCGCCGATCTCGGCAGGCTTGCCCTGCACCGCGGTGAGCTCGGAGACGATGCGCTCCTCATCCGCGGCGAGCGCGGCGGCGACCGGCGCGAACGCGGCCGCGAGCTCGGCGTCCTCGGTCTGCTTCGCCAGCTCCTGCGCCCAGTACAGGGCGAGGTAGAAGTGGCTGCCGCGGTTGTCGATCGTGCCGAGAGCGCGGCCCGGCGAACGGTCGTTCTCGAGGAACGTGCCCGTCGCGGCGTCGAGCGTCTTCGCCAGGATCGCGGCCTTGGCGTTGCCCGTGCGGTCGGCGAAGTGCTCGAACGACGCGGCGAGCGCGAAGAACTCACCCAGCGAGTCCCACCGCAGGTAGTTCTCCTCGACGAGCTGCTGCACGTGCTTCGGGGCGGATCCACCCGCACCGGTCTCGAACAGCCCGCCGCCGGCGAGCAGCGGGACGATGCTCAGCATCTTCGCGCTGGTGCCGACCTCGAGGATCGGGAACAGGTCGGTGAGGTAGTCGCGCAGCACGTTGCCCGTGACCGAGATGGTGTCCTCGCCCTTGCGCATCCGGGCGAGCGAATAGCGCGTCGCCTCCTCCGGGGTGAGGATCTCGATCGTCAGGCCGTCGGTGTCGTAGTCCTTGAGGTACTCGGTCACCTTGGCGATGAGCGCGGCGTCGTGCGAGCGCTCCGGGTTCAGCCAGAAGACGGCGGGCGCTCCGGTGGCGCGGGCTCGGCTGACGGCGAGCTTGACCCAGTCGCGCACGGGGACGTCCTTGGTCTGCGTGGCGCGCCAGATGTCGCCCGCGTGCACCTCGTGCTCCAGCACGACATCGCCCGCCGAGGTGAGGACCTGGACGCGCCCGTCGGCGGCGATCTCGAAGGTCTTGTCGTGGCTGCCGTACTCCTCGGCCGCCTGGGCCATGAGGCCGACGTTCGGCACGGTCCCGATCGTCGCCGGGTCCAGCGGGCCGTTCGCGATGACATCCTCGATCGTGGCTTGGTAGACGCCGGCGTACGACGAGTCCGGGATGACGGCGAGGGTGTCGTCCTCTCCGCCATCCTTGCCCCAGAGCTTGCCCCCGTTGCGGACGAGGGCGGGCATCGAGGCGTCGACGATCACGTCGCTCGGGACGTGCAGGTTGGTGATGCCCTTGTCCGAGTTGACGTAGCTCAGGCGCGGGCCGTTCTCCATCGCCGCCGCGAATGCCGCCGCGATCTCCTCGTCGCCCTCGATGCCGGCGAGTCCGGCGAGGATGGAACCGAGCCCGTCGTTGGCGGTCAGGCCCGCCGCGGCGAGCTTGTCGCCGTACTGGGCGAASACGTCCGCGAAGTAGGCGCGCACGACGTGGCCGAAGATGATCGGATCCGAGACCTTCATCATCGTCGCCTTGAGGTGCACCGAGTAGAGCACGTCTTCCGCCTTCGCCTCGGCGAGGGTCTCGGCGAGGAAGGCGTCGAGGGCCGCGGCGTTCAGGAAGGTCGCATCGACGATCTCGCCCGGGAGGACCTTGAGGTTTTCCTTGAGGACGGTGACCTGCCCGTCGGCGGAGACGTGCTGGATGGTGAGCACGTCATCGCCCGGGGAGACCCAGCTGCGCTCGTTCGCCTTGAAGTCGTCGTGTCCGAGCGTCGCGACATGCGTCTTGGATCCGGCGGCGAAGGCCTTGTTGCGGTGCGGGTGCTTCTTCGCGTAGTTCTTCACCGCGAGCGGGGCGCGGCGGTCGCTGTTGCCCTCGCGCAGCACCGGGTTCACGGCGGAGCCCTTGATGCGGTCGTACCGGGCGCGGATGTCCTTCTCCTCGACCGTCGTCGCGTCGTCCGGGTAGTCCGGGACGTCGAAGCCCTGCTTCTGCAGCTCGGCGATCGCCGCCTTGAGCTGCGGGATGGAGGCCGAGATGTTCGGGAGCTTGATGATGTTCGCCTCGGGCGTCGTAGCGAGCCCGCCGAGTTCGGCGAGCGCGTCGCCCACGGCCTGGCCGGCGCTCAGGCGCTCCGGGAACGTCGCGAGGATCCGACCTGCGAGCGAGATGTCGCGGGTCTCGATGTCGACGCCCGCCTGGTGGGCGTAGGCCTGGACGATCGGCAGCAGTGAGGCGGTGGCCAGTGCCGGCGCCTCGTCCGTGTAGGTGTAGATGATGGCGTCGTCGGTCACCGGGGTCTCCGTTTCACGCAGGAAGGGTTTCAGACAGCGGCCTCGCGCGATGCGCGCGCGGGGTATCGCGCGGATTTGTCTCGATACCAAGATACCTGCCCTCGGTCGGTCCCCGAGCGAGGTTCGTCGGTTCCTGCACGCGCGTGCGCCCGGCCCCATCCGCACGCCCGGTGCCGCGCAGATGAACTTATCCCCACGTTTCGGCTCGGACCGTCACGAGGCCCATCCAGGGTTTAGCCTGTTGTCCATGACGGAACTGCGACTGGTCGAACTGTCCGCGGCGACGATCGTCGCCGTCAACAACCTCTCCCTCAAGCCCGGGCAGGAGCAGTACCTCGCGCCCGTCTCGTACGGGATCGCAGCGACCGTCATGAATCCGCAGACGAGCTGGCAGCGGGTCGTGCTGGAYGGCGACGAGGTCGTCGGCTTCGTCAGCGCCAACTTCGATCCCGATGCCCCGGAGGAGCACTTCCGCTCCGTGCTGTGGCGCATCAACGTGGACGCCGACGACCAGGGGCGCGGCGTCGGCCGGTTCGCCGTGGAGAGCCTCATCGCCGAGGCCCGTGCACGCGGCTTCCAGCACCTGAACGTGATCTACGAGGCGGGCACGGGAGGCCCCGAGGCGTTCTTCGAACGCGTCGGTTTCACGCCGGTCGGCCAGACCGAATACGCCGAAGTCATCGCAGAGATCCGCTTCTGACCCCGGCGCGCCCGGTTCTGCACCCCGGCGCGCCCGCGACACGCGTACGCTGTGATCGGCGGCGGGGTTTCGAATCCCCTCCCCCATCGAAGCCCCGTCGTCTTCTCTCCCCGATGAGCAGGCGAACCGGACGTCGCCGCCCTGTGGACCGTTGCCTGTCATCGCCTGTCATCGTCGACTCCGCAGGGCATCCGCGACTCTGACGGACGGATCCGACCGACACATCCTGCGGAAGCGGGAACGCACTCCGAACGCATCGCTTCGCGCGCGCTCAGTCGTTCTGGTTGCGCGGCTTCGGTCCGCGCTCGCGTGCGTTCCACGCGGCGATCGCCGAGGCCGCCGCATCGGCCGCCCGATCCAGAGCCTCGGCCGACAGCGCGATCACGTGCTGGGCGGTGTCCTGCCATCCGGTCCCGCGCGATACGCGCTCGCGCTCCGGGTCCCTGCCCTCGGCACGGGCATGCGCGTCGCGCTCGGCGAGGTCGAACGCGCGCTCGAGGCGGGCCACCGCGTCGCGGTAGGCGCCGAACTCGGCCGGGGCGACGCGGCGGGCAGGATCCGGGCGCGCCTGCCGCGCCTCGTCCATCGCGAGCAGGAACGCGGCGGTGGACGGATCGCGGGCGTCGCCGATGGTGGGGTATGCGATGAGCTTCGCCGGATCCGTCTCGTAGGCCATCCAGCGCGCCACGACCGCGTCATGCGCCGCCATCGCGCGCGGCAGCGGACGACGCCGCGGATCCGCGTTCAGCGCCAGGTCCGCCCGCGCCGCCTCGACCTGCGCTCGTCGCGCCCGCACCGAGGCCGCCGCGGCTCTGGTGCCCGTCTCGGCCTCGCGCAGGGCGCGCCGGGCATCGGCCACCTCGGCCGCGTGCGCGGATCCCGCCGCCCGCCCCGCGACGAGGCCCGCG
>NZ_JBFTQL010000044.1:0-22792 GCF_056398985.1 Microbacterium sp. 01T413_2
CGGTCAGACCAGCTGCGGCTCGCGTGCGGAGCGCCGCGCGTCGTGCYGGCCGCGCGGGATCACGCGCACCCGGCCGTCGTCGTCGAGCGCGGTGTCGATGCGCAGCCCGTAGGCCGCCGACAGGTTCTCGCCGGTGAGCACCTCGGCGGGGGTGCCATCGGCGCGCACGCGGCCGTCGTGGAGCAGCACGACACGGTCGGCGACCGCGGCGGCGTGGTCGAGGTCGTGCAGCACGACGCCCAGCGCGGTGCCGGCGTCGGCGAGGTCGCGGATGAGGTCGAGCGTCTCGATCTGGTAGCGCAGGTCGAGATGGTTGGTCGGCTCGTCGAGCAGCAGGATCGGCGTGGTCTGCGCAAGCGCGGTGGCCAGCCAGACGCGCTGCAGCTCCCCTCCAGAGAGTTCGTCGACAGGACGGGCGCCCATCGCGCCGAGGCCGGTGAGCGCCAGCGCCCGGTCGATGGCGGTGCGATCCTCGTCGCGCAGGCCCGAGAAGCGCCCGCGATGCGGATGCCGCCCGAAGGCAACGACATCGCGCACCTCCAGTCCGGAGGGGTGCGGCCGCGACTGCGACAGCATCGCCACGGTGCGCGCGAACTCCTTCGCGTCCATCGCCGCGGCGTCGCGGCGAGCGCCGTCGGCGTCGATGCGCACTGACCCGGCCTGGATCCGATGCAGTCGCGCGATGGCCCGCAGCGCCGTGGACTTGCCGCTGCCGTTCGGCCCGATGAGCGCCGTGACGGATCCGGGTCGGAGCGTGAGCGCGACGTCGTGCACGACAGGTGTCCGGCCGTAGTGCAGCGCGAGGCCCTCTGCCTCGAGCCCGACCTGCGGGAGGGCGTCGGAGGAGTTCCGATTCGTCATGTTAGGGGAGCCTAACCTATCCTGATGAACGTGTCACATCACCCGTACCGGACCTATCGCACCACCGTCGCCCGCCGCGAGCAGCTGTCGCCGARCTTCCTGCGSWTGACGYTSACCGGCCCCGAYCTCGTGYAYTTCGGCACGGCGGGSCTCGATCAGCGCATCAAGCTCGTGCTGCCRCTGYCCGAYGGATCCTTCACCGACGTCGGCCAGTTCGACGARTCGGTSRGCATGATGGAGTGGTATCGCCGATGGCGAGAACTCCCCGATGAGCAGCGCAATCCGATCCGCACTTACACGATCCGCGCGGTGCGACCGGAATCCCGYGAGATCGACGTCGAYTTCGTGCTGCACGGCACGGAGGGCCCCGCTTCCGCCTGGGCCTCGGTCGCCGCACCAGGGGAACCACTGGTCGTGATCGGCCCCGATGCGCGCGCCGACGAGACCGGCGGACGGGAGTGGAACCCGGGCGATGCCGGTTCCGTGCTCATCGCGGGCGATGAGACCGCGGTGCCCGCGATCTGCGCGATCGTCGAGTCATTGCCCACACACGTGACCGGATCCGTATACATCGAGGTGCCGACCGAGGCGGACGCGCTGCCACTCACCGCCCCGGACGGCGTCGCGGTCCGGTGGCTGGCCCGCGGAAGCGCGGCGCACGGGCTGCGCCTGAGCGCGGCCGTGCACGCCTGGGGCGAGTCGCGGGTCACCGGGGGCACGCCGACCGCCGACGTTGCAGCCTCGGCCGACACCGCAGAGCCTGTCGGGCCGGGCGCCGAGCTCGAGACCGCCGCGGGGGCGGAGCTCGCGGATCCGAGCGAAGACGACGTGCTCTGGGAGGTGCCCGAGGCCACCGTCGGATCCTGCTACGCCTGGCTCGCTGGAGAGGCGTCGACGATCACGGCCCTGCGCCGTCATCTGGTGCGCGGCCTCGGCATCGATCGCCGCTCGGTGGCGTTCATGGGCTACTGGCGTCGGGGTCGCGCCGAGGCGGCCTGAGCGCCACCTCGGTCACTCCCCCGCAGCCGCGACCACCAGGGACACGTTCTGCCCGCCGAACCCGAAGGAGTTGCTGAGCACCGCGCCCTGGGGCGCGTCACGGCGGTGCGTGACGACATCGAGGCCGATCTCCGGATCGATGCTCCCCGGCGCGAGGTTGCGCGTCGGGGGAATGACGCCGCGCTCCACGCTGAGCACGGCGATGAGCGCCTCGATCGCCCCCGCCGCACCGAAGAGATGTCCGAGCGAAGCCTTGGGGGCGGTCACCGGCACACGGCCGAACACCCCGCGGATCGCGAGCGACTCCGCGGCATCGCCGACGGGAGTACCGGTGGCGTGCGCGTTGACATGGGCGATCCGATCCGGCGACAGACGCGCCTGCGCGAGGGCCTTCCGCATGGCCGACACCTGCCCTGAGCCATCCGGCGCGGGCGCCGTCAGATGATGGGCATCCGCGGCGACCCCGGCCCCCGCGATCACGGCCCGCACGCGGGCACCCCGGGAAGCAGCATGCTCGGCACTCTCGAGGACCAGGATCGCCGCCCCCTCCGCGAGCACGAATCCGCTCCGGTCGGCCGCGAACGGGCGCGAGGCGGATGCAGGGTCGCCGGCGTGGTGGGAGAGCGAGCGAGCCTGCTTGAAGCCGGCGATCGTGAGAGGCGTGATCGCGGCCTCGGTTCCCCCGGCGATCACGATGTCCGCCTCCCCGGCCCGGATCAGACGCGCCCCCAGCGCGATCGCCTCGGCACCGGACGAGCAGGCGGAGACGGGCGTGTAGGAGCCCGCCCTGGCGCCGAACGCGATGCTCACCAGAGCAGCAGCGGCATTCGGCATGAGCATCGGCACCGTGCGCGGAGACACGCGGCGCGCGCCCGACCGCTCCAGCACATCATCCTCGCTGAGCAGTGTGCCCACTCCGCCGATCCCTGTGCCGATCGCCGAAGCAAGCCGTTCCGGGTCGACCTCGGGAGCACCCGCGTCCGCCCACGCTTCGGCGGCAGCCACGAGCGCGGCCTGCTGCGAACGGTCCAGCCGCTTGGCCTGCACCGGAGGCAGGAGGCTCGCCGGATCGACCGCCATCGTCCCGGCCGCAACCGCGGACAGCACGGGATCCTGCGTGCCGGCCAGCACGTCCCCGCGGATCCCGGAGCGTCCGTCCAGAAGCGCTTCCCAGGTCGAAGACACGTCGCCCCCGAGCGGCGTGATCGCTCCGAGCCCCGTCACGACGACGTCGATCTCACTCATCCGTTCTCTCATTCATTCTTGTATGCGATACAACGAAGTTGCTTTAGTTGTATCACATACAATTGGAGGATGGCGCAGAAGGGGACGACGGGTGACGCACCGACCCCGCGGGTCGAACGCACGCGGTCCACCCGCCAGGCGATCATCGAGGCCGCTGCTCGGCTGGGGCGTGAGCGCTCAGGGGGCCAGCCGAGCGTCGCCGAGATCGCGCAGGCGGCCGGCGTCTTCCCCAACCAGATCACCTACCATTTCGGCTCCAAGGACTCTCTCCTTGTGCACGCGGCATTCCTCGCCCTCCTGCACGACACCCGCCGGATCGAGCGGGTCGGACTCCAGGCCGCCGACGGAGAAGCGTTCCGACGCACCATCGCACGCGTGGTGCTGGCCCTCCCATCCCTGCCGCTCGTGGCCGCAGCACTGGCACTCGGGATCGGCCGGGGCGACCTCGCCCCCGTCATCGATCGCCATCTGCAGCTTCTGTTCCGTCAGTCCGAACGGTTCCTCCGTGCGCTCGTCGACAGCCGCGGCTGGATCATCGAACGGCCGATCACCCAGGAGGTCAGAACCTTCTGGAGCGCGGCTCTGGGCGGCGCTCTGCTCGCGCAGGCCGGCGTGCAGGGCTCGGCGGCGGATCTCGATCTCGCGGGCACGCTGACCATCGGGGAGGGCCGGATGCGTCCTCCCGCATCTCGGCACGGTCGAGCCGCCGCCGGCGACACCGGCTGACCGGAACCATCCGGGCCGCCCTCGCTCCACCGGGGAACGTGGGCGCGAACCTCCGCCCGAGACCCGCGGATCCGGAACGTGGGCTCAGGATGCGGGTTCAGCCTCGCCGTCGCAGGACGGATCCCTGGGCGTCAGCCGCCGATGCCCATGCCGCGCTGGATGAGCCGGTCGAACACGCGGGCGGGCAGGATCCGGTGCGCGAAGAAGAGAGGCTTCGCGCCGAAGCCGATGCGGTAGCGGGTTCGAGGGCGGCGGGAGGTCGCCGCCGTGGTGATCGCCCGCGCGACGACGTCCGCAGGCGACGTCATCCTGGCGCCGGGCACGGAGGTGCGACCGAGGACTGCCGACACCTGCTCCGCCTGCTTCCGGTACGCGCCCCGGCCGGACGTCTCGAGCACCTTCGCGGCGGCGATGCCACCCCACTCGGTGCGGATGGATCCGGGCTCGATGACGACGACGTCGATGCCGAAGGGTGCCAGCTCCATGCGCATCGCATCGCTGAGCGCCTCGACCGCGTACTTGCTGGCGTGGTACCACGCACCAAGGGGCGTCGTGAAGTTCCCGCCCATCGAGGCGATGTTGATGATCGTCCCGCTGCGCTGCGCGCGCATCGGCGGCAGCACCAGCTGCGCCATGCGCGCCAGGCCCAGCACGTTCACGTCGAGCTGCGCCTGCGCCTCGGTGAGCGGCACGTCCTCGAGCGCGCCGTACGAGCCGTAGCCGGCGTTGTTCACGAGCACGTCGATGTGCCCCTGCTCGGCGAGGATCTGCGCGACCGCGGCCTGCGCAGACCTGTCATCGGTGACGTCCAGGGCGATGGTGTGCACGCCCGCGTCCCGCAGCCCCGCCATCCGCTCCACGCGCCGCGCGGCGGCGTAGACGGTGAAGCCCGCCTCCTTCAGGTGACGCGCGGCGGACTCGCCGATCCCCGAGGAGGCTCCCGTGACCAGTGCGACCTTCGTTCTCATCGCCACCGCTCCTCCTCAGAGGCTCTTCACCGCACGAATGGCGGCGACCGTGCGAGGGAAGCCGATGTAGGGGAAGCACTGCACGAGCGCGGCGACGACCTCGGCCTTGGAGTTGCCGACCTCGAGGCAGACGCGCGCGTGCGGGCCGAGTTGCGCGGCCGTGTCGCCGATCGTCGTCAGCGCGCACAGCACCAGCAACTCCCGCTGCGCGAGCGTCAGGCCGCCACGCGTGTAGAAGTCGCCGAAGCAGAACTCGGTCAGGAATCGCGGCAGCGCCTCCGCGAACGGGGCAGGAAGATCGGCGAGGTCGTCAGCGATCTCCGTGCCGTACAGCGGTGCCTGGATCTCCCGGCCCTTCGCGGTCCGGTCGGTGTCGGCCACCGTCCCCTGATCCGGAAGCGGCAGCGGTATCCCGCGCTCGCGGAACACGTCGTTCGCCACGGCGACGGCGTTGAGCGTGTACGGGAAGCCGATGAACGGGGCCAGCTGATAGATCGCCTCCCGCACCTGAACCGGATCCACTCCGACGTTCAACGCCGCGCCCACGTGCGCCCTCAGCTGCGGCAGCGCCTGGAGACAGGCCAGGACGGTGACCGTGATCAGCTCGCGAGCGCGGTCGTCGATGACGCCGGTGCCGAACACGTCCCCGAAGATGAACCCCCGCAGGATCCCCATCAGCTCCGGATCGTCACCCGGCGCGGTCGTGTCTCGCGGCCCGAACAGCCGCGCGTAGACCTCCTCCGCGGCGGCGGTGCGTCCGCCCTCGTCCACGTTCGAAGCGTCGTTCTCGGCCATGCGGGTCCTTCCTCGCGGGCTCATGCCATCGCTGGACGATCATCCGTCCTTCGCGCCCAGGTTACGACCGGTGCGCTGTTCTGCGGCCCCGCGTCGGCGTTTCCGACCCTCGGCCGGGACGYCGGACTTCAGCGGACGCGCTGGGCGACGGCGGCCTCGGTGCGGCTGGAGACGCCGAGCTTGCGCAGGATCGCGGAGACGTGCACGCTCGCGGTCTTTCCGCTGATGAACAGCCGCTCGCCGATCTGCCGGTTGCTGAGCCCCTCGGCGATCAGGTCGAGCACCTGCTGCTCGCGTGCCGTGAGCTCGATGCTCTCCACCGACTGCACGCCGCGCGCCGCGGTGCGGTTGAGCCCCGCCGCATCCATGAACTCCGCGGTGCGCCGGCGCAGCCGATCGTGCCCCAGGCTCTCCGCGATCGCAGCGGCTTCGGTCACCACGTCGACCGCGGCTGCTCTGTCGCCCTCCGCCACGAGCGCCCTGGCGCGTTCCAGCCGGACGAGCGGACGGAAGACAGCGGGTACGTCCTCGCCGTCGACCACGGGGAACGCTGCTTCGAGCCGTTCCGGATCCGCGTCCAGCAGCGCGGTGAGCACGGCGGCCCAATGCGGGTGCTGCAGTTCGACGGGCAGGGACAGCCAGCGTGCGCGCACCAGCTCGGCCGTCGATGCGGCGAGCGCGGTGTGTCCGTCCGCGCGGAGGTCGGCGACGACCCGGCCGCCCTCGAGCAGGATCCGCCCCATCAGGGCGAGCCGCTGACCCGGATCCTCGATGACCGTGCGCAGTTCTGCGGCGGCGCGCACCGAGTCGCCGAGTCCGAGGGCGATGAGGATCTCGACATCGTGCAGCGAGTACCAGACCTGCCGTTCGACGGCGGCGACGCCCTCGGCGATCGAGCGCCATTCGCCGAGCACGCGGACGGCCTCGTCCATCTCGCCGCGCCAGACCAGGGCCCTGATGCGCGACATCGTCGAATACATTCGGAAGACCTGCAGCGTGCGCACGGCGAGCTCTCGTGCGGAGATCTCCTCCACCCGGTCGATCTCGCCGAGCTCGAGCAGGGGCTCGACCATGTTGTGCGAGAGGATGGCGCCGGTCGACCGCTCGACCCCGAGCGTCCGGGAGTGCGCCACACCGGCCTCGGCGACCTCGACGGCCTCGCGGAAACGGCCCAGCATGTTCAGGCTGTCGGCGTAGTTGACCCGGTAGCGCAGCTGCGCGTCGTGATCGGCCGCATGCTCCCACGACAGGCGGAAGTCGGCGAGGCCGGCCTCGACCTGACCGAGGTGGATCCGGCTGCAGCCGCGCAGGTTCGCGGCGACGGACATCACGTTGTCGAAGCCGATCGACTCCGCCATCCGGAACGCCTCGTCGGCGGTCGCCACCGCCTCCTCCAGCCGGGCTCCGATGAGGTAGCGCCCCGCGAGATAGCCCAGCAGGGCAGCTCTCAGCCGCTCCTGTCCCGGCTCGGACTCGATGATCGCGAGCGCCTCCAGGAACAGATCGACGGATCCGCCGCGGCCGAGATTCTGCAGGTAGAGCGCCTTGTCTCGCAGCAGCCGCGCGTGCACGGAGCGGTCGACGTGCGCAGGGTCGAACTCGGCGAGTGCGAGCGAGACGACGGCGAGTGCCCGTTCCCCGTCGCCGCCGTTGCGCAGGATGGATCCGACCTGGGCGAGCAGCGGTATCCGTTCGATGCCGGCGACCTCCGCCGCGTCCGGCACCTGCTCCCACAGCTCCAGGGCGAGTTCCCCGAACCGCGCCGCGGTCGAGAAGGCATAGCTGTTCTTCGCCTCCTGCATCGCAGTCACCGCTGCGGCGAGCGCGCGCGGTGAGTCGTRCGCGCGATGCCAGTGGAACGCGAGCGTCGACGGCGCCGCACCGGCCGCCTCCAGCGCGTCGGCGTAGGCCCAGTGCAGGCGGGCGCGCTCGCCCGGCAGCAGATCGTCGTGCACGGCCTCGCGCAACAGCGCATGCCGGAAACCGTAGCTCTCCCGGTCGGCGACCCCGATGATGCCCGCGCCCATCGCCTCGCGGACGGCCTCGTCGAGGCGCTCATCACCGAAGCCGGCGAGCGTGGCGAGCAGGTCGTGCGCGATCGCTCCATCGGATCCCGACGCGACCCGCACGACGCGCTTGGCGTCGTCGCCGAGGGCGTCGAATCGGGCCAGGAGCACGTCCCGCAGGGTGTCGGGCATGGGGCCCTGCACGTTGCAGAGCAGCTCCTCGACGAAGAACGGCACGCCCTCGCTGCGTTCCATGAGCTTGGCCAGGCCGACGTCGCCCACCGGCCCGCGCAGACGCTGCACGAGGTCGCGCACGGCGTTCGCGTCCAGGCGGTCGAGGGTGACCCGATCGAGAAGGCGGGCGCGTTCGGCCTCGGCGAGGAACGTGCGCACCTCTCCGCCGCGGCGCACCTCGTCGATGCGGCAGGTGAGCAGGAACAGCACGGGGCGGCCCGCGAGGGCGCGGAGCAGGAAGGACAGCATCGACAGGGTCGCGGCGTCGGCCCAGTGCAGGTCTTCGATCACGACCACCACGGGACGGATGGCGGCGGCGGCCTCGAGCAGGTTCGCGATCGTCTCGCGCAGTCCCTCGGGGCGGATCGCCGAGCGGTCGACCGGACCGACGGCACGCTCGGGCAGTAGGAGCTGCAGGGCATCGCGGCCCGGGCCCGCGGCCTCGTCGGCGCGATCGCCGAGCTCGTCGAGCACGCCGCGCAGGATCGCCGGAAGCGGGCCGAAGGGCGCCGGCGTCGACCCGTAGTCCAGGCACCAGCCCGTCAGCACGGTGGCCTCGTCCGCCACGCGGCGGCGGAACTCCGCCGTCAGCCGGGACTTGCCGATGCCCGCCTCGCCGCCCACGAGCACGGACGCGGACTCGCCGGCACCTGCACGGCGCAGGGCGTCGTCGAGGAGCGCGAGTTCGGCATCGCGTCCGACCATGGCGGCCGACGTGGTGGCGAGGGACATGTCTTCATCGTGCCACCAGCCACGGACATCGGGCGCCGCTGCGCGCGGGGCGCCGCTCTCGGCAGAACCGGCGGCGGCCTCGGCGGACGCGGAAGAGCCTCCCGACGACCGCGGATCCTGTGCCGGATCCGTCGTCGGGAGGCTCTTGCGGTCGAGGGCGTCCGCTGTCGATGACAGGGCGGATGCCGTGGCGGTGGACGCCGGCTCGGGCGCCGCTGCACTCATGCGGCGTGCGAGACGCAGCCGACGAGCTCGCGGTCGCGGGTCTCGTCCGATGCCGGCGCGATCTCTGCGACCTGGGCCGGGGCGACCGCCTGCGTGGCGGGGGCGACCGCAGGCGCCTCGACTGCGGGGGCCGGCACGACCTCGGCGCGGCGGGTCTGCAGGCGACGCAGCGCCCGGCGCAGGATGCCGTCGCGGCGCACGATCATGTCCGCGTTCTCTGCGGCCATCCGAGCACGCTCGGCACGGATCGCGGCCTGCTCGATCTCCAGCGTGGTGATGCGGTAGCTCATCGCGTAGTTCAGTTCCATGATGTCTCCTTCTCCGGTACTCATACGCTCGCCGCTAAGGCCCCCTCACCCCATCGGGCAGATGCCCTAACTTCCGACGCGGGTACCTCAGATCCGGATCCGAGTCGCCCCGCCATGCCTGGCGACCGGCAGGGAGGGGCGGCATCCCGCCGCGCACAGGCTCGCGGACTACCGTGGAACCATGCGTCCGCTCGCCGCCCTCCGCGCCGCCCGACGCGCGCCGCTGCTGCAGGTGGCGAAGTCGGCAGCGGCGACCATCGCGGCCTGGCTGATCGCGGGCTGGCTCGTGCCGGGGCACCTGCCCGTGTTCGCAGCGATCGCCGCCCTGCTCGTGGTGCAGCCGAGCGTGAACCAGTCGTTCGCGAAGGCCGTGGAGCGCAGCATCGGCGTGATCGCGGGCGTCGTGATCGCAGTGCTGCTGAGCCTCGCGCTCGGCGGGCTCAGCTGGGTCGTGCTGCTCGCGGTGGTCGTGGCGATGGTGGTGGCGTGGTCGTTCAAGGCCACCCCAGGCACCGCGAATCAGGTGGCGATCTCGGCGATGCTCGTGCTGGCGCTCGGTTCGGCGAGCCCCGACTACGCCGTGGACCGGATCCTGGAGACCCTGATCGGCGCGGCGATCGGCTTCGTGGTGAACGTCGTCGTGGTGCCGCCGGTACTGGTCGCCCCGGTGCGCCGCGATCTGGCTCTGCTCGGCGGAGAGCTCGCCGCCACCCTCGACCGCCTGGCCGATGCGATCACCGCAGAGCAGAGCCCCGCGCGCCTGCAGGAGCTCATGCTCGAGGCGCGACTGCTGCGCCCGATGAAGGACGCCGCCGAYGCSTCGSTSACCGCCGGGGAGGAGTCGCTCACGCTGAACCCGCTCGGGTCACGCCACCGCCCGGAGCTCGCCGCGATGCGCGCGCTGCTGGAGCGCCTCGGCCCGATCGTGACGCAAGTGATCGGGATGACCCGCGCCTWCGTCGACCAGTACGACGACRCKCTSCCYGCSGAGCCSTCGGTCGCSGCGATCGCCGAKCAGMTGCACCGCGCRGSCCACGACGTGCGCCTCGCCGTCCAGCTCGCGGAGGTGGTTCCGGAGCCCGAGGCGCTGACCTCCGCCATCCCGGCGCTCACCTCGCCGCTGGACATTCGTCCGCCCTCGTCGCGCAATTGGGTGCTGATCGGATCCCTCACCGAGGATCTGCGCCGCATCCGCGCCGGCCTGCGCGACGAGGCCTGATCCGCGAGCCCCGCGCCGGGGTCGTATCTGCTCAGGCTCCGATGAACTCCTCCACCGGGCCGAAGTCGGGCTCCTCGCGGATCTCGACGGCGGATCCGATCCCGTCGGTGTCCAGCACGCGGATCTCGTTGCGTCCCGCCCGCCACAGCGGTCCGGGGGCGTACAGCGTGACCTGCGGGCCGGCCGCACGATACCGGCCGAGCAGGAAACCGTTCAGCCACACCATGCCGTTCTCGCCGCCCGGGAAGGCGAGCCAGGCGTCAGCGGGATCGGCGACGTCGAACACGGCGACGGCGAGACCGTCGGCCGCGTCGACTCCGGATGCCACGGCGCCCTCCGGATCGGCAGGCGCGTCCTGCGGGAGGACCCGGTGGGTCCAGCCGTGCGCGAAGCGGCGCCCGACCCGCACGCCCGCCATGATGCCCTTGCCCTCGCCGGTGTGCGGGCCGTAGTTGACGCGTCCCCGGCTCTCCACGACGAGCGTGAGCAGGCCGGGTCCGCCAGTCCCGGGCAGGTCCAGAGTTTGCTCTCCGTCACGCTCGAGCGCGCCGAGGCGCACGCCGTCCAGGAAGACGACAGCCCGGTCATGCAGCACGTCGACGGTCAGCGCCGCCCCCGGAACGTAGGAGATCTCGGCCTGGTAGGCGACCAGCCCGTCCTCGGCGCCGAGCTCCTCGAACGTGAGCGGCATCGGAGCGGTGACGCCCGCAGGAACCGCACGCACGACGTCGAGCAGCGAGGCGACCGGCACCAGCGGGGCGGATGCCGCCGCCTGCCGCCGGAGCGGATCCGGGATCGGCGGCAGGTCGCCGTCGTGGAACGGGGCGAACGCCGCCCGCAGCGCATGGAACTTGTCGTTCAGCGATCCGTCCTCGCCGATCGGCGCGTCCGAGTCGTAGCTCGTGACGGTCGGCTGCAGCACGCCGTCGTGGTTGGCCCCCGCCCAGAGGCCGAAGTTCGTGCCGCCGTGCGCCATGTAGAGGCTGACGGATCCGCCCTCGGCCAGCAGCTCCTCCACGGTGCCGATCATGCTCGCCGCAGAGCGCACGTGGTGCTGCTCACCCCAGTGGTCGAACCAGCCGCCCCACAGCTCGGCGCAGAGCAGCGCCTGGTCCGGCACGCGCAGGCGCTCCGCCTCCGCGACGCCGGTGCCGAAGGTGAACGAGCCCATCGCGCCCTCGACGCTGCCGTTGCGAACCATGTCCGCCGTCGTGCCGTCGGCCGTGGTGAGCAGCTCGACCATGCCCCTCGCACGCAACCCGTCGCGCAGGTGCACGAGGTAGTCGTGGTCACTGCCGAAGGATCCGTACTCGTTCTCGATCTGCACGGCGGTGATCGGCCCGCCGTGTGCGGCCTGCAGCGCGGCGAGCCGCGGGATCAGCGCGTCGTACCAGGCATCGACCGCGGCGAGGAAGACAGGATCGCTCGTGCGCAGGGCGCGCGTGCGACCGCTCAGCCAGAACGGGATCCCCCCGTTCGACCATTCCGCGCAGATGTAGGGGCTCGGACGCACGAAGACGTCGAGCCCGATCTCGCCGGCGAGCCGGATGAACCGCTCCGCGTCGCGCCAGCCGGTGAAGTCGACCGCGCCCTCGACCCGCTCGTGGAAGTTCCACGGAATGTAGGTGTCGACCGTGTTCGCGCCCATCGCGGCGAGGCGGCGCAACCGGTCCTCCCACTGGTCCGGGTGGATGCGGAAGTAGTGCACGGCGCCGGAGAGCATCCGGAACGGCTTCCCCCGGCGCAGCAGCGCGCCGTCCTCGTAGGTGAGCGCGGCGCGCGGGGACTCGGTCATGGCTCTCCTCGAGGTACGTCACGATGTTTGCGTCACCATTGTGGCACCCCCGCTGCCCTGTGCCGCTGCGACATAGGCTGGCGGCATGTCGACCACCCTGCCCGAGGCTCTCGCCGAACTGGCCGCGCTGGAGGATCCGAAGGCTCGCGCCGTCAACGAGCGGCACGGCGACGCGCACGGCGTGAACCTGTCGCGGATGCGCGCGCTCGCGAAGCGGATCGGCACGGATCCCGGGCTCTCCCGCGAGCTGTACGACTGCGGCGATGTGGCCGGACAGCTCCTCGGGATCCTGGTCGCGAAGCCCCGCGCTCTCGCGGCCGGCGAGCTCGACCGCATGGTGCGCGCCACCCAGAGCGCCAAGGCGCACGACTGGCTCGTCGCCTACCTCGTGAAGAAGTCACCGCACGCGGAAGAGCTGCGCCTGCGCTGGCTGGACGATGCCGGGCCCGATGCCCGCGCCGCGGCCTGGTCGCTCACGAGCGCCCGGGTCGCGAAGACTCCGGACGGCCTCGACCTCGACGCGCTCCTGGATCGGATCGAGCGCGAACTGGCCGCCGCCCCCGCCCGCGAGCAGTGGGCGATGAACGAGACCCTCGCCACGATCGGCATCCACCACGCCGCCCTGCGCGACCGTGCGATCGCGATCGGCGAGCGCCTGCAGGTGCTCGCCGACTATCCCACGCCTCCGAACTGCACCTCGCCGTTCGCCCCGCTCTGGATCGCAGAGATGGTGCGCCGCCAGGGCTGAGCGGGGCGTGCTCGCTCGCCAGGAAGAGCCCGGTATGACAGGATCCGCACGAGGCCGATCGGGGCCCGTTCACCGGTCGCAGATTGCGGTGATGCGGGCATGAAGGCCGCAATCCGCGACCAGGGAACGGATCCGCCCCGCATACCCTGACGTCATGAGCACGCACATCGCCGCCGCGCCCGGTCAGATCGCACCCGTCGTCCTCTTCCCCGGCGACCCGCTGCGAGCGAAGTGGATCGCCGAGAACTTCCTCGAGGGCGCAGAGCTCTACAGCGAGGTCCGTGGCATGCTCGGCTTCACCGGCACCTGGCAGGGACACCGCGTCTCGGTGCAAGGATCCGGCATGGGCCAGCCGTCGATGTCGATCTACGCGAACGAGCTGTTCCAGGACTACGACGTGCAGGCCGTCGTGCGGGTCGGCTCCTGCGGCGCGCTCACCGAGAAGGTCGGCATGCGCGACATCATCATCGCGAACGGCGCCTGCACCGATTCCGGGATCAACCGGATCCGCTTCCACGGCCAGGACTACGCGCCCGTCGCCGACTTCTCCCTGCTGCGCCGCGCCGTCGAGGCGAGCGAGCGGATGGATCTCGAGCACGCCGTGCACGTCGGCCTGCTGTTCTCGAGCGACCAGTTCTACAGCACCCGCCCCGAGCTCACCGAGCCGTTCGTGCAACACGGCGCGCTCGCCGTCGAGATGGAGACCAGCGCGCTCTACACGCTCGCCGCGTACTACGGCCGCCGCGCGCTCAGCATCTGCACCGTGTCCGACCACCTCGTCACGCACGAGGAGACCACCGCCCTGGAACGCGAGCAGAGCTTCGGCGACATGGTGCGCATCGCCCTGGAAGCGGCGACTGCGGGCTGAGCCGCTGCCGCCTGCCGCCGCGCGGGTCAGCCCACGCCGGGGCCGCGCACGACGTGGCTGCGCGCATGTGCGACGGCGGATCCGAGATCGTCGAAGAGATGGTTCTGGTGCCGCAGCGAAGACACCACGCCGACGCGCTCGGCGATGTCGCGGTGCCCGGGGCGGATCCCCTTCACCAGCACGGTGATGCCGCGGCGCTCGAGGGAGGCGATCAGCTCGGTGACCACCTGGGCGCCGGTCGCATCCAGCAGCTGCAGCTGCGACATGCGCAGGATCACCACCTCCACGTCGCGCCGGGCGGCGACGCGTTCGAGGGTGCGCTCAGCGGTACCGAAGAACAGCGCCCCCTCCAGCCGGAACACGGCGATGCGCTCATCGCCCGGCTGGGCCGGCCCCGGCAGTTCCTCGCGATGCACGCCGCTGGTGCGGGCCAGCTGGTGCAGCGCGAAGAACCCCGCCACGAGCAGGCCGATGAGCACCGCGTCGATGAGGTCGACGCTCACCGTCACGATCGCGGTGAGGCAGAACACGATCGCATCGGAGCGACCAGCCGAGCTTCGGCCACTGCGTGGCCAGCAGCGTTTCGACGGCCGCGACGGCGGCGTTCGCATTCTTCGCACTGTGGGACCCGGTCGCCGTGGGCACCTGCTGAAGGAAGATGATCACCGCGATAGGGCATCAAGGCCGGCACCAAGGTGCGGGGAATCCGCCTGATCGATCCGGTGAACGGCCATGACATCGACTGCAAGATCGACGGCTTCGGCGCCATGCTTCTGAAGTCGAGCCTCGTGAAGAAGGCCTGACCGCCCGCCCGTTGCACCGGTGCGCGCCGGCCACGGTTCCGAACTCAGGAGGGATTCCGTGGATCCCCGTGATCTCGGCCTCCTTCCGCCGATCCGGAGCATTCCATCCTGAGCACGGTACGACCCGCATCGGCCGCCCCCGGGTGGGATGATCGACACATCATGTCTGCGCGCCTCGATCCGTCCGTCGTCCGCCCGGCTGCGGGGGATCCGGATCCCGACGCCGTCTACATGGCGTTCGTGGAATGGGCCGAGTCCACCGGGATCTCGCTCTACCCGGCGCAGGACGAGGCCGTCATCGAGATCGTGTCGGGGCAGAACCTGATCCTCAGCACCCCGACCGGCACCGGCAAGTCCCTCGTCGCGGTCGCCGCGCATTTCGCCGCCCTCGCCGATGGGCGCCGCACCTACTACACCGCCCCCATCAAGGCGCTGGTCAGCGAGAAGTTCTTCAGCCTGGTCGAGGTGTTCGGCGCCGAGAACGTCGGCATGGTCACCGGCGACTCCGCCGTGAACGCGGACGCGCCGATCGTCTGCTGCACGGCGGAGATCCTCGCCAACCTCGCGCTGCGCCAGGGATCCGACGCCGAGGTCGGCCAGGTCGTCATGGACGAGTTCCATTTCTACGGCGACCCCGACCGCGGCTGGGCCTGGCAGGTGCCGCTGCTCACGCTGCCGCAGGCGCAGTTCATCCTGATGTCGGCCACGCTCGGCGACGTGACCGATCTCGCCGCCGACCTCACCCGCCGCACCGGCCGCGAGACGGCCGTGGTCACGGGTGTGGAGCGGCCCGTTCCTCTGCACTTCTTCTACGAGACGACGCCGATCCACGAGACGATCGAGGATCTGCTGCACACCGACCGTGCGCCCGTCTACATCGTGCACTTCTCGCAGGCCGCGGCGATGGAGCGCGCCCAGGCTCTCGCAAGCGCGAAGGTCGCCACCCGCGAGCAGCGCGACGAGATCGCCGAGCTCATCGGCGGGTTCCGCTTCACCACGTCGTTCGGCAAGACCCTGGCACGGCTCCTCCGTCTCGGCATCGGCGTGCACCACGCGGGCATGCTGCCGAAGTACCGGCGCCTCGTCGAGCAGCTGGCGCAGCGCGGGCTCCTGCGCGTCATCTGCGGCACGGACACCCTCGGGGTCGGCATCAATGTGCCCATCCGCACGGTGCTGCTCACGGCGCTCACCAAGTTCGACGGCACGCGGATGCGCCAGCTCAACGCCCGCGAGTTCCACCAGATCGCCGGCCGGGCCGGGCGGGCCGGCTTCGACACCGCCGGCACGGTCGTCGCGCAGGCTCCTGAGCACGAGAGCGAGAACATCGCCGCGATCCGCAAGGCCGGCGACGATCCGAAGAAGAAGCGCAAGATCATCCGCAAGAAGGCGCCCGACGGCTTCGTGTCCTGGGGTGAGCCGTCGTTCCAGAAGCTCATCGCCGCCGAGCCCGAGACGCTGTCGTCGCACATGCAGATCACGAGCGCCATGATGCTGAACGTGATCGGCCGCGGTGGTGACGTCTTCGCGAATATGCGCGCACTGGTATATGACAACCATGAGCCGCGGCAGAAGCAGCGGATCCTGGCGATCCGCGCGCTCGGAATCTATCGGACCCTGCGGGAGTCGGGGATCGTCGAGCGCGACGCGAACGGCTCGGTCCGGCTCACCGTCGACCTGCAGCCGAACTTCGCGCTCAACCAGCCGCTCTCCCCCTTCGCGCTGGCGGCCTTCGAGCTGCTCGACCCTTCGACGGGCTCAGGGACCGAGGGATCCGCTCCCGCGGCTCCGCATTCCTCGACCTTCGCGCTCGACATGCTCTCGATCGTGGAGGCCACGCTCGACGACCCGCGCGCGATCCTCAGCCAACAGGAGTTCGTCGCCCGCGGCGAGGCCGTGGCGGCAATGAAGCGCGAGGGCATGGAGTACGAGGAGCGCATGGAGGCGCTCGAGGAGATCACCTACCCGAAGCCCCTCGAGGAGCTGCTGTCGGCGGCGTTCGAGACCTTCAGCGCCGCCCAGCCGTGGATCCGCGACTTCGAGCTGCACCCGAAGTCGGTCGTCCGCGACATGTACGAGCGAGCCATGTCGTTCGGGGAATACGTCGCGCTGTACAAGGTCGCACGCTCCGAGGGCGTCGTGCTGCGCTACCTCTCCGACGCGTACCGCGCGGCGTCGCAGACCATCCCCGAGCACCTGAAGACCGAGGAGCTGCGCGACCTCATCGAGTGGCTCGGCGAGCTGGTCCGCCAGGTCGACTCCTCGTTGCTCGACGAGTGGGAGGAGCTCATCTCGGGCCATCCCGTCTCGCACACCGACGAGCCAGTCGTGCCGCCGGCGCCGAAGCGGCTCACGACGAATATCCGAGCCTTCCGGATCCTGGTGCGCAACGAGCTGTTCCGCCGCGTGCAGCTCGCCGCACGAGAGGATCTGGACGCCCTCGCCGCACTGGATCCGGAGTTCGGCGCCGATGGCTGGGATGCCGCCCTCGACGCCTACTTCGCCGAGCACGACGAGATCCGCACCGGCGCCGATGCTCGCAGCGCGGCACTGCTCATCATCGACGAGACCGGCGGGCCCGACCACGAACGCCCCGCGCGGGCGTGGGCCGTGCAGCAGATCCTCGACGATCCGTCCGGAGACCACGACTGGCGGATCTCCGCGATGGTCGACCTGGACGCGTCAGACGAGGCCGGCGAAGCGATCATCGCCGTGACCGGGATGGCCCGACTGTAGGTCTCAGACGGTCCTGTCCAGCTCCGCGACGAGCGATTCGGCGGCCGCGACCACCTGGGCGCACGGGCGCTGCGCGGTCACGGTCAGCGCCGTGGTGCGCGCGCTGCCGTCGGCGAACCGCGACTCCAGCGCCGGGTCCCCCGGGAAGGCGACCGCCGCGCGGCAGGCCGTCCCGTCCTGCTTCAGCGTCGCCGCGTGCCCGCCGACGGTCGCGGCCTCAGCGCCGTTGCCGGTGTCGAGCCCGTGCACGAGGCCGGCGCTCATCTGGAACCGCGGGGCGTCGTCACCGGTCGACTTCTCTTCACAGGCGCGGGCGTCGGGCGACACGGCGACGATCGGCCGGGGCTTCGGATCCGTCAGCCCCAGCGTCTGCGCGAACCCAGCGGTCTTCGCCGCTGCGCAGATGTCGCGGGCGAGCAGGTTCCCGCTGCTCCACGGGATCGTCGGAAGAGCCCCGTGGCTCGCCTGGACGAGAAGCATCGACATGATCGCCCTCTCCCGGCGCACGTCGAGGTCACCGGGGGAAGGCTTGAGGGCGACCACCTTGTAGCCGACGCCGCGCGAGGGGGATCCGTAGCCGAGGCTGCGCGGGATATAGCCGTACATMTCCTGCGCATCGCTGTCGGGACCGACGACGAGCCACCCGCCACCCTCCTTCGAGGTCCGCGCGCCACCGGTCACCTCGGGCCACTGTTTCGCCGTCGGCCATGCGGCCAGAGAGATCCGGTACACGGGTTCCGCGGGACCAGCGCCCGCGTCGGCCATGAACACGTCGCAGCCTGCGACGTCCGCGGCGATGCCGAGGGGCAGCTCCCCTGGGCCGTCGTGGAAGAAGACCCGTTGCAGCACGTACGCCGAGAGCAGCGCGCAGCTGTCCACGGCGCGCACCTGCTCGGGGGCCAGCGCCTCCGGGCGCGGCGGCGGCGTGTAGCTCGCGGTCACCGATGGTGTCGCACCTGCCGCACACCCCGAGAGCACCAGCCCGGCGACCGCGATCAGCCCTGCCAGGGCGCCCCGGTGTCGAAGACGTCCTCCCGCGCGTCGCGGCCTCGATCGTCCGTTCATGTCCTCACCCCCGCCGAATCAGGTCGGCGCCCCGAGGCTACGCGAACGCGAGCGAGATGAGGATGGGCAGAACTGCCCATGCCGCGCGGATCGAGATCGGCCAGGCACGATGTCGGGCGCCCGGCGTATCGTCGAAGACACGGAGCGGAACGGAGGACGTCATGACGATTCACGAAGGACGCGGGGGGCCGCGAGCGACAGGCCGGGGGCCGATCCACCAGGGCATCATCCCGTCCTATCTACTGGCGAAGCTCGCCGAATCGGAGCGATACACGCAGGCCGCCGAAGCGGCCAGGCAGACGCTGATCGCACCGGCGCCGGCGCAGCGCCGCGCACAACTGCAGCTGTCCATCGATGAGAACGGCGCGCTCGTGGCCACGGTCGAGGCGACACCGAATCGCACCATCAGCGACGCGCACGGCACGGAGACCCTGCCCGGCACGGTGGTACGCACGGAGGACGAGCCGACCGTCGCCGACGTCGCCGTGAACCAGGCGTTCGACGGGCTCGGCGCGACGTTCCAGATGCTGCTCGACGCCTTCCAGCGCAACTCGGTCGACGGCCAAGGCCTGCCGCTGGATGCGACGGTCCACTACGGATCCGGTTACGACAACGCGTTCTGGAACGGCGAGCGCATGGTGTTCGGCGACGGCGATGGCCAAGTGTTCCAAGGCTTCACCGGCGCGACCAGCGTGATCGGACACGAGCTCGGGCACGGCGTGGTGCAGTACACCGCCGCCCTGGAGTACCAGGGTCAGCCCGGGGCGCTCAACGAGTCGATCGCCGACGTTTTCGGCGCCCTCACCGAGCAGCACCTGCAGGGCCAGACTGCGGATCAGGCGACCTGGCTCATCGGTGCGGGCATCTTCACCCCTGCCGTGCACGGCAAGGCGCTGCGATCGATGCTGCATCCGGGTACCGCCTACGACGACCCGGAGCTCGGCAAGGATCCGCAGCCGGCCGACATGAGCGGCTACGTCAAGACCACCGACGACAACGGCGGGGTGCACATGAATTCGGGCATCCCGAACCGGGCGTTCGCATTGTTCGCCGTGGAGCTCGGGGGCCACGCGTGGGAGACCGCCGGATCGGTCTGGTACCGCGCGCTCACCGGCGGGCTCCCGTCATCGGCGACGTTCGCGCAGTTCGCGAACGCGACGATCAGAGAGGCGGACGCGGTGAGCGCAGCGACCGGCGACGCTGCGCGCATGGCATGGGCCTCGGTCGGCGTGATCAAGGCCGGGGTCGGCAGCGCAACGGGATCGGCGACAGGCGATGAACGAGCCTCCGGCTGATCCGCCCGTCGGCGTTCCCGCCGACTCCGATGCCGCCGGCGACGACGGCGTCGCGATCCGCGTCGCCCGCAGCGGCGGGATCGCCGGGATGACCCGGCGATGGAGCGTCCAGCCTTCCGGCAGCGAGAGCGAGCACTGGATGCTTCTCGTCGAACGCTGTCCGTGGGACCAGAAACCCCCCGCCGGCACCGGCGCCGACCGTTTCGTCTGGCGGATCGAGGTGCGGATCCGCCGGGAGCGCCACGAGCAGGTGATCCCCGAGGAGCATCTGCAGGGTCCGTGGCGCGCCCTCGTCGACGCCGTGCGGGAGGCAGACGCGGGCACGCCGGGCGGCTGATCGCCGGGCTCCGCGGTCGGCCGAGGCATCGGAGCCCGCCCGGCGACGAGCGCGCTCGCGTCGAGCACGCCGCTCCTGGACGGCCGCCGACTAGGACCTGCGGGACATCGCCCAGCGCCGGCGGATCCGGTGCAGCAACGGCATGAGCCCGTAGATCACGATGGGAACGGCGATCGTCACGGTGATGATCGTGCGCGGGACCACGGGGATCCCGGCCATCAGAGGGCCGAGCAGCAGGTTGATCGCCAGCAGGGTCGGCGTCACGGCGATCCAGATCATGAGMGCGAGCGTGTGCTGGCTCGGCGGCCGCGGCGTCGCAGGGGCGATCGGGGCGATGGGGGCGGGCGTGTGCGTCATGCGTTGCTCATCTCTCTGCGCAGTGGGGGCATCCGTCGTTCGGCGCGGATGTCGTCGTCGACGAGATCGGCGTTGACGTCCATCGCGACCGCGTTGGCGTGCCCCGCGGCGGTGATCACCTGCGCGCGCGGATCCACCAGGTTGCCGGTGACCCGGACTCCGGGTACGGAGGTGCGCCCCGACGCATCGACATGCGCGAAGCCCGCGCCGTCGACGGAACCGCCGAGAGCCACGACGAGGTCGGTGCGGGGGCGGGACTCCGGCCGGAGGAACACCGCGTCGACCGGGACGATGTCACCGCTGTCGAGCCTCACGCCGCCGAACCGCCCGCCGTCGAGGACGAGCTCCGCGATCCGACCGTGCTGCACGCGGACGCCCCGGACATGGAGCAGCTGCGCATCGTCGTCCGTGAGCGTGCTGCCGTTCGTGAAGTAGGTGAGATCGGCCGACCACTGCCGGATGAGCAACGCCTGCGCGACGGCGCCCGGAACGCCGCCGTAGACGGCCAGGGAGCGACCACCGACCTCGTAGCCGTGGCAGTAGGGGCAGTGCAGCAGGAACCGCCCCCAGGCTTGGCGGGCTCCCGGGATGTCAGGAAGCACGTCCTCGAGGCCCGTCGCCAGGATGATGCTGCGAGCGGCGAACTCGGCTCCGTCGTCGGTCGTGAGGACGAATCCGTCCTCGACATCGCCGCGCGCCGACACCACGGGATGCCGGACCAGGCGTGCACCGTAGGACGCGATCTCCTCGCGTCCGATCTCCAGCAGCTGCGACGGCGGRAAGCCGTCGCGCGAGAGGAAGCCATGCATGTGCGCCGCGGGSGCGTTGCGSGGTGCGCCGCCGTCGAGGAGCACGACGGAGCGGCGGGAGCGGGCGAGGACGAGCGCGGCGCTCAGCCCGGCGGCTCCGCCTCCGACGATCGCGGTGTCGAACTGTTCTGGGGTCATACGTAAAGGTTCGCGTCGGATTGTGCGATCTGGCAATCCTTCTTGCAGAAACCGCAAACCCCTGGTGTTCTTGTCTCTGTGGACACGAACGCAGACCTCGCCGCCGCGCTGGACGGGATCGGACCGCGCCTGCAGCGCATCCGGACGAACCGAGGCCTCACCCTCGCAGAGGTGGCGGAGCTCGCCGGCACCTCGGCCAGCACCGTGTCGCGGCTCGAGAGCGGCTTGCGGCGCCCCAGCCTCGAGCTGCTCTTCCCCCTCGCCCGGGTGTACGGGATGAGCCTGGACGACCTCGTCGGCGCCCCCGAGTTCGGGGATCCGCGCGTGCAGTTGCGGCCGCGGCGCAGGAACGGGCGCATCGTGATCCCGCTGAGCCGCAACCCCGGCGGCGTGCAGGCGTGGAAGATCGTGATGCCCCTCGAGACGGACCCCGGCGAACGGCGCACGCATGACGGATCCGAGTGGATCTACGTCCTCAGCGGGCGCATCCGCCTCATCGTAGGCCAACGGGACCTCGTTCTCGGACCGGGCGAGGTCGCCGACTTCGACACCCGCACGCCGCACTGGTTCGGCGCCACGGGCGACGGACCCGCGGAGATCCTCAGCCTGTTCGATCGCACCGGCGCCCGCGTGCACCTTCCCGAGGCGGGCGACGCCGCCTGAGCACGGACGATGGTTCGGCAGGGGATGTCGCTGCAGGGCACGGGCTCACCGACGTCCGTGCGTTCTCCGGATCCTTGCGAGTCCGACCCGCGTGCGGGGCGACGCGCAGCGCGTCGGCTCAGCGCGCGGGCTCGACACCGGATTCGCCGTCGGCCGCGCCCGGCTCCGTAGGCGGCAGCGGGATCGCCACGCTCGCCGCGGCCGTCGGCGTGCCGAGGCCGAGCCCGAACGGATCCGCCGTCGGCTGCTCGGGGAGCAGATCCGCCTCATCGCGGTCGAACAGCTCGCCGGGCAGCGCCGCCCATTCGCTCGGCTCTTCCGGCTTCTGCGTGAACATGCCCATGCGTCCATTGTGCGCCCGCCGGTGCGGGAGCGGATCCGCTGCCCTCCGCCTCGCGCGCACTCCCGACGGCTCGCGCGCCGCAGACGCTCGTCGCCTCAGCCGCGCAGGAGCGAAGTCCGGGCGGAGACCCGCGGTACGTCCGGCACCAGCACGGCGAGCACGCGCACGAAGGTGGTCATCCAGACCAGGCCCACCCCCACCGCGATCGCCTCGAGCCCCGCGGAGGAGTACAGCCCCATCGGCCAGTGCAGCAGCACCGCCGCCACTATGAGCACGCCGAGGCCCACGGTCGCGATCAGGAGCGCGCGCGGCGGACCGGGCAGCACCCGCGTCGAGAGCAGCGCGGCGACCCCGAACAGCACGAGTGTGCCGATGGCCGCGATCCAGTGCACCACGCGGTTCCGTTCGATCGGCACGAAGCCGACGACCGCCAGCGCGGCCCCGGTGGCACCCCAGAGCGCGACGACCGCGGCGATCCCGCGCAGTGCGCTGTCGCCGCGCAGCCGGTGCAGGTCGCGGC
>NZ_JBFTQL010000045.1:0-20366 GCF_056398985.1 Microbacterium sp. 01T413_2
CTGTCGAACTGGGCATCGGGCTGCGCATACCTGACGCGCTCTGGGTGGTCGCGCTGTTCACCGGCGTGTTCTGGATCTGGGTCGCCGCGGGCGTGCTCGCCTGGTGGCGCCGCCCGCACAACAACACCGGGCAGCTGCTCGTGGTCGGCGGCATCGCGCTGTTCCTCGCCGGGCTCGTCAACCTCGGCGTCGACGCGCTCTCGGTGCTGAGCGCGATCTTCGCGACGAGCCCACTCGCCATGACGATGCATCTGCTGCATGCGTTCCCGTCCGGGCGCCTGCGCGGGCGGCTCTCGATCACGACCGTGGTGCTGGGCTGGGTGGCGTGTCCCGYCTTCCAGCTCGCGCTCGTGCTGCTCTCGGCGTCCGCGCCGGCCGCCGTCCCGATCGTCGCCGCCGTGCAGAAGACGCTCGGGATCACGGTGATGGTGCTCACGGCCGTCGTGCTGACCCGGCGTCTCGTCGTCGCCGACCCGGGCCACCGGCGCGCGCTGCTGCCCCTGTTCGGCTACGGCATCGTGGCCGTGCTGCTGCTCGCCTTCGCGCCCACGATCGTCGGCGCATTCGGGTGGGATCCGGCGATCGGCGGCGTGACGCAGCTCATCGTCTCGGCGGCGATCCCCATCGCCTTCCTGCTCGGGGTGCTGCTCGGCGGGTTCCGCCGCACCGGCGACCTGGAGCCGCTGAGCGCCTGGCTCGGCATCACCGGCGCGGGCGGACCCGCCGTCGCCCGCGCCCTGGCCGGCACTCTCGGTGACGACTCGCTGCGCGTCGTGTACTGGGCCGCCGAGCGCGGCGAGTACGTCGACGAGACGGGCGCGCCGGTCGACCCCGCCCAGCGCGGAGCGGACCGGGGCTGGTGCGAGATCCGCGTCGACTCGCGACTCGTGGGGGCGATCGTCTACGACACCCGGATGACCGCGGATCCGGCACCCGTGCGGCGTGCGGGCGACGTGCTCGCCATCGCGATCGACCGCGAGCGACTCACCGCCGAGCTGCTCGCGAGCAACGATGCGCTCACGCAGTCGCGGATCCGCCTCGTCGAGACCGCCGACCGGGAGCGCTCGCGGATCGCGCAGGATCTGCACGACGGCATCCAGGTGCAGCTCGTGCTGCTCGCCCTCGCCGCGCAGACCATCGCGAACGCCCCCGATGCCGGCCCCGCGACGAGCGAGGCGTCGGCACGGCTGCGGCACGGGATCGACGAGGCCGCGGCCGATCTGCGCCGCCTCGTGCACAACGTGCTGCCGGTCACCCTCACCGAGCGCGGGCTGACCGCCGCCGCGGAAGACCTCGTCGACCGGCTGGCGATCCCCGCGACGCTGGAAGCCGACATCGACGACGCCACGATCTCGTCAACGACCGCGCACACCGCGTATTTCATCATCGCCGAGGCCCTGACGAACACGGTCAAGCACTCGAAGGCGTCGCTGGTGCGGGTCACCCTGCACGTCGAAAGCGGCCTGCTGCACATCCTCGTCCGCGACAACGGCGTGGGCGGGGCGAGCGTCGACCGCGGTGCGGGCCTGCACGGCCTTCTCGACCGCGTCGACGCGCTCGGCGGCAGCCTGCGGATGCGATCGGATCCGGGACACGGCACCGAGGTGAAGGTGGAGCTGCCATGCGCGTGATCATCGGCGAGGACGAGGTGCTGCTGCGCGAGGGCTTGCGGCACCTGCTCGCACAGGACGGCTTCGAGGTCGTGGCGGCCGTCGGCGACGCCGAGGCGCTGCTGGAGCAGGTCGAGCTGCTCGCGCCGGAGCTGGTGATCACCGACATCCGGATGCCTCCGACGCACACCGACGAGGGGCTGATCGCCGCGCTGCGGATCCGCGAGGCCCATCCCGCGATCCCGGTCGTCGTGCTCTCACAGTATGTGCAGCGCCGCTATGCGACGGAGCTGCTCGATCAGAACAGCGGCGGATTCGGGTATCTGCTCAAGCAGCGCATCGCCGACGTCACGACCTTCACCGCCGACCTCCGCCGGGTGGCCGCGGGCGGCACGGCCCTGGATCCGGAGGTCGTGTCGGTGCTGGTCACGCGGGCGAGCCGCGCGAGTGGAGCCGTCGGATCCCTCACCCCGCGCCAGCTCGAGGTTCTCTCGCTCATGGCGGAGGGACGCAGCAACGCGCGGATCGCGACGGATCTGTTCCTCTCCGAGAAGGCCGTCGTGCAGCACACCTCGCACATCTACACCGCGCTCGGGCTGTCGGTCGACGGCGACGACCACCGACGGGTGCTCGCGGTGCTGCGTTTCCTCGCCTCGGTGGCGGAGGAGTACCGGTGAGGAGGAGTCCCTACCCCCCTCGGGGTCGTTGAGCGAGCACCGAGCATCGCGAGGAGCGAGACGAAACGCGATGCCCTCACGGACGGCCCTCACCGACGGGCACCGCGTTTCGTCTCGGTTTGCTTCGCCGTCCTCGCTCAACGACCCCAGGGCCCGCACTGACGACGCAGCGGGTCGGCACTACTTCCGCGGCGGCGGGACGTAGGCGGTGCCCAGCTCGCCGGTGAGGGCGACCAGGAGCCGCACCGCAGGCGTCTGGCAGATCGCGTCGCCCGGGTCGTCGGTGAGGGTGGGCGAGGTGGTGCAGCCGCCCGACGCGATGTCGCTGTTGGTCTGCACGGCGACCGTGGTGTCCGTCGCCGTGTCGTAGAAGAGCGAGGTGTTGTAGCCGGAGAGGTCGCCGGTGTGGCCGACCCACCCCTGCGAGCAGCTCAGCCCGAAGCCGTACCCGATGTCCGAGAACGAGGTCAGTCGCAGGGTCTGCGTCTTCCCATCGACCAGCCCCTGGCCGGTGCCGAGTGCGCGCCCCATGGTCAGCAGGTCGTCGATGTCGGAGATGATCTCGCCGGCCGTGAAGCTCCATGACGGATTCCAGTCCGTGGAGTCGGCCGGGGCGTCCGGGGTCGCACTGTTGCCGTTCAGCGTGTACCCGCGTGCGTACGGCTCCGGCAGCGCGGCCGAGGTTCCGGGCCACGACGTGTGCGCCAGGTGCAGCGGATCGAAGATCCGCGTCTGCATCAGCCGGCCGACGTCCTGGCCGGTCACCTTCTCGATCACCTTCCCGAGCAGCACCGTGTTGGTGTTCGAGTAGGCGAACCCCTCCCCCGGAGGGAACAGGGGTGAGACGGCGGCACCCGCCTGGATGACCTCCTCGGGCGTGTAGACCGCGGTCGGATCCGCGAAGTACTTCTCCAGGAGCTTCGCGTTCATGGTGTAGCTCGCGACACCGCTGGTCATGTCGGCGAGCTGCGTGAGCGTGATGGTGTCGCCGTTCGGGATCCCGTCCACGTACTTCCCGATGGTGTCGTCGAGCTTCAGCCTGCCCTCCTGTGCGAGCTGCAGCACGATCGTCGCCGTGTACATCTTCGTGAGCGACGCAATGCGGGTGTGCATGCCGACCTGCATCGGGGTCCCGGCCAGATCGGCGTTCCCGTAGGCCTTGGTCCAGGTGCCCCCGGGCGTGCGCACGCCGACGACCGCACCCGGGGAGGCGCCGAGGGCGAAGGCCTTCGCCGCCACCGCGTCGAGCTTCGCGACGGTCTCCGCGGACAGGGGCGACATCGTCTTCGCGCCCGGCTTCGCGGCGATGGTCCGGGCGGGATCCGCGACGCATCCGGCCGGGGACGTGGACGGCGACGGCGAGGCGGTTCCAGGTGCGGCGCCGGAGGGACCGGAGCAGCCGGCCAGGATGAGAGCCGCGGTCACCGCGGCGAGCGCGAACGCCCGGCGCAGAGCCGGCGGGACCGTGCGGGAGGACGGCATCGTCTCAACCTCCGTAGATGTAGATGCTCTTCATGAGTGATGTGGCGATCATGGCGGCGGGCGGGCGCCCGTCGGTGGTTCCGGTCATCGTCTTCGTGTGGGATCCGGTCCGGAAGTGGTCGTCGAGAGAGACGGGGACGGATCCGCGCAGCTGCGTCACGCCGTAGGTCGCGGTGTCATCGCCCTGCGGTCGGCGCACGCGCGTCGCTGCTCCCGGCCGCATCTCGTCAGGCGCCATCGTGAGCCTCCTCATCGCACACCCGGTCCACCGCGCGTGCGGATCCGACCCTCGTCTCTCCCCCTCGAGCATCCCCATGCGACCACCAGTCTCCCGGGGCCGCGCCTGCGGCGGAATGGGTCTACGTCTATTCCTCCCGGACGCCGCCGGTGCCAGGGTCTCCTTGGGGGAAGGATCGATCTGCCCGAAGGAGCTCCGCCATGGTCACCGCTCGTCTCGCACGGCCGATCGCGCTCGCGGCCGCCCTGCTCGTGCTCGCCGGCTGCTCCGCACAGCCCTCGACCGGACCGACCTCGACCGGCGCCGGAACCCCCTCATCGACAGTGCCGGCGGTCTCGACCTGCGTCGCCGACCCTTCGGCCGTGGTGGCGCGCACCGCGGACCTCCCGTCGTCGGCGCTTCCTGACGACCTCACCGCGACGATCGACAAGACCTCGCAGGACGCCTTCGCACAGACCTCGTCGAAGGGGGCCGTCGTGGCCGTGCAGTCGCCGAAGGGGCTGTTCCTGAAGGCGTACGGCGTGGCGGATCCGGCCGCCGGCACTCCGATGACGACCGACGTCTACCAGCGCGTCGGATCCATCACGAAGACCTTCACCGGCACCCTCACGACGCAGCTCGCCGCCGAGGGCAAGCTCAGCCTCGACGACACGATCTCGAAGTACGTCGACGGCGTCCCGCGCGGCGACGAGGTCACGATCCGCATGCTCGCGGACATGACCAGCTCGATCACCAGCTACACGAAGGACCCGGCCTGGCAGAAGATCTTCTTCTCCGAGACGGACCGGGTCTGGAAGCCGCAGGAGCTGCTCAAGGCTGGCATCTCACTCCCGCCGCAGGACTTCGCGCCCGGGACCGCGTTCGACTACTCGAACACCAACACGATCCTGCTGGGCCTGGTCATCCAGAAGGTCACGGGCCAGAGCTTTCAGGACGTGCTCGCGGAGAAGATCCTCACTCCCCTGGGCCTGACGCACACGATCTTCCCGGCCGGATCCGCCGCATTCCCGGATCCGCACGCCCAGGGCTTCACGCTGCAGGGTGGACACGGCATCCCGGAGAACCCGGCGAACACGACGAACTGGAACCCCTCCTGGGGCTGGACCGCCGGCGAGCTGATCTCCAGCGCGCCGGATCTGCTGAAATACGGCCGCGCGGAGGCGACGGGAGCGGGACTCGTACCGGCGAAGGACCAGATCGAGCGGCTCACGTCGTTCCGCGAGTTCAACGGCCCCGGCAACGGCGGCTACGGCATCGGCTGGGGCTGCCAGAACGGCTGGGTCGGCCACACCGGAGAACTCCCGGGCTACAACACGGCCATGTTCTACAACACCAAGGACGACACCACGATCATCACGATGGTGAACAGCGACATCCCCTCAGGCGACTGCCCGAGCGACGCCCGCACCCTCACCGACAACCCGACGGATCTGCCCTGCAGTTCCCCCGCGACCCGGATCTTCCAGGCCCTCGCTGCGACGCTGGGCACGCCGTTCGCCCCGCAGAAGAAGTAGCCCTGCAGCCCGGATCCGTCGTGGCCCGGCCCGGCTGGCCTGCGTTTCCCTCCCCGTGCTGTCTTTCCCTCCCCCTAGAGGCGCCTCTGCGGGGAGGGAAAGACGATGCGGGGAGGGAAACGCGGATCCGGAACGCTGTCCGGATCAGGCCTTCGGCGCGGGCGGCGTCGGCTCGCCGAGCGACAGCATGAGGCGGTTCGCCCAGTTGAAGAACGACGCGCTCTGCACCACGTCGACGATCGCCTGGTCGTCCAGGCCCGCCGCGCGCAGCGCCTGCACGTGCGCCTCCCCGAACCGCGACGGGGTGGCCGTCAGCGCGGCCGCCGCCTCGATGATCGCGGTCCAGCGCTCGTCCTGCTCGCCGTCGATGCCCTCGTCCAGCAGCCGCTGCACGTCGTCGCGGCGCGAGGGCGCCTGGATCGTCGCGAAGCGGGAGTGCACCGAGGCGCAGAACAGGCAGCCGTTGACCCGCGAGGCCGCGGCGGCGGAGATCTCGCGCTCGGCCCGGCCGAGACCGGCGTCGGTGTTGTAGAAGATGTCGTTGTCGGCGCGGGTGCGCGCGCCGAGCACCACGGGATCGCGCACGAGCAGACGGAAGTACGGGCTCGCGGCGCGGGAGCGCTCGACGAGGGCGGTGTAGTCGTCTTCGGTCAGCTCGTCCTCAGGCTTCGGCTCGAGCCACGGCACCCAGCCGAGCTCTTCCTGCGTGAAGACGTGCGGCGGGGTCACCTCGGGGTGACGCAGAACCTGCTCTGCCATGTCAGATCGCCTCCTTGAGCACGCTGAGTCCCGCGATCACGCGGAGCTGGAAGTGGGTGAACGCGACGAGCTGCGACACCGTGACGACGCCGTCGGTGCTCCAGCCCGCATCCAACAGCGTCTGCAGCGCGTCCGGACTCGAATCGCGGGGACGGTATGTGAGCAGGTGCGCGTGCTCGAGGGCCGCGCTCAGGCGGGATCCGATCGCGTCTCGGAGCGCGGTCGGCGCGACCCAGCGCAGGCCGTCCTCATCCTCGACGCTGAGCGGACCCTCCGGATACGCCCCGTACGGACCGGTCGTGAGCGCCTCCGGCAGCGCCGCGTCGATCGCCGCGCGCACGCCGGGATCCGCGGCCTCGAGCAGCGCTCGGTAGTGGCCGGCGAGAGCGTCCGCACGGCTGAGCGCGGCGACCCAGTAGCCCAGGGCCGCGCGCTCCGCCACAGTCGCCCGGTCGAGGTCGGCGGGCGTTGTGATGAGGCCGTCGTACGTGGCCTGGGCATCGCTGCGTGCCACGGGGCGCTTGGCGCGCAGCGCGTCGAGCGGGCTGCCCGGGACGATGCCGACGAGGTCGTCGATCAGATCAGACATGGGTCTCCTCCGGGATGGTCAGGATGGCGTCGTCCGCATCGAGCGGCTCGGGCCCTTCGACGGGCTCAGGGACCGCCGGGCTCCACCCCAGCGCCGGGGCGACCCGGGTGGCGATCAGCTCGAGCGAGCGCAGCAGCACGGCGTGCGGCGGATCGACCGGGTGCGACTGGAACACGATGTCGGTGGCCGAGGTGAGCACATGGTCCTGCGCGAGCTCCTCGATGATCTGGTCCGGAGTGCCGACGTGCAGGTCGAACAGGATCCGCAGCTCCTCGTCGCTCGCCCCGTCCGGGATCGCGATGCCCATGGGGCGGGCCGCGGGCAGCGAGCGCTCGATCCCGCGTGCCAGGAGCGCGGCGACGTCGGCCTCGTCGTCGACCACGACGAGGCCGCGCGASGCGAASGTGCGCGACGAGACRCCGTCCGGCAGRGCCGCCTCRTAYGCGTCGATGACGAGSCGCTGCGTGTCGGCGAGTGCGGTCGCACCGGATCCGGCGGTGTGCGGCTGCGACTTCGACAGCATGAGGCCGGATCCGGCGGCGCCGATACGCGCGGCGCCCTCGGGCGAGAAGGTGGCCTGCCAGAGCGTGTCGAGGAGCTCGGGCGCGGCCGGGTAGAGGCTGCCCCCGTCGGCGGTCAGCTGGTCTCCGCGGAGGGCTTCGTGCAGGCGGGCGAGATGGCGCCCGTAGATCGCGCCGCGCTCCTTGGGCTCGTGCCCGAACGGCGGGAACGAGCTGGGCGTGCCGCCGCTGCCGACACCGAGCTCGAAGCGTCCGTCGCTGAGCAGCGACAGCACGGCCGCGTCCTCCGCGACGCGCAGCGGTTCCTCCAGCGGCAGCGTCACGATGCTCGTACCCAGGACGATTCTCGTCGTCTGCGCGGCGGCGTGCGCCAGGAACACCAGCGGCGACGGCAGCCCGCCCTCCGCCTCATGGAAGTGGTGCTGCGCCACCCAGGCGGAGTCGAAGCCGAGCCGTTCCGCCGTGCGGATCTGCTCCAGGGCGAGCCGATAGCGCTCGGCGGCCGGGGCGTCGTCGAGCACCCGGGTGAAGAACCCGAGCCTGGGTCGCGCCGAAGGCACGCGTTGCGTGCGAGAGCCTGCGGTCATGAGCCGCTCCTTCCGAGGTAGGCCTCTTGAATGCGGGGGTCGTGCAGCAGCTCCTGCGCCGACCCCTCGGCGACGATCTCGCCCGTCGCCAGGACGTACCCACGGGACGCGATCGACAGCGCGAGCTCCGCCTGCTGCTCCACCAGCAGCACCGCGACGCCGAGCTCGCGGTTGAGCCGGGCGATCTCGTCGAGCACCTGGTCCACGAGCTTGGGCGAKAGTCCCATCGTGGGCTCGTCCATGCAGATCAGGCGCGGCCGGCTCATCAGCGCCCGCGCGAACGCGAGCATCTGCTGCTCGCCGCCCGAGAGCGTGCCCGCCTCCTGCCGGCGGCGTTCCGCGAGCCGCGGGAAGTGCTCGCGCATCCGCTCGAGGTCCTCGGCGATCCCGGCACGATCGCGGCGGGTGTACGCCCCGGCATACAGGTTCTCGTCCACGGTCATCTGCGGGAAGACGCGCCTCGCCTCGGGCACGCTCGCGATCCCCGCCCGCACGCGCTTGGCGGTGGAGCGTTGGGTGATGTCGGCGCCCGCGAATGCGATACGCCCGTCCTTGACCCTGTTCAGTCCGAGGATCGACTTCATCGTGGTCGACTTGCCCGAGGCGTTGCCGCCCAGCAGCGACACGATCTCGCCCTCGCCGACCTCGATCGACACGCCGCGCAGCGCATGGAAGGGACCGTAGTAGACGTCCACCGCGTCCAGGCTCAGCAGGGCGGTCATCCGGATCCCTCCTCGCCGGAGTCCGCGCCCGGGGTCGTTGAGCGAGCGGAGCGAGACGAAACGTCGCGCCCGCGTGGTGGCCGCGTTTCGTCTCGGTCGGCTTCGCCGTCCTCGCTCAACGACCCCGGAGCTTCCCGCCGCCGGCCGAGATAGGCCTCGATCACGGCGGGGTCGTTGCGCACGGCCTGCGGGTCGCCCTCGGCGATGATTCGGCCTCCGTCCATCACGATGACCCGGTCCGAGACCGTCATCACGAGGTCGAGCTTGTGCTCGACGAGCAGGATCGCCTGCCCGGAGGCCTTCAGCTCGAGCAGCTGTGCAAGCACCTCGGCGGTCTCGGACTGGTTCATTCCGGCGGTGGGCTCGTCCAGGACGAGCAGCTTCGGCTGCAGGGCGAGTGCACGCGCGATCTCGGTGCGCCGCCGGTTCGCGTAGCTCAGCGTGTACGCCGGGTCATCGCGCCGCGGACCGAGCCGGGCCTCGAAGCGGTCGACCTCGAGGTCGATGACCGCGTCGATCTCCGCGCGCTCCCGCCGTGCGGCCGGGGTGCCGAAGACGGCGACGAACAGCTCGGCGAGCAGCGGGATCCAGCGCAGCAGGAAGACGTGCGAGAGACGGCGGAACGGCCGGTGCGCATGCAGTTGGGAGTGGATCCCGACCTCGATGTTGTCGGCCACCGAGAGGGTGGCGAACACGCGGCCGTTCTGGAACGTGCGCGCGATGCCGTGCTCGGCGATGTCGACCGTGCTCGCGTGATCGATGCGTGCTCCGTCCAGCGCGATCGTGCCGCCGTGCGCCGGGATCGTCCCGGTCACGAGGTTGAGCGTGGTCGTCTTGCCGGATCCATTGGGCCCGATGATCGACACGACCTCTCCCGGCTGCACCTGGAACGTGACGCCGTCGACGGCGCGCACGCCGTCGAAGTGGCGCTCCAGGCCGGTGACGTCGAGCAGTGCGGCAGTCATGAGTTCCTCACCAGGACGCCGCCGGGCCGGAAGCGCACGACGAGGATGAGCACGAGGCCGTACACGATGATCCGCCACTCCGGCGTGAACCGCAGCAGCTCCATCGCGCCGATCAGCACGATAGATCCGACGACCGCCCCGTAGGGCAGACCGACGCCGCCGAGGATCACGATCGTGACCACGAGCAGCGACATCAGCATCGTGAACATCGTGGTGTCGATGTAGGTGTACTGATGCGCGAGGAGCGATCCGCCGATGCCGGCGAAGAACGCCGAGATCGCGAACGCCAGGGCCTTGTAGTCGCGCACCCGCACTCCCGAGGCGAGGGCGGCGACCTCATCGGAACCGACCGAGGAGATCACCTTCCCGAGATGGGAGCGCCTGATCCGCCACATCACCAGCAGGGTGAGCACCAGCACGACGAAGTCGATGAGGTAGTACGCGAGCGGGGTGTTCAGGTCGATGCCGGCGATGGACGGCACGGGGATGCCGTAGATGCCCTGCGGCACGATGAGCTGGATCAGGGCCACGATCGCGATGCCGAGTCCGAGCGTGGCGATCGAGATGTAGTGGCCCTTCACACCCCAGATCGGCGAGGCCAGGATCGAGGCGATCACGGCCGCGCCGATGCCCGCGATCGGGAGCGCGAGCCAGAACGAGAGGTGCAGGTGCACGCTGAGCAGCGCCGAGAGGTAGGCGCCGATGGCGATGGGGCCTGCCTGCCCGAGCGCGAGCACGCCCGCCTGTCCCGCCGTGACCGTGAAGCCGGCGGCGATGATGGCGTAGACGAGCACCTGGGTGCCGGTCGTCAGCACGTAGGTGTCGGCGAGGATCGGCACGAGCACACCGAGCACGACGAACGCGGCGATCCACACCCACCGCGGGATCCGCAGCGGGCGCCCCTTGCCCAGGAACGTGCCCGTGAGCGGCTCGGTCGAGATGAGCGGCACCTTGCCGAGCAGGCCGCCGGGGCGCACGATCAGCACCACGAGCAGCACGACGAACACGATGATCTGGCGCGCGGTGTCGCCGAACCAGTAGATCCCGAACGCCTCCAGGATCCCCAGCACGAATCCGCCGACGACGGCGCCGACGAGGGATCCGAGGCCGCCGAGCGCGGCCGCGACGAACGCGGTCATGCCGATGTTCAGACCGGAGACGGGGTTCACGACCCCGATGTAGAGCGAGAAGAAGATGCCGGCGAGGCCGYCGAGCCCCGATGCGATGACGAAGGAGACGTTCTGCACGGATCCGACCGGGATCCCCATCTGCAGGGCGGCTTCCTGGTCCTGCGCGGTGGCGCGGATCGCCCGCCCCGCCCGGCCGTACTTGAGGAAGAGCGACATCGCGATCATGACGACCGCCGTGATGCCCAGCATCACCAGATCCGAGGTGCCGAAGCGCATGTTCCCGATGTGCAGGTTCGAGGTGGGCAGCACCTGCGGGAACGAGCGGAACTGCGCGGAGAACGCGAGCTGGGATCCGTTGTCGAGGATCTGCGCGACCGCGTACGTGGACAGCATGGCCGCGAGCGGCAGGTACTTCGCGAGCGGACGCACGACCGCGATGTTGATGACCAGGCCCAGCAGGGCGCAGATCGCGAGCACGAGCGGCAGGGCGATCCAGAACGGCTGCTGCAACTGCGCCACGAAGAACCAGGCCAGCATCGCGCCGAGCCCGAAGAACGAGAACTGCGCGAAGTTCACGACGTTCATGACGCCGAAGACGAGCGAGATGCCGACCGCTCCGAGGGCGTAGACGTTCCCTCGGAGCAGGCCGGCGATCAGAGTGTCGAGCATGGGGCGCGATCAGCCTTCGATGGCGACCCAGGCGCCGTCCTTCAGCACGGTGGGGGTGAGCTGCGGCGAGGCAGGACGACGGGTGTCCTTGTCGAACGAGAGCTTGCCGTAGACGACGCTCGGCACGTCGGTGATCTGCTGGAAGCCCTTCAGGATCCCGGCGCGGTCGGTGCCGCCCTTCTTCGCCGCGGCCACGGCGACGTGCAGAGCGTCATAGGCGCCGGCCTCGAAGAGGGTGACCTCCTTCTCCTCCGGGTACTTCTTCTTGAACGCCTTGACGAAGGCCTGCACCTCAGGTGCCTTGCTGGTCGACACGAACTCCGTTCCGATGACCGAGCCCGCCGCATCCGGGGTGCCGTCGAAGGACTCCTCGTCCTGGCCGCCGTAGAACGTGCCGGTGAAGCCGATCGCGCGCAGCTGAGTGACGAGCTTCGCCGCGTCCGGCCCGTAGCCGACGTGCGCGAACGCCTTCGGGCTGCCGGCGACGGCCTTGGTGAGCGAGGGCCGGTAGTCGTCGGAGGTGGGGTCGATCGCCTCCGCGTCGGTGATCTTGAGGCCGATCTTGTCGGCCTCGGCCTTGAACGCCTGGAACGCGGGGATGCCCCAGTCGGCGGTGTTCAGGTAGGTCACGCCGATCGAGTCGATGCCCTGCTTCTTGATGTAGTCGGCCGTCCAGGTGTAGCTGGCGCTCGTGGTGATCGCGCTCGACCACTGGTACTGCGTGCCCTTGGCCGTGAAGTCGGGGTTCGAGTTGTTGAAGCCGTACTGCAGCAGCTTGCCCGCCGTGTATATCGGCGAGGCCGGGATCGACGCCGCCGACGAGTAGTCGCCGAACACGAGCGAGATCTGCGGGTCGTTGACGAACTTCTGCGCCACGGTGACCGACTGCTTGGGGTCGGACTGCGAGTCCTCGTACTTGAGGGCSACSGGGTGRCCGTTGATGCCGCCGTCCTTGTTGACCTCTTCGACGGCCAGGTCGAACGCCTTCTTGAACTGCTCGCCGTACTGCGCGTACTGCCCCGTGGTCGCGGACGAGACGCCGAAGTACACGGTGCTGCCGGCGGAGGCGCCCGCCGACGGCCCGTTCGCGGAGGCGGAGAGGCTGCATCCGGCGAGCGCGAGGGCTGCGGTGGTCGCCATGATCCCGGCGAATGCGATGCGTCGAGTGTTCCTTGCCATGGGGGCCTCCTTCGGGTCGCCGCACCGCGGGTCGGTGCCGTCCGGACGACGCGCTGTGTACGACGCCCGGCGATGCGCCGACGGAACGGGCGGCCGCGGCGTGTGCCCACACTCACATGCCCGCCGGATCCACTGCCGTTGTGTGTCGCTTTTCGACATCGTGTGACGCCGCGGACGGCTTCTGTGACGCCACGCGACGCGGATTCCGCGTGCACGGATCCTCACCCGAATCGGCGGGGGTAGGCTGCGCGGTTCCGCCGTCGGTCGACGTGTTTCCCTCCCCTGACCGTCTTTCCCCCTCGGGCGGACGTCAGTGCGAGGGGGGAAAGACGCTGCGGGGAGGGAAACGCGGTCAGCAGTGTTGCCGGCGATGCAGCAACGCAGCGGATCCGGCACCGCAGCGGATCCCGCGCCGCGCCTGGGATAGCGTGGCAGGATGAGCGTGAACGACGACGTCGCCATCGGCGGTGAGAGCATCCGGCTCGGCCAGTTCCTGAAGTTCGCCGGGCTGATCGACTCCGGCGGGGACGCCAAGGGCGCGATCCTCGACGGGTACGTGCGCGTGAACGGCGAGGTCGAGCGTCGCCGCGGACGCCAGCTCGTCGCCGGCGACCTCGTGACGCTCGATGAGCGCACTGTGCGAGTGCGCCCCTGACGTCGAGCCAGCGCGTCGCACGGCTCGTCCCTCACGCTCACTGGTCGCATCTTGCGGCTATGGCGCACGGAGAACCGCGATTCGCGACAAGTGAAGCGGCGAAGGAGCCGGGTCACGACTCTCCGACCGATCGGTGGCCGAGCCTGACCGATCAGTGGATCCGGGCGGCGTCTCCCCTGAGGAATCTGGAGACATGACCAAGACACTCTCCCTCCCCGCGGACCGCGCCCTCACTCCCGCCCGTCGCGCGGCCTTCCGTCCCGTCCTCCTCCTCGGCGGCGCCTTCGCGGCGGTCAGCGCCGTGATGATCGCCTTCCTCGGCATCGCCAGCGCCACCGGCATCGGCTTCGAGAGCGCGATCTGGGTGCGATGCTCCCTCGTGCTCGCCAGCGCGGTCGTGGTGCTGGCCATCGCCGCCTCCGCCTCCCGCGGTTCCCGCGCTGCCTGGGTGCGCCTGCGGATCATCAGCCCCGTCATCGTCGTCGCGGTGGTCGTGATCGTGTCCATCCCCGGCTTCCTGCCCGACTGGGTGCGCATCGAGCAGGCGGTCTGCGGCCTCCTGCTCCTGCCCGTCGCGATCCTGGTGAACCTGCCTCGCATGAGGGCGCTGTTCGCTGGGAAGGCGTAGGGTCGGCGCGTGGTGGACTCGCGCTGGCGGACCGTGCTGGCGGTCACTCCGTATATCGTGCTGGGGCTGCTGGTCGCATTCATGCTGCTCGCGCAGTGGGGCCAGTGGGCGCGGCTGACGCCGATCCTGGCCCTCTGCGCGGCCTACGGGCTATGGGTGCTGGTGATGCGCACTCTGCCGTTCCGCTGGCGCGACCGTCCCTCCGCGATCGCGGTGTTCCTCGCCGGGGCGATCGTGCTCAACCTCCTGCTGGTGCTGCGCGAGGGCTCCTTCGGATTCCTCGCGATCGCGACGTTCTCCTTCGCCTACTCGCTCGCCGAATGGCCGTGGGAGCTGCTCCCGGTGGCGGGGACCGCCGTCGTCGCCGGCCTCGCACAGAGCTCCGGTTTCCGGGCGGATCCGGCCGGCGTCGCAGGGACGATCGCGGTGATCCTGCTGAACATCGTGGTGATGTGCGGGCTCTCGTTCGGTCTGCACCGCGCCGAGCAGAACCTGCAGCGCACGGCGGTGCACGACGAGCGCGCCCGCCTCGCCCGCGAGATCCACGACACGCTGGCGCAGGGCTTCACGGGCATCATCACCCAGCTGCAGGCGGCCGGGCAGGCATCCGACGACGCGGCTCGCCGACGGCACACCGAGGCGGCTCTCGCGCTGGCCCGCGACGGGCTCGCGGAGGCGCGTCGCTCCGTGCAGGCGCTGCGCCCCACGGCGCTCGAACAGACCTCGCTGGCCGACGCCCTCACCGGCGTCGCGCACTCGTGGTCGACGCGCACCGGCATCCCCGCGGCGTTGACCGTCACGGGAACGGCCCGCCCTCTGCCGACCGAGACCGAGGTCGCACTGCTGCGCACGGCGCAGGAGGCTCTGACGAACATCGAGAAGCACGCCGCCGCACGCCGGGTGACGATCGCACTGCGGACGGATGCCGCCGGGGTGAGCCTGGAGGTGCGCGACGACGGCCGCGGCTTCGACGCCGTCGAGCGCGTGCAGCGTGCAGCGGAGGGATCCGGCGGTTACGGACTCATCGCGATGCGCGAGCGGCTGGAGGCGGCCGCCGGCAGGCTCGTCGTCGAGGCCCGTCCCGGACGCGGCACGGTCGTGCGGGCGGAGGTGCCGGCATGAGCGCACTCACCCTGCTCGTCGTCGACGACCACCCGGTCGTACGCGACGGCATCGTCGGCATGGTCGGATCCGCCGAGGACATCGAGGTCGTCGGCGAGGCCTCGGACGGCGCCGAGGCGGTCGCCCGAGCCGAGGTGCTCGCGCCGGATGTGGTGCTGATGGATCTGCGGATGCCACGGATGGACGGCGTCGCCGCGCTGCGGGAGTTCGCGCGGCGCGGCATCGGCAGTCGCGTGGTGGTGCTGACCACTTTCGACGCGGATGCCGACGTGCTTCCCGCGATCGCGGCCGGAGCCACCGGGTACCTGCTGAAGGACGCCTCCCGCGACGAGCTGCTGGCGGCGATCCGCGCGGCGGCCGCGGGGAAGACGGTGCTCGCGCCCGAGGTGGCCTCGCGCCTGGTCGGCCGCGTACGCGCCCCGGAGGCGAGCCTGCTCACCCCGCGCGAGCTGGAGATCCTGGGGCTCGTCGCCGACGGTGCGACCAACCGCTCCGCCGGCGACCGCCTGCACCTCAGCGAGGGTACGGTGAAGACCCATCTGCTCAGCATCTACGCCAAGCTCGGGGTCGGCGATCGCGCCTCGGCGGTGGCCGAGGGGTTCCGGCGGGGTCTGCTCGACACGACGCACTGAGAGACCCGAAGCCTTGGGCATCCGGCAACGGCGCTTCCGAGTCGCCGCGACGGCGGGGAGCGGCTGCTAGTTTTCGATGATGCGCTCGATCCGACTCGCGCCCGTCCGCGTCAGCCGCCGCGGGTCCCGGCCATGATCGATCTCGCGCCGTGGGCGTGGATCCTGCTCGCGGTCGCGGGCACGGTCGTCGGGCTCTCCAAGACCGCGCTGCCGGGTGCGAACACCGTCTCTGTGGCGATCTTCGCCGCGCTGCTGCCCGCCCGCACCTCGACCGGGGCGCTGCTGCTCCTGCTCATCGTCGGCGACCTGTTCGCGCTGCTCACCTGGCGCCGCCACGCGCACTGGCCCACGCTGCTGAGGCTCGCCCCCGCGGTCGTCGCGGGGCTCGTGCTCGGCGCCGTGTTCCTGGCCTTCGCCGGCAACGCCGTGGTGCGCCCCGTGATCGGCGTGATCCTGCTGGCGATGGTGGGGATCACCCTCTGGCGGCGCCGGCGGACGGCTGCCGCTTCTGAGGGCGCGGCGCACCTCGGCACCACGCTCGGCTACGGCGCGCTGGGCGGCTTCACCACGATGGTCGCGAACGCGGGCGGACCGGTCATGTCGATGTACTTCCTTGCGATGCGCACCCCGGTGAAGGTGTTCCTCGGCACGGCGGCGTGGTTCTTCGCCATCGTGAACATCGTCAAGGTGCCGGTGCTCGCAGGCCTTGGGCTGATCACCGTGCCGGTGCTGCTGATGGATCTGGTGCTCGTGCCGATGGTCGTGATCGGCGCGCTGTTCGGCCGGTGGCTCATCCCCCGGATCCACCAGGCGCTGTTCGATCGGATCGTGCTGATCCTCACTGTCCTCGGTGCGCTGTATCTGCTGATCCCCTGAAGCCGCGCTCATCGACGTGGCCGAGGGGCGGAGCGTAACCTCGACCCGGTGACAGTGCACAAGACTCGAGGGCCCCGCGTCGTGATGATGTGCGGGCCAGGTGGTGCCGGCAAGACCACTTACGCCAAGCGCCTGGAGCGCGAGGGCTGGACGCGTTTGTCGTTCGAGGTGGAGTTCTGGGATCGCGGAATCACGACGATGCCCTCCGCCGAAGTGGTCGCCGAGGTGGCGGCAGATCTGAAGGCGCGCTTGCTGCGCCAGGTCGCGGCGGGGAACGATGTCGTGCTCGACTTCGGATTCTGGTTCCGACGACAACGCGATGAGTTCCGCGCACTGCTCGCCCCTCAGGGCATCGTGCCGGAGACGGTCTACATCGCGACGAGTCTTGAGACCATCCTGAGCCGAGTCGGTGACCGACACGGCAGGCAGGCGGACGATTGGCCGCTCACCGCGCAGACGGCGACGGAATACTTCGAGCGGTTCGAGCCGCCGACGCCCGAGGAGGGACCCCTTGAGGTGGTCCTCTAGATGTAGCCCTCGCCTCGTTTCTCGACCGCGGCGAGCGCGTCGATCGCACCGCGTGTCGGGGCGATCCGCACGAGCCCGCGGTAGAGCCGCAGCAGCGCGGCCCGGTCGGTCACACCGGTGCGGGCGCGGTCGCAGTGCACCGACTGGATCGCCGCCTCGAGCTGGAACCGGCCCGGCTCCGCTCCCCCGGCGACGCCGCTGAGCCGCGCCGCCCGGTGCAGCAGCGCCTCACCCTCGGCGATGAGCGCGGCGTCCCAGAGCGCCGGATCCTGCTCGTCCAGCGCGGGCCAGGGCTGGCCGGGCGCCGGGGAGACCCGAGCGGGCGCCCGGGACTGCGCGAGCGTGAGCAGCGCCGCCAGGCCCCACGCCTCTGCATCCGTCTCGAGCAGCGTCGCGGTGAGCACGGCGAGCCAGCGGGCCTCGTCGGCGAGCGAGGTGCGCACGTCGTCGTGTCGGCCGAGCCAGTCCAGCGCGTAGGCGCCGTAGATCGCCTCCAGAACGGCGGTGGTGCGGGCGGGCATGTCGCTGCGCGTCGGCAGGGCGAAGCGGATCCCGGCGTCGCGGATCTTGCGCTTCGCCCGCACGAGGCGCTGCGCCATGGCCGCGGGTTCGACGTCGAACGCGCGCGCCACCTGGGCCGCGTCGAAGCCGAGCACGGTCTGCAGCATGAGCGGTGTGCGGATGCTCTGGTCGATCGCGGGATGCGCGCACGCGAACAGCAGCTCCAGGCGCCGGTCCGGGATCGACTCGCCGCGTTCCACGAGCGCTTCGACGTCGATCCCCGCATCCGCGCCGTCGCCCCACTCGTCGTCGAGCGGGGTGCTGGTGCGACGCGCCGCGGAGCCCCACACGTCGCGGAGTCTGTTGCGGGCCACGGTGAGCAGCCATCCTTCCGGGTTGTCGGGCACTCCGACGTCGCGCCAGGTGCGCAGTGCACGTTCGAGGGCGTCGGCGAGACAGTCCTCGGCCAGCGCCAGGTCGCCGGTCCCGCCCGCGAGGAGTGCGACGAGCCGTCCGTAGGAGGCGCGGACCGCGCGCTCGGCGGCGGACCGCGCCTCCTCTGCCGCGCTCATTTCGCCTCCTGGGGTGCGGGATCCGGATCCGCACGAGAACCGCGAGACCGAACTTCCGTCCCGAGACCGCCGACACCATCGGCGGTCTCGGGACACAGGATCGGTCTCGCGGCCTCACGGCGGCGCCGACCACACGCTGCGGCATTCACCGGACCGGCGAAGCTCCCTGCCATGCTCCGTCCGCGAACCGTGTCGCGACGGGACGCACCTCGACCGCGCCCCATTCGACCGACGGCGCCTTCGCGGCCCAGGCGAGCGCCGCATCGAGATCGTCGACCTCGATCACGAAGGTGCCGCCGAGCTGCTCCTTGGTGTCGGCGAACGGCCCGTCCTGGATGACCGGCTGCCCGTCGCGCACACGCACGGTCGTCGTGGCGGTCGACGGGTGCAGCACCTCGGCGCTGCGCAGGACGCCCGCCTCATCCAGAGCCTTGGCATAGACGTCGAAGGCGCGCATGCCCTCGGCGAGCACCTCCGGCCCGAGATCCTCGGCGCTCATCTCGGGGTACTGCAGCAGAAGCGTGTAACGCATGATCCGTCCTTTCGTAGGTATCGACATCATGGTGACGATCGAAGGATCCGCCGATCGACATCCTCCTCCGCGACGGGCCGGATCGGGAGGGCGAGGATCAGTCCCGGTGCGTCTCGGCCGGCGTCGACGTCAGGAGATCGTGCAGCAGACCCGCCGCGGCCAGGAGGGCGACACTGCGGCGCGTGAGGTCCGCGAGCCGCTGCTGCAGGATCCGCTGCGCATCCCCCGCATCCCCGTGCGCGCGCACCTCCTCGAGGATGCTCCGGATCGCAGGGATCCCGTACCCGCCGGCACGGAGGGCAGCGGCGATCCGTGCCTCCGTCATGGCGAGGGCGCCATAGCTCCTCGCGCCAGACCCGTCGGATCGGGTCGTGCGGACGAGGTCCTCGCGCTCCCAGTGCCGAAGCGCGGAGGACCGCACGCCGAGCGCCTGTGCCAGCTCGCCGATCGTCATGGCGTCGCTGTCGTCGTACTCCTCCGCGGCCTCTGCCAGCACGGCGTCGAGGCCACGGAGGGCCTCGTGCACTCTGCGGCGCTCGAGGACGAGGTCGCCGTGCAGCTCGTCGATGCGGGCGGCCGCGGTGTCGACCGGTCCGGCGGCGAGGGCGGGCAGTAGGGTCCGCGCCGCGACCGGCCCGATCGCCTCGGCCAGGGCGCGATATGCGCGAGCCGCGATCACGTGGCGGGCGTCGTAGCGGCGGTAGCCGTTGGCGGCGCGCGGAGCGGGTGGGAGCACCCCGAGGCGTTCGAGATCGCGCACCTGCTGCGGGGAGCATCCGGCGAGCCGCCCGACGTCCGCCGTCGACATCTGCTCTGGAGGGTTGACCGCGTTTCGCCCCGATGAATCCCCGCGTCCCGGATGCATAAGTCCACATAAGCACGTCAACCTCACGATGGAAGGATGGAGATGCAGCAGATCGTGGATCATGTCAGGACGTTCGAGGGCGTCCTCGTCCTCGCCCCGGAACCCGGAGGCCCTCATCCGGAGATCGCGTGGGGTGACGTGTTCTTCTACTACGCGCCCGATGGCGCCGTGCCGGAGCGCACCCAGCCTTACGGCACGATCGTCACGAAGGACTATCCCGAAGACCGGGCATCCGCGCTGGACTCGCCGGCTCGCTTCCGGGTGAACATCCAAGTCGGCAGGGAGCGTGCCGCGCAGCTCGCGCTCGGAGAGGATCCGGCCGCGAGCGACGCCCTCGCACCGCACCCGCAGTACGGCGATGCCGGCTGGGTGAGCGTGGTGAACCCCGGATCCCGGACGGCGGGGCTGGTCCTCACGCTGCTGCGCGAGGCGCACGATGCCGCTCGCGCCCGCGCAGAGCGCCGAGATCGGGGCGGGAGATGAGCCGGGCACTCTCCGCACAGACGCTGTCCGAAGAGGACCGGCGCCTCCTCGCGGGGTGGGCCGCGACCTGCGCTGAGCATGTGCTGCCGCTCTTCGGGGCGGAGGCACCGGACGACGATCGCCCCCGTGACGCGATCGCACGCGCGCGGGCCTTCTCGCGCGGCGAGCTCGACGCCGCGGGAGAGATCCGGCGCCGGTTCGTCGCTGGCCGGGCAGCGCGCGCGGTCTCCTCGGTCGGGGCCGTGTCTGCCGCCCGGGCTGCGGCGCAGGCTGCGGGCGTCGCGCACATGGGAGCGCACGCCCTCGGCGCYGCGGCSTACGCCGCACGTG
>NZ_JBFTQL010000046.1:0-19674 GCF_056398985.1 Microbacterium sp. 01T413_2
CGACGCCTCACCTCGACCGCGAAACACCTCCAGAAGGACCGCCGTGGGGGCCGCACGAGGGATCAGGTTCGYGCGGACTTGCTGTGCGATTGGCTGCTGGGTGTCGGYACYGACMRGGCGGTGAAGACGACGGTGTTCGTGACCGTCCCGATCGGGTTGCTCGCCGGTGTCAATCCCGGATCCGCGTTCGGTGTCGCCGCGAGCGTCGCCACCGCTGTCGCCACTCCCACCACGGCGAGTACTGCCTCTTCGCTGAGTCCGGCGGGCAATCCGGTCGCCTCGGCGACGGAGGCGCAGCTGGTCGGGCATGGTCCGATCGACCCGGCCACCGCCCGGCAGACGTTCCTGGACGCGACCGGATTCCGGCGCGTGATCACCGACCCCGTCCGCGGCATCGTCTTGGACATGGATCGGCGCACGTACCGGCCGACGAAGGCGCAGCGGGACTGGCTGGTCCTGCAGCACGGGACCTGCGCGAGAGACGGCTGCGACCGCCTCGCCCTCGACGCCGACCTCGACCACGACCACCCCTGGTCCCGAGGCGGACCCACCAACACCGCCAACCTGCGACCGCTATGCCCCGCCGATCACGTCCGACGACACCGCACCCGGATGATCTACCGGAACCGCGAGAACCACACCGTCCAAGTCATCACCCCGACCGGATTCCGAACGAACGACCCACCGCCCTTCTAGAGCGACGCGCTGCTCGACGAGCGAGCTCCTTCCGCCGGTGCCCGGGCGTGCGAGGGTCATCCGGCGTCACATGGAAATACTCTCCGCGGCCGATCGGTTGCCCCGAACATGACTCGCATCGGATCCAGTGACCTCTCCGTCTTCCCGCTCTCGCTCGGCGGCAACGTGTTCGGCTGGACCGCCGATCGCGACGCGTCCTTCGCCGTTCTGGATGCCTTCGTGGCAGGCGGCGGCGACTTCATCGACACGGCCGACGTGTACAGCGCGTGGGTGGAGGGCAACCAGGGCGGGGAGAGCGAGACGATMATCGGGGAATGGCTCGCCTCGCGCCGTCCGGAGGGCGTCGTGGTCGCGACGAAGGTGAGCCAGCATCCGCAGTTCCGTGGTCTGTCGGCGGAGAACGTGCGCCTCGCCGCGGAGGCCTCGCTCGATCGGCTCGGCGTGGACGCGATCGACCTGTACTACGCGCATTTCGACGATGAGAGCGTGCCTCTCGAGGAGACCGTGGCGGCCTTCGGTCAGCTGGTGACAGACGGCCTGGTCCGCAACATCGCGGTGTCGAACTATTCTGCCGACCGGATCCGCGAATGGATCCGGATCGCCCGATCGACCGGCGTCGCACTGCCGGTCGCTGTGCAGCCGCATTACAACCTCGTGCACCGCAACGAGGTCGAGGAGACCATCGTTCCGCTGGCGACCGAGTTCGGGCTGAGCCTGATCCCGTACTACGCGCTGGCGAGCGGGTTCCTCACGGGCAAGTACCGCTCGACCGATGCGACCGGCCAGACCTCGCCCCGCGCCTCCGAGGCGGCGAAGTATGCGACGGAGCACGGACTGCGCATCATCGACGCGCTCGAGGAGATCGGCGATGCGCACGGCGCCTCGATCGCGGCGACCGCGCTCGCGTGGCTGCGGGCGCAGCCGACCGTGGCCGCCCCGATCGCCAGCGCGCGTACCGCCGACCAGGTCGCCGACCTGCTCACGGGCGGGCGTCTGGACCTCTCCGCCGAGGAGGTCGCCCGCCTCAGCAGCGTCTCCGAATGGACGCCCGCGCGGGTCTGACGGCGAAGGCGATCGCCCCTGCGGCGGGATGCACCGCCGCAGGGGCGACCTCTGTCAGGCGTCGAAGCTCAGGCTGAGCTTGCGCAGGAGCGCCGCGAGGCGCTCGCGATCACTGCGGGAGAGCGCGGACAGCAGCGTCGCCTCGGCGTCCACCAGACGCGTGATCGCGGCGTCCACGCGCACCCGGCCGTCGTCGGTGAGGGTGACCAGCACGCTGCGGCCGTCACCGGGATCCGCCTCGCGGCGCACGAGACGGCGACCCACGAGGCGGTCGATGCGGTTCGTCATGGTGCCGCTCGAGACGAGGGTCTGCTGCAGCAGCTGCTTCGGGCTGAGCTGGAACGGGGCGCCCGCGCGGCGCAGGGCGGACAGGACGTCCCACTCCCACGGCTCGAGGTCGCTGCGGCGGAACACGTCGCGGCGCGCGCGGTCCAGCAGCCGGGAGAGCCGATCCACGCGGGAGAGCACTTCGAGGGGCGAGAAGTCCAGGTCCGGCCGCTGCGTGTTCCACGCCGCGACGATCCGGTCGACCTCGTCGCCCGTGGATGGATCGCCGATGCTCATCCGCCCATTATCCCGGCCCGGAGCGGTTGCTCATGGCCGGTCGTGGTGCGACCCGCACCGTGAGGAAGATGCTGTGCGGATCCTCGACGTAGGAGCCGAACGGCTCGCACTCGTCGAAACCGGCCTTCGTGTACAGCCGGTGCGCGGCCCAGAAGAAGTCGCTCGCACCGGTCTCCAGCGACACGCGCTCGATCCCGCGATCGCGCGCGTCGCAGAGCAGGGCCGCCAGCATCACGGATCCGACACCCCGGCCGCGCATCTGGGGCGAGGTGCGCATGGACTTCAGCTCCTCGTGACCCGGCTCGAGCTCGGCGAGCGCCCCGGTGCCGACCAGCGCGCCGTCCACCGTCGCGGCGAACAGGCGCACGCGCGGCGAGAGCAGGCGCGAAATGTCCAGGGCATGCCGGCTCTCCGGCGGCGCGGTCGCCTGCATGTCGCGGAGATGGTCGCCCAGGAACGCCTCGAGGTCGGGCGTCGCAGCGTGCACGCGAGCGATGCGGATCGTCATGACCCCAAGCGTCGCGCAACGACGTTGCGAGGATGTTGCCGACGGGTTCCGGCCGGATCACGCAGACGGCGCATGGCAGAATTGAGAAGCGGGCGCCCGGCGACCGCGGTCCGCCGTGGTGTAACGGCAGCACCCCAGCCTTTGGAGCTGTGGGGTCCAGGTTCGAATCCTGGCGGCGGAGCATGACGCAGAACGCACTCGCCATCGTCGTCCTCGCCGCAGGCCAGGGCACGCGCATGAAGTCCCGCCTCCCGAAGGTGCTGCACCCGATCGCCGGACGCACGCTGGTCGGCCACGTGCTCGCCACGGCCTCGCGGCTGGGAGCGGACACGGTCGAGGTGGTCGTGCGCCATGAGCGCGACCAGGTGGTCGAGGCGCTGGCCGCGGAGCACCCGGAGGCGGTCATCGTCGACCAGGACGAGATCCCCGGCACCGGGCGTGCCGTGCAGGTCGCCCTCGATGCGCTGCCCGCGGGCTTCGACGGCGACGTGCTCGTGCTCTCCGGCGATGTGCCGCTGCTCGAGGCCGCGACGCTGCAGGGACTCATCGACGGGCATCGCGCCGCTGCGGCCGCGGCGACCGTGCTGAGCGCGATCGTCGACGACCCGAACGGCTACGGCCGCATCATCCGCGACGCCGCCGGCGATGTCGCCCGCATCGTCGAGCAGAAAGACGCCGACGAGGCGGAGAAGGCCACGCGCGAGATCAACGCCGGCGTGTACGTGTTCCGTGCGGATCTGCTCCGCGCCGAGCTCGCGAAGGTAACCACCGACAACGCGCAGGGCGAGATGTACCTGACCACGGTGATCGGACTGCTGCGCGAGCGCGATGAGAAGGTGGCCGTAGAGATCGCCGCAGACACGGCCGCGACGTTCGGCATCAACGACCGGATTCAGCTCGCCGAAGCCGCGCGCACGTTGAACGACCGCATCGTGCGCCGCTGGCAGCGCGAGGGCGTCACGATCCAGGATCCGGCGACGACCTGGATCGACGACGACGTCACACTGGCTCCCGATGTCACGATCCTTCCCAACACGCACATCCTGCGCGCCAGCACGGTGGCGAGCGGCGCGATCATCGGCCCCGACACCACGCTCGTCAGCACCGAGGTCGGGGAGGACGCGACCGTGCGCCGCTCCGAGGCGACGCTGGCCGTGATCGGCGCCGGCGCGACCGTCGGCCCGTTCTCGTTCCTGCGCGCGGGCACCACGCTCGGTGCGGAGGGCAAGATCGGCGCCTATGTCGAGACCAAGAACGCGCAGATCGGCGACGGTTCGAAGGTGCCGCATCTCTCCTACGTCGGCGATGCCACGGTCGGCCGCGGCGTGAACCTCGGGGCGTCGACGATCACGGCGAACTACGACGATGTGAACAAGCACCACACCGAGATCGGGGACGAGGTGCACACCGGCTCGCACACGGTGCTCGTCGCGCCCGTTAGGCTGGGTGCCGGCGCGAAGACCGGCGCCGGCGCCGTCGTCCGCAAGGACGTCCCCGCCGGTGCACTCGCCATGAGTGTCGCACCCCAGCGCAATATCGAGGGGTGGGTCGAGAAGAACAGGGCAGGCACGGCCGCCGCAGACGCGGCGCGTGCCGATTCGGCGGAATAGGCGGGTCCGATGGGGCGCAAGAAGAACACGACGGTCGAGCTGGATCGCGAGAACGACATCGCGCCAGGACTGGTCGCAAAGACCAAGAAGCGACTCGTCGTCGCCGGAGGTCGCTCGCATCCCGAGCTGGTCTCGGCGGTCGCCGCCGCGCTCGGCACCGAGATCGCACCGGTCGAGCACCGCACCTTCGCCTCCGGTGAGCTCTACGCCCGCTTCGAGGTGTCGATCCGCGGCTGCGACCTGTTCATCATCCAGTCCTTCGGCGAGCCGATCAACGAGTGGCTCATGGAGACGCTCATCATGCTCGACGCCGCCAAGCGCGCGTCGGCCAAGCGCATCACCGTCGTTGCGCCGTACTACCCGTACGCACGTCAGGACAAGAAGGGTCGCGGCCGTGAGCCGATCTCGGCCCGCCTCGTCGCCGACATGCTCAAGGTCGCCGGTGCCGACCGCGTCATGAGCGTCGACCTGCACGCCGCGCAGATCCAGGGCTTCTTCGACGGCCCTGTCGACCACCTCTTCGCCAAGCCCGTCCTCCTCCAGCACTTCGAGGAGACGCTCACGGCCGAGGACCGCGCCACGCTCACCATCGTCTCGCCGGATATGGGCCGTGTGCGCGTCGCCGACACCTGGTCGGACAGCCTCGACGCCCCGCTCGCGATCATCCACAAGCGCCGTGACCCCAAGGTCGCCAACCAGGTCTCGGTCCACGAGATCGTCGGCACCGTGGACGGACGCACCTGCCTCCTCGTCGACGACATGATCGACACCGGCGGCACGATCGTGAAGGCGGCACAGGCGCTCAAGGCCAACGGCGCCCGCAAGGTGATCGTCGCCGCGACCCACGCGATCTTCTCGGATCCGGCCAGCGAGCGCCTGCAGGACTCCGCGATCGACGAGGTCGTCGTCACCGACACGATCCCGCTGTCCGCATCGCGACGGTTCCCGGGCCTGCGCATCCTGCCGATCGCGCCGCTGCTGGCGACCGCGATCCGTCAGGTCTTCGAGGACGGATCCGTCACGAGCATGTTCGACGGCGCCGCCTGACACCGGCTTCACGAGGCACAGCGTCATCTCAAAGGCGGCGCATAGGACGGTTGCGGAAGCTGGATCCCATGAAGCTCTCTCCTTCAGTACGTCACGGATCCGCTCTCGTCGGCATCGCCGGAACGCTCCTGCTGGCGGGATGCGCGGCCGAGTCGTCCTCCGCGGAGACCACGACGGAGACGCCCGCGCCGCAGACGAGCGCGGATGCTGCACCGTCCGCGACGAGCACCGCGTCCGCGGCCGATTCCGGCTCGACGTACAAGGACGGCACCTACACGGCCGACGGCTCCTATCAGACCCCGGATACGGTGGAGAAGATCACGGTCGCCCTCACGGTCTCCCAGGACACGGTCACGAAGGTCGAGGTCACCGGCGACCCCCAGGCGTCGGAGACGAAGCACTACCAGTCGCAGTTCATCGGCGGGATCGCCGCACAGGTCGTCGGCAAGAAGCTCGACGACATCTCCGTCAGCCGGGTCTCCGGATCCTCACTGACCAGCAAGGGTTTCAATCAGGCGCTGGCCACCATCCGCACCGAAGCCAAGGGCTAGGGGTGGGAACCCGGCCCGTGCCGGCGGTGTGCTCCTTCCCGCCCTCGGACCGTCGAACACTGCGCGCGGGGGACGCACGCTGATGGACATCTGGCGTTTCGACGCGATCGGGACGATCTGGGAGATCGGCACGGCGAATCCTCTTCCCGAAGGCGAGCGCGACGCCGTGCGCGAGACGATCGACGACTTCGACCACACCTGGTCGCGCTTTCGYGCCGACTCGCTCGTCACGGCCCTCGCCGGGGAACCTCAGGAGGTGCCGGCGCCACCGGATGCGGCGGCGATGCTCGATCTGTACCGGGAGCTGTCGCTGGCGACGGACGGCGCCGTCCAGCCCCTCATCGGAGACAGCCTCGCGTCGCGCGGCTACGACGCCGCGTACTCGTTCCGTGACCGGGGCGCGCGGCCGGCCCCCGTGGACTGGATGGACCGGCTCGCGTGGGACGATGGCGCCCTCGAGCTTCGCGAACCCGACCTCATCGATGTCGGTGCGATCGGCAAGGGCCGGATCGTCGACGTCGTGCACGACCTGCTCGGAACCCTCGGGCATGTCGAACGCCTGACCGACGCCGGGGGTGACCTGCGGGTGAGCGGCGCGTCGATCCGCGTGGGGCTGGAGCATCCGTTCGACGCCACGAGCGCGATCGGCGTCGCCACGGTCTCGGACGCGGCCCTGTGCGGGTCCGCCGTGAACAGGCGGGCGTGGCCGGGGKAGCGCAGTGGGCTGCACCACGTGCTGGATGCGCGAACCGGGGAACCGGTGCGCACTTACGCTGCGACCTGGGTCATCGCCGCCTACGCGATGGTCGCGGATGCGGTCGCCACGGCGCTGTTCTTCGACGGCGGTGCCGAGTTCGCCGCGCGGTGCGGTGTGGAATGGGTGCGGATGACCACGGATGGAGCGGTCGAATGGTCGGCGGGGAACCGGATGGAGGTGTTCGTGTGATGGCGATGCTGATCGGCGCGCGGCAGCGCGTGGTCGCGCAGCTCGGGCGGCTGTCGATGTATCGGCTCACGCTGTACGCGCTGCTGGTGCTCGCCGCGATCGCCGTGATCCTGTCGGCGGTCGGCGCGATCTCCTCCACGCCGCTCGACGTCCTCGCCACGCTGGCGCTGCTGATGCTGGCGACCCTCTGCGCGGACGCGGTCGGCCAGGCGCTGGTGCGGGCCCCGCGTCGTGTCGAGTCGTCGTTGATCACCGCGCTCATCCTGCTGTTCGTCGTGCAGCCGGGCGCGAACCCCGACCAGGTCGGCGGTATCGCGCTCGCGGGCGTGATCGCGGCAGCCTCCAAGTACCTGCTGGTGTGGCGGGGGAGGCACCTGTTCAATCCGGCGGCCGTCGGCGCGACGGTGCTCACGGTCACCGGCCTCGGATTCTCGGCCTGGTGGGTCGGAACTCCGGCGATGGCGATCCCCGTGATCGTGCTCGGACTGCTCGTGCTGTGGCGCACCGAGCGGATCCGGGTCGTGCTGCTCTTCGTCGTCGTGTACGCGATCGTGTCGATCGTGCGGCTCTCCGTGCAGTCCGCGGCAGCCGGGCTCGCGGTCGAGCCCGGAGCGCTGGCGACGTCGGTGCTGCTGCAGTCGCCGGTGCTGTTCCTGGGCGCCTTCATGCTCTCCGAGCCGCTGACCCTGCCGTCTCGTCGGTGGCAGCAGCTGTCGGTCGCGACGGTCGTGGGAGCGCTCGCCGGCTGGCCGATCAGCCTCGGGATCATCACGCTCGGTCAGGAGCGCGCGTTGCTGGTCGGCAACCTCCTCGCGGCGGTGCTCGTCGCCCGTGCCGGGATCCGGCTCTCGCTCGTGCGCCGGCGCGGGGTCACGCCCACCGTGCACGAGCTGACCTTCCGGGTGCGGCGCCCGTTCCGGTTCGCACCGGGGCAGTACCTGGAGCTGCAGGTGCCGCATCGCCGTCCGGACAGCCGGGGCACGCGCCGCGAGTTCAGCATCCTCTCCACGCCGGCCGAGCTGCCGTACGTCCGCATCGCATATCGCGAGGCGGAGCCGGGCTCGAGTTATAAGCGCGCTCTCGCCGCCGTGCAGCCGGACGACGTGCTCACCGCGACCGGCGTGTGGGGCGATTTCGTGCTGCCCGCCGGTGATGCCCCGGTGCTGCTCATCGCTGCCGGCATCGGCGTGACGCCGTTCGTGGCGCAGCTCGGCGCGCAGCAGAGGGCGGACGCCGTGCTCGTGCTCGTCGCCTCCTCGGCCGCGGAGTGCGCGTACCTGCAGGAGCTCGGCGGGTTCGGTGCGCGGATCGTGGTGGTCACGCCCGACGAACCCGGCGCCTTGCCGTCGGGTGCGGAATGGGCCGGCGGGGCGCGGCTGGATGCGGCGCTGCTGCGGACCCTGGTGCCGGATCTGGCGCACCGGCATGCCTATGTGTCCGGTCCGCCGCGGCTCATCGCGCAGCTCGCCCCCGCGCTGCGCGGCGCTCGCCGGGTGACGACCGACGCCTTCGCGGGGTACTGAGCTCGGAGGGGCCGGGCCGGACCCGTCCGGCTCGTAGCGTCCGACGAGTCGAGGAATCGGCTCGGCTCAGCGTCCGCCGAGAGTGCGCCCGATCTGGTGGCTGCCCGCTGCGGCCGTCGATGCCGGCTGCGGGACCTTCGGCAGGCGCACCGTGAACACCGTCGCGCCCGGTTCGCTCTGGACCGAGATCGTGCCGCCGTGGCCGTCGACGATCGCCTTCGTGATCGACAGTCCGAGGCCGGATCCGCCGGTGGCCCGGTTGCGGGAGCGATCACCGCGCGCGAAGCGGCTGAACAGTTCATCGCGCACCGCGGGGTCGATGCCGGGTCCGTCGTCGCGGACTCGGAGCACGACCTCGGACGTCTCCTCCGCCACCTCGATCGTGATGTGCGTGCCGGCCGGGGTGTGCGTGCGCGCGTTCGCGAGCAGGTTCGTGACGACCTGCTGCAGCCGGCCGGTGTCGCCGATGAGCTCGACGGGTTCCTCCGGCACGTCGATCGCCCACTCGTGGTCCGGTGCGGTGGGGCGCGCATCCTCGACGCCCTCGATCGCGAGCCGGGAGAGGTCGACGGTGGAGAGGGAGAGCTCCCTGCCTTCTTCGAGGCGGGCGAGCAGCAGCAGGTCCTCGACCAGGCTSGTCATCCGCAGCGACTGCGCCTGGATSCGCTCCAGGGCGGTGTGTGCGGAGGCGGTGGCSGGATCCTCYGGCGCATCSGATTKCGACARCGCRCGCAGCGACAGCTCCGARTASCCGCGGATCGAGGACARCGGCGTGCGCAGCTCGTGGCTCGCGTCCGCGACGAACTGCCGCATCCGCTCCTCGTTGCGCTGACGCACCGCGAGCGAGGCGTCGACGTGGTCGAGGAGGGTGTTCAGCGCGGATCCGACGAGTCCGGTCTCGGTGCGCGGATCGGCTTCCGCGGCGGGCACGCGCTCCGTGATCGACACGTCACCGCGGTCCAGTGGCAGATTGGCGACCCTGTTCGCGGTCGCGGCGACCTCGCGCAGAGGCCGCAGCGCGACCCGGATCGTGATCGCGGTGGACAGCGCGAGCAGGATCAGYCCGCCGATCGTGGTGAGCGCGATCATGGAGAACAGCGTSGTGATCTGCGCYTCSGTGGACGCGCGGGGCAGGCCCGTGATCACCTSGAACTGCGTGGGGCCCGTAGCCGGCACGGGCTGATGCACGAACTGATAGTCGCCGAGCTGGGAGAGATCCTCCGCGTAGCGTCCCTCCGAGAGCGCGGTGACGACCTGATGGATCTGCAGGGCGGTGAGGTCTTGTGCGACCCGATCGGACGTGACCACTGTGCCTGTCGCTGACCCGCTCTGCGAGACCACGATGACGAGCGTGCCGTTGGGGACCCCTGTCGGCCCGACCACGAGGTCTGCGGCGTCGGGGACGAAATGGCCGATCACGGCCGGCTGCCGGGCGATGCCGCCGATGCTCTTCGCGGTCGTCGCCAGTTCATCCTGCAGCCGGCCGTTGAGCACGTTCCCGAGCACCACGCTCGTCGTGATCGCGATCACCACGAGGATGAGCGAGACGAAACCGGTCACCGCCGCCATCAGCCGTGTCTGCAGGGACAGCGGACCACGGGGTCGGGTGCGGAACGGATTCATCGAGGATGTGCCTTCTTCGTGCGCGGGGCAGTCGGTCCTGCCGCTGCGGTGCCTTGCCTACTGCTGCGGCGCTTACTGCTGCGGCGCCTTGATCATGTAGCCGACGCCGCGCACGGTGTGGATCAGCGCCACCTCGCGTCCTGCGTCCAGCTTCTTGCGCAAGTACGAGATGTACAGCTCGACGACGCTGGAGCGCCCGCCGAAGTCGTAGCTCCACACCCGATCCAGGATCTGCGCCTTGGACAGCACGCGGCGCTCGTTGCGCATCAGGAAGCGCAGCAGCTCGAACTCGGTGGCCGTGAGCTCGATCTCGTCGCCGCCGCGGACGACCTCGTGGCTGTCCTCGTTGAGCGTGAGATCGCCGACCTGCAGGATCGAGTCGCTGGCATCGGTGGTCGCGCCGCCCGAGCGGCGGATCACCGCGCGCAGCCGCGCGACGACCTCCTCCAGACTGAACGGCTTGGTGACGTAGTCGTCGCCGCCGGCGGTGAGCCCCGCGATCCGGTCGCTCACCGCATCCTTGGCGGTGAGGAACACGACGGGCACCATGTTGCCCTGCTCGCGCAGGCGCTTGAGGACGCCGAGCCCGTCCAGGTCGGGCATCATGACGTCGAGGACCAGCGCGTCGGGGCCGAAGTCGCGGGCGACCTGGAGCGCTTCGAGTCCTGATCCGGCGGTGCGCACCTCCCAGCCCTCCATCCGCAGGGCCATGGCGAGGAGGTCGGTGAGCATCGGCTCGTCGTCGACCGCGAGGATCCGCAGGGGAGAGCCATCGGGGCGGCGCAGCTCAGTGGCGTGATCGTTCATGGGATCCATTCTCCTCAATTTCCTATGGGCTGCCTATGAGCTTTGGAATGTCGGATCCGCCGCGTAGCGTCGCAGGCATGAGCTCACTCAGCGCATCGTCCTCCGCCGCCGCGAACCAGCCCGAGATCCTGCACCCTGTCGATGCCGAAGAAGTCGCCGCCGCGGTGCGCCGTGCGGTCGACGAGGGCAGGGGACTGACCGTGCGCACCGGGGGCCATGGGTTCTGGAAGCCCCGGCCCGCGGACCTCACCATCGATCTGCGGAGGTTGTCGTCGATCGAGGTCGGGGAGGATTCCGGCGAGGGCAGGATGGTCCGGGTCGGCGCCGGCGCGTTGTGGGGCGAGGTCGCAGCGGCGCTCGCGCCGCACGGAGTCGCCATCAGCTCGGGCGACACTGCCAGCGTCGGGGTGGGCGGGCTGATCGTCGGCGGCGGCATCGGCCTGCTGGTGCGCGACCGAGGGCTCGCGATCGACCAGCTCCGCGGGGCGCAGCTCGTGACGGCGGATGGAGTGGTGCGCCAGGTCTCGGCCTCCGAGAACGCCGATCTGTTCTGGGCCATCCGCGGCGGGGGCGGGAACTTCGGTGTGGTGACGCGGCTCGACTTCGCCGCGGCGCCGCTCGACGGCGTCCTGGCGGGCGAACTGGCCGTCGACGGGGACCAGACCGCGCTGCTGCGGACGGTGCGCGATGCCCTCGAGTCCGCTCCGCGGGCGCTCACAGTGACGTATATGGACGTCCCGGCGATGGATCCGAGCGCCCCCGCGGGCGCACGGCTGGCCGTGACCTGGGCCGGCACCGATCAGGAGGCGCTCGACGAAGCCCTACGGCCGATCGTCGCCGTCGACGGCGTCCGCGGAGAGGTCGTCCGCACGGCTTACGGCGATGCGCTGAACACTATGCCGCACGACGTCGATGAGCCCACACCGCCGATGCTGTCGATGAACGGGCTGTTCACCGTGCTCGACGACGCCCTCATCGAGCGACTGGTGGCCTTCCGGCGCGCTCACGCGGTGTCGGTCGTGTTCCTGCGCTCGCTGGGCGGGGCGTTCGGAGATGTCGCAGAGGAGACGACGGCGTTCCCTGCCCGCTCCGCCACCTGGTTCGTGATGGCGGTCGCCTTCGACATCCCCGGCATGCTCGACGACGCGGAGCGCGAGGCGGTGCGGTCCGAGCTGGCCGCCATCGCGCAGGGCCGGCTCTCCGCGTACACGAACTTCGCGGACCCGGCGTCCAACCCCGATCCCCGCGTGTTCTACACCCCGGAGGCATGGACGCGTCTGCGCGTGCTGAAGGCGCAGTGGGATCCGCAGAACGTGTTCGCAGGCAATCACAACATCCCGCCGGCGGACTGACGGTCCCGCCGTCGGCCTCGGCGCCCGCGGCGTGCTTAGCGCGCGCATAGCCGCGCCATCAATCCGCCCCAGACCCGGCTCCTAGCGTCACCAGCACGAGCGTGACCGAAGGAGAARCATGTACGGGACGTATCTGCGCCGGGAACTGGCCGGGCGGAAGAAGCAGACGATGATCGTCGCGGCGGGGCTCGCGATCGCGATCGCCCTGGTCATCGTCGTCAACGCGCTGGCGGCCGGCGTGCGCGACGCGCAGACGCAGGCGCTTGCGCGGGTCTACGGGGTGGGCACCGATCTCACGGTCACCGGCGCGCCCGCTGAGCGCGGCAGCGACACCGGGCAGCGCTTCGATTTCGGGGCGGGTGGCGGAGCCGCGGCGAGCGATGGCAGCACCACGCTGAAGACCTCGGTGCTGCGCGCTTCTCCGGCGCGCGGCACGATCGACGCGGCCGGAGTGAAGACGATCTCGGGCACAGCCGGTGTCGCGGCGGCTACGGGAGCGCTCAGCCTGACCAACCTCACGTTCGACGGGCAGATCGCCCAGCAGAGGACTCAGGACGGAACCGGCACCGGTCAGACCGACACCGGGCAGAACGGCACCGGTCAGACGGGCGAGGGGGGCACCGGCGAGCGGCCGCGATTCGGCGGCGGCAACTTCGGCCTCAACTCCTTCACGGTCCTGGGCGTCGACCCGGCCGCGGGCACGTCGGTGGGGCCGCTCTCATCGGTGAAGGTCTCGTCGGGGCGCGCCCTCGATGGCGCCGACGCGGGGCAGCTGGTCGCCGTGGTGGACAGCACCTACGCCACCTCGAAGAGCCTGAGTGTCGGCGGCACGATCGACGTCGGCGGATCCACGGTGAAGATCGTCGGGATCGTGGCCTCGTCGTCCGATTCCGCCGATACCGCGGCGAACGTCTACCTGCCGCTGGACACCGCCCAGAAGATCGCCGGCACCGGCGACGTGGTGTCCACGGTCTACGTCAAGGCGGCCTCCGCGTCCGACATCGCCGCCGTGCAGACTGCACTCGCCAAGGCCCTCCCGACCGCGACAGTGAGCTCGCAGGCGGATCTCGCCTCCACCGTCTCCGGTTCCCTCGCCAGTGCCGCCGGCATGATCGAGGGCCTCGGCACCTGGCTGTCCCTCATCGTGCTCGCARTCGCCGTGCTGCTCGCGGTGCTGTTCACGCTCTCCGGCGTCACGCGCCGCACGCGGGAGTTCGGCACGCTCAAGGCGATCGGGTGGTCGAACGGACGGATCGTGCGCCAGGTCGCCGGGGAGTCGCTGGTCCAGGGCCTCATCGGAGGGGCAGCCGGACTCGTGCTCGGTCTGGTCGGGATCCTCGTCGTGAACCTCGTACAGCCCACGATCTCCGGCGCGTCGGCCGCCGGGTTCGCGCGTGGCGATGGGGCAGCCAGGGGCGGGCAGGCCGCAGCTGGCGCGGGGAGCGGAGGTTTCCCCGGTGCGGGAGGAGGCGAGGGTTTCCGCGGGCTCGGCCAGGCCGCGCAGGCGGTCGTGCTGCATGCGCCCCTCAGCGTGGGGATCCTCGTCGCGGCTGTCGGCCTGGCGATCCTCGGCGGCCTCGTCGCCGGTGCGATCGGCGGATGGCGGGCCGCGAGGCTGAGCCCGGCCGAAGCGCTCCGATCCGCCGCGTGACATCAGCAACCCGAACAGGAGAGACGACATCATGAGCATCACTGAGATCGAGATCGAGATCGAGCCGCAGGCGCTGTACCGCCTGATCGACGTCACCCGCACCTACCGGACGAAGGGACGCACGGTCGCGGCGCTGACCGGCGCGACCGCCGAGATCAGGGCGGGCGAATTCGTGACCATCCAGGGCCCGACCGGCGGAGGGAAGTCCACGCTGCTGCAGCTGCTCGGCGCACTGGACCGCCCCTCCGGCGGGTCGCTGGTGCTGGGCGGCACAGAACTGTCCACCGCGTCGAATCGCGAGCTCGGCAGGCTACGCGCCGAGGAGATCGGGTTCGTGTTCCAAGGGTTCAACCTGATCCCCACGCTCACGGCGCGGGAGAACGTCGCGATGGCGCTCGTGCCGCTCACGATCCCGGCTGAGGAACGTCGTGCTCGCGTGGATGAGGCGCTCGCGCACGTGGGCCTGGCTGACCGCGGCGATCATCTGCCCGGCGAGCTGAGCGGTGGTCAGCAGCAGCGCGTGGCGATCGCCAGAGCGATCGTGAAGAAGCCGCGTGTGCTGCTCGCCGACGAGCCCACCGGCAACCTCGACGAGGAGATGCGGGACGAGATCCTCGTGCTCCTCGAGGCGCTCTGCGCCGAGGGGCTCACTCTCATCGTGGTCACGCACGACTCGGCGGTGGCGAAGCGCGCGCACCGCCGCCTGCGACTCAAGAACGGCCGCCTCACCGAGGTGTGACACCCACCGGAGCCTGCAGCTGGTCGGCGGGCAGCGCCAGGAAGTCGATCGCCGCCTGCAGCGCCAGGGCATCGGCGAGCCGGCCTTCCGGGCCGTCGATGTGGCCGTTGGCTCGCACCGTCAGCCGCCGCGGCCCGGCGAGTGCATGGTAGACCGCGAACTGTCCCCGTGGATCGACGGCCGGGTCGAGCAGGGCGGCGCCGACGTGCACGGGAATGCGAATGCGGCGGGCCGCGGTCGCCGCGTCGTGATAATCGAGCGTGGAACGTACCTCGGGGTGCGTGCGGAGATGCGTCCGGACGGCCTCACCGCTCCCGGTGCAGCGCCGGGTGAGTCGGATCGCGTGCGCGCCGAAGCTGGGGACGTCCAGTGCTGCACGGCGGAAGCGCGCGTCCCAAGGAAGCGCCATCGCGCCGATCCCGCCGCCGAAGCTGCTGCCACTGAAGTCGAGAGCGTCCGCAGCCGGGGCGGCGATGTCCAGCAGCACGCTCGCCGCACGCCAGATATCCGCGGCGGCGAAGCGGAGCGAGTAGGTGTCTCGATCGGCGATGCCCGCGAGCACGTGCTCTGCGGGGAGCGCCGGGAAGCGGCTGGGTGCATCCGCGTTGGTCCCCGGCGCGCAGGGGAAGATCGCGGCCGTGTCCGCGGGCACGCGCTCGGTATCGGGTGCCGAGCGTCCGCCGTAGCCGTGTCCGACCACGAGCCCGCGCCGGATGCCGGTCGTCGCGTGCGGGACCATGACGAACGCGGTGGCCGGCTCGCCGGCCGAGGATTGGAAGCGGATCTGTGTCACGTGATGGGTCGGCGTGGCTTCCCGCACACGAGTGGTCCGCCATCCGACCGTGCCGGTGCCGAACTCCTCGAAGGTCGACTGCCAGAAGCGGTCGAAGTCGTCCGGCTCCGGTAGATCCGGCGGAGGTACGAGCAGCGCTCCGAGTGAGTACTCGGTCAGTTCTTCGGGTATTGCGTCGGGCAACGACTGACTCCTCACCGGTTCCACTCCTCCTCGATCCTGCCGCGCAGACAGCGTTCAGGCGCATGCAGGACGATCCATTGACATCTTCGCATACGAATTGCAATATATGCATCATGATTGCAAGGAAGAACGCGAGAGATGATGATGGCTCCCTGCAGTGGAGCCGTCGATCCGTGCTGCGCATGCTGGTGATCGCGGGCGTCCTCCCGCCGGTCCTCGGCGCACAGGCCGCCGGAGGCTCGGCCGCGGCCACCGAGCTCCCCACGGCGATCGGCGCCTACGCCGACGCCCTGCGGCGGCTCGACAAGCCGAACCTGGCGGTGACCCAGGTCGCGCAGCTGGTCGGGACGAACCACCGGATGACCTTCTTCCAGGCGACGTGGGACGGAGGGGCGACGATCGTCCGCGATCTCGAGATCGTGCACGAGGGCGGATGGCTCGCCGTGACGGATCCCGCCCACCGGTTCGACGAGCAATGGGTGGTGCTGAAGGGCGCGCTGCCGTCCGGCAGCGCGCCGGAGCTCTACGGCCCGCTGGCGCCGAGCTGGCTGGGATTCACCTCCTTCCAGATCCTCGGCCCGCAGGCGATCGAGCTGCGCACCAGCACCGACGACATCGAGCTCGTGGTGCGCTGGCGCCTGGAGGGCGACAATCCGGAAGCCCACCACGTGCTGACGGCGAAGAACGCCGGGGACTACCTCGTCGGCTACCAGAGCCAGGATGCCCGGTCGCTCGACGATATCGACGAGGTGCTGTGCGGGTCGTACCAGCATGCGCTGTCCGTCCTCGACGGCTCGGCCCCGCTCGGGGCGTGGGAGCTGTTCGCCCCGATGGYGCTCACGCAGTACGCCGTGGGTGGCACGCCCGTCACATCCGGCGTCTACCTGCCGGCCGAGGTCGCGGAGTTCGTGCACGAGCGGCAGCTCATGTCGGACCGCCAGCCGTACGGCATGAGCCTGCGCAACGACAGTCTCGACCTCGTTCCCTGCATGTACTCGCCACAACCCGGCCTCCGCACGGCGATGGCGGCAGGGGAGGAGCGCGGCTTCGCATTCGGCCTGGCTGCCCAGGCGGGCGCTCTGTACGACGCATACACCGCGCTGTGCCGCGGCGAATACGGGCTGACGGCGTATCGGAGCAACGTCTACGATCGCTCCCTGACCGATGCCGTGCACGCCATGGCCGATCTGATCGCGGTCGAGCCGGCGGGCGACGACGCCGTGGACTACATCCCCTCGTTCTCGGGGTGGTGGAACCGAGCCAAGGGGTTCGTCGACGTCGAGAACGAGGATGCAGTCCGGACGGCGGCGAGCGGCGTGGTCCTCTCGGCGCACTACCTCACCGGCACGACAGGCGGCACGCTGTACGATCGCCGCGCCCGGCCGCTGATCGAGTATCAGGTGTCGCGCAAGGGGATCGGGCACTCGCCGGTGATCGGCAGTCCCGTCTACAACGACACCACGCAGTACCGTCTCGGCCGCGTTCCCACGGACGCGGTGAATCTGACAGCCCTGTACCAGCTCACCCACGGCCGCAACGCGGGGATCCAGCGGCTCGCCGTGCAGGCCACGAAGTCGGGTGTCGTCGGGCAGAGCCGTGCGCCCTTCTCCGTGCCGCTGGCCACCTACCGGGCCACAGGGGATTCCGCGTATCTGGCGGAGGCGACCCTGATCGGTCGCCGCTACGTGCAGGAGCAGATCCTCACGCCCTACCGTGGCAACGGCCAGCCGCCCGGCGGCTTCGCCTACAGCTTCTCCAAGTACTGGGTCGACCTGCTCGAGCTGTTCGAGGTCACAGGGGAGGCGGTCTTCCTGGAGGGAGCGCACCGGGAGGTGCAGCGGTTCATCACGCAGACCGCCGTGCGGCCCGTGCCGGACCAGACCGTCACGGTTCCCGAGGGTCACGTGATCACGCAGCAGTACGACTGGGAGACCCGCTCATCGTTGCCGCCGTACCCGGTCACGGGCGTGGCGACAGAGACGGTTCCGGCCTGGTACGTCTCGCCSTCSGGYCTCACCTTCGAGGCGCTCTCGTCGTTCAAGCTCGGGGTGAGCGCCGTGACCGATCCCGGCGGCGGRTACGTCTTCAACCCCTGCTGGGCAGGAGCGCTGCTGCGCCTCGCCCATCACACCGGCGACGCGCTGCTGGCCGACGTCGCGCACAACATGGTGATCGGCAGATTCACGACCTATCCCGGCTACTATGGCCGGCAGTTCCAGGTCGCGCAGATGAAGCCGGACTTCGCCACGAGCGGTCCCGTCGGGATCACCGGGTACTACTTCCATCACGCGCCTGCGCAGCTGGGTCTCGCCATGGACTACCTGATCAGCGAGAGTTTCTACCGGAGCTCCGGCAGCATCGAGTTCCCGCACGTCTTCGAGGCGGACTTCGCCTACTTCAAGTTCTTCGCATACGGTCACGCGCCCGGCTCGTTCTTCGGCGAGGGTGGGGTCTGGCCCTACTTCCCGGCGGGCCTGATCGTGCTGGACAACCCGCTGGTCAACTGGATCGCCGGGGTGGGCAACGGCGCGCTCTACATCAGCCTCACGAACTCGGCGTCCGACGCCCAGCAGGTCGTCGTCGACCTCGCCGGAGATCTGACCGGACTGCCCCGCACCGCCGCGCCCGCGGTCGAGGTGGTCGCCGCGGACGGCAGCCGCTCCTCCCAGGCGGCGGTCGACGCGCGCGTCACGGTCACCGTCCCCGGGCACGGGCTGCTCGCCCTGGTCGTCCGCAACGTCGCGGTTCAGCGGCCGGAGCTGCCGTTCGACGACATCGTCGACCACGGCCCGGACAGCTTCCGCGAGGTCGACTCCGATCCGGCGACCGACTACGGACTCGTCCGCGGGATGCTGCTGGTGCGGCCGGGCGGGCAGGGGTACGACGCGTATGTGCAGATCGACACGGAGCAGCAGGCGACGCTCTCCTATCGGATCGGCGGACAGGCCGCGCAGCAGGCGCCCGCCAAGGGGTATCCCTACGAATGGACGATCCCAGTGGACGACCCGACGAAGACGTTCGCCTATACGGTCTCGGCCGGCGGCGCGACCACGGCCGAGGTCACGCTGCGCCTGCCCGCCCGACTCGCCGGCGCCGGCACGGAGGTGTCGGGAGACGTGGTCGCCCAGGCCACGGGCACGGCAGGGGACAGGGTCCCGCTGATCATCGAGGTGCGCAACGGGACGGCGCAGCCGATCGCCGGCAGCGTCGGGCTGACCCTGCCGAGCGGGTGGCAGCTCGACGGCACGGTGCCCGCCATCGCGGCTCCCGCGCACACGACGGTCCGGGTGGAGTCCGCGGTCGTGATCGCCGCGTCCGCCGCGCTCGGGGAGGTCCAGGTGGCCGGATCCCTGTCGGTGCCGGGGGCGACGCCTGTCACGCTGAGGCCCGCGTCGATCGAGGTGATCGATCGACGTCGCCTGGTCTCCCTCGCATCGGACACCGAGGTCGCCAGCGGTCCCGGTGCGACCGTGAAGCTGACCGCCCTGGTGATCAACACCGGCGTGACGCCGCTCCAGGGCACGCTCGCCCTCTACGGTGCGACCGGCTGGACCATCGATCAGCGGGATGCGGCCGTCGTGGTGCCGCCGCGCTCGGACCTGACGCACACCTGGACTGTGACGGCAGGGGCGGGCATCGCTCCGGGATCGAGCACGCGGTTCGAGGCGAGGCTGGATCAGAGCCTGCGCCGCGGCGTCCTGGTGCGAATGGCTGACGAAGGCGTGATCGTGCACACGCAGTCTCCCTGGCCCGGATACCTCGAGACCGGGCAGTGGTATCCGAGCGGTCTCTCCGGCTGGAACGGGACGCGCACGCGGTACAGCGACTCCGGTTCCGTCGGCAGCACGGTGACCTGGAAGGCGGAGCTTCCTCAGCCGGGCCTCTACCGCGTCTCGGTCTGGTAYCCGACGAAYCCSACSACCACSACGTCRGCGGCCTACGTCGTSGAGCAYCAGRRCGGCAGCWSCGAGGTGATCGTGGACCAGACCCAGGGYGCRGCCGCRTGGCGCKCGCTGGGC
>NZ_JBFTQL010000047.1:0-16971 GCF_056398985.1 Microbacterium sp. 01T413_2
CGCGGGAGCCGCGGCGGTGACGGCGGTGGGCTCGGTGGCGACCACGGGGTCGGTGGCGCGAGCGGGGGTCATCGGGTCTCCTCGACGGGCAGGGGGACGGATGCGATCGCGTCGCGCAGGCGCGCGGCGGCGTCCTCGGGCAGGATCTCGGCGGTCCATGCCGACATCGCCGACTCGGATCCGGCCAGGAACTTCAGCTTGTCCGCGGCGCGACGGGGACTGGTGAGCTCGAGCCGCATCCGGATCTCGTCGCGTCCGACGTGCACGGGCGCCTGGTGCCAGGCGGCGATGTACGCGGTGGGCGTCTCGTAGAGTGCGTCCACGCCGCGCAGCAGGTGTAGGTAGAGCGGGGCGAGCTCATCGCGCTCGGCGTCGTCCAGCGCGGTGAAGTCGGGCACGTGCCGGTGCGGCATCAGCTGCACCTCGAGCGGCCAGCGCGCGGCGAACGGCACGAACGCGGTCCAGTGCTCGCCCTGCAGCACGACSCGYTCSGAKCGCTGYTCSGCGTCCAGGATCCGGTCGAASAGRTCGGMGCCGGTGCGGGCGATGCTCTCGCGCAGCCGCTGCGTGCGCGGGGTCACGTACGGGTAGGCGTAGATCTGCCCGTGCGGATGGGGGAGGGTGACGCCGATCGCCTCGCCGCGGTTCTCGAACGGGAACACCTGCTCGATGCCGGGCAGCGCGCTCAGGGCCGCGGTGCGGTCGGCCCAGGCCTCGATCACGGTGCGCGCACGGGCGACCGACTGCGTGCCGAAGGACCCCGCATGCTCGGGGCTGAAGCAGACGACCTCGCACCGGCCCACGCTGGTGCGGGTGCGCTCGATGCCGATCGCCTCGAGGTCGGCGAGGCCCTGGGGCGGGTCGACCGCGGCCGGGGCGGCGCCGGCGGCATCGGCGAGTGCCGGGCCGAACGACGGGGAGCGGTTCTCGAACACCGCCACGTCGTAGCGCGACGGCACCTCGGAGGGGTTCGTCGGAGACTGGGGTGCGAGCGGATCCGCATCCGCGCTCGGCATCATCACCCGGGTCTGGCGCTTGGTGGCGAACGTGATCCAGTCGCCGGTCAGCACGTCCTGGCGCATCGTCGCCGTCTCGGGGCGGGGATCCAGGGTGCGGGAATCGATCGAGCGATCCGCGGTGAGGGCGGATCCGGCGTCGTCGTAGTAGATGAGGTCGCGGCCGTCGGCGAGGCGCGTGGCGCGCTTGACCACGCCGGCGCCGAGCGCAGTGACCTCGACGGAGGTGCCGGGTCCGGAGGCCGCCACAGTGCCGGAAGCTTCGGCCGTGCTACCCGAGGCCGCGGCGGCGCCAGTGGCTGTGCCGAACTCAGGCTCGATTTCCATGTTCACGTAAACACGATAGGGCACGCGGCGTGATAGCGTCAACACTCCTGAGATCGGCACGCGCAGGGGCCGGCAGGGGAGAGGCGGGCCGATGCCGAAGCACGACGACGAGCTCGAGGAGCTGCGGCGGATCGCCGGCGGAGAGTCGTCCGCGTCAGCTCGGCGCGGTCCGAAACCGACCGGGCGCGTCTCGATGGCGATGGTCGCCGCACGTGCCGGGGTGTCCGGGCAGACAGTCTCCCGCGTCGTGAACGACAGCCCCCGAGTGGATCCGGCCACGCGGGAACGGGTCGAAGAGGCCATGGCTGAGCTCGGCTACCGTCCGCATCGCGCCGCTCGGGCGTTGCGCACGGGGCGATCCGAGACTCTCGGCGTGGTCGCGCAGACCCTCGCCACGGTCGGCAACTCCGCGCTCCTGCAGGCCGTCGCCGAGGCCGCGGAGGCGCGGGGCTACGCGCTCGCCGTCGTCACCCTCGGGGCCGAGGGGCGCATCGGCGAAGCCTTCGATCGGCTTCACGACCAGGGCGTCGACGGGGCGATCGTGCTGAACGAGGCCTCCGCGCTGGCCCGTGACGCGGATCCGGCCGGGCTCGCCCTCGTCGTCGTGGACTCTCCCGCCGACCCGCGGTTCACCGTCATCGGCACCGACCATGCGGCGGGCGCTCGTGCGGCGACCGCACACCTGCTGGACCGCGGGGCCGTGACCGTGCACCACCTGGCGGGGCCCGAAGGCTCGTTCGCCGCGGCGGAGCGCGAGCGCGGCTGGCGGGAGGAGCTCACCGCGCGGGAGCTTCGGATCCCCGACCCGGTGCGCGGGGATTGGAGTGCGGGTTCGGGCCACGACCGTGGCGGAGTGCTCGCCGCCGATGCATCGGTGACCGCCGTCTTCGCTGCCAATGACCAGATGGCGCTCGGCCTGCTGCGCGCGCTCGCCGACGCCGGCCGGCGCGTGCCCGAGGACGTCGTCGTGCTCGGTTTCGACGACATCGCCGACGCGGCCGAGTTCCGCCCGCCGCTGACCACGATCCGGCAGGACTTCGCCGCGCTCGGCGAGCAGGCTGTGCGCCTCGTCGTCGACCGGGTCGAGGGGCGGGATGCGCCGGATCCGGCTCTGCTGACGCCCGCGTTGATCGTCCGCACCAGCGCGTAGCCCCCGCACGAGCGCGTGGCCCCGCGCTCCCTCCGGGTTCGGGATTCGTTGCCACCCTGCGAGCCCTCGGATCCGAGATTCGTTGCCACCCTGCGAGCCCTCGGATCCGAGATTCGCTGCCGCCCTTCGGCTCCGCGTCCGCGTTTCGACTTCGTCCTCCGGATCCGTCCCTCGGACTCCGCTTCTTCCGTTCAGGTCGCACTTTCTGCTCTTCCCGTGGCGTTTTGGAGCAGAAAGTGCGACCTGAGCGTCGACGATGACGCGATGAAGGTGGCGGGACGGCGGAGGTGGCGCTGCTGATGCCGATGCTGGGGTGCTGGGGTGCTGGGGTGCTGGGGTGCTGGGGTGCTGGGGTGCTGGGGTGCTGGGGTGCTGGGGTGCTGGTGCTGGTGCTGGTGCTGGTGCCGATGCTTGGGCGCTGGGGTCCTGGGTGCCCGTCCCGGTCCCGGCCTGGTGGCGGGATCGCCGCTACGGGCGGGCGGGGCGCCCCCTCGAGCCACGGCGCCCGTCTTGCGGTAAGCGCGTTCCCGTGTCAAGATGATCCAACTGGAAAGCGCTTACCCGAATCGGTATCCACGAATGAACCGCCGGGCGAGCATGAGACGAAGGAAGCACCGTGGCTGAGAGCACCACCCGCGAGATCGGCATCATCATGAACGGCGTCTCCGGGCGCATGGGCTACCGCCAGCACCTGGTGCGCTCGATCCTCGCGATCCGCGAGCAGGGCGGCATCGAGCTGCCCGACGGCACCCGCGTCACCGTGAAGCCGATCCTCGTCGGCCGCAGCGCGCAGAAGCTCGCSGARMTCGCCGCCRAGCACGGCATCGAAGACTGGACGACCGACCTCGACGCCGCGCTCGCGGATCCGCAGTGGGAGATCTACGCCGACTTCCTCGTCACCAAGGCGCGGGCGACCGCGATCCGCAAGGCCATCGCCGCGGGCAAGGCGATCTACACCGAGAAGCCCACCGCCGAGTCGGTTGAGGAGGCACTCGAGCTCGCCCGTCTGGCGCAGGCGGCCGGGGTCAAGACCGGCGTCGTGCACGACAAGCTCTACTTGCCCGGTCTGCAGAAGCTCAAGCGCCTCATCGATTCCGGCTTCTTCGGGCGGATCCTGTCCGTGCGCGGAGAGTTCGGCTACTGGGTGTTCGAAGGTGACTGGCAGCCCGCCCAGCGTCCGAGCTGGAACTACCGCACCGAGGACGGCGGCGGCATCATCAGCGACATGTTCCCGCACTGGAACTACGTCATGGAGAACCTGTTCGGCGAGGTCAAGAGCGTCTACGCTCAGGCCGCGGTGCACATCGCCGACCGCTGGGACGAGAACGGCGAGCACTACACCGCCACCGCCGAGGACGCGGCGTACGGGATCTTCGAGCTCGAGGGCGGCGTCATCGCCGAGATCAACTCCAGCTGGACCGTGCGCGTGAACCGGGATGAGCTGGTCGAGTTCCAGGTCGACGGCACGCACGGATCCGCCGTCGTCGGCCTGTTCGGCGCGAAGATCCAGCACCGCAACGCCACCCCGAAGCCGGTGTGGAACCCCGACCTGGCCGACGCGCACGACTACGACGCCGACTGGGCCGACGTGCCGGTGAACGACGTCTTCCTGAACGGCTTCCGCCAGCAGTGGGAGGAGTACCTGGAGTCCTACGTGCTCGGCACCGACTACGCCTTCGACCTGCTGGCCGGCGCCCGCGGCGTGCAGCTCGCCGAGGCGGGCCTGCGCTCCTCCGCCGAGGGGCGCAAGATCGCGCTGCCCGCGCTGAGCCTGGCCGGCTCGAACGAGGGCTGAGGCGCACGATGACGACGATCCGCCTCCTCGCGGCCGACGGTGCAACCTCCGAGGCCGAGCTCAACGGCGCCGGCGCCTACGAGCGTCCGACCGCACCGCTGCAGAGTCGCGTGGCCTACGCCGCGGCGCACGTGGTGCCGAAGGTGCACGCCGACAACACCCCCGGCCAGCCGGCCGACATCGACTGGGACGCGACGCTCGCGTTCCGCCGCAACGTGTACTCGTGGGGTCTGGGCGTCGCCGACGCCATGGACACCGCGCAGCGCAACATGGGCCTCGATGCGGCGGCGACCCGTGAGCTCATCGCCCGCAGCGCCGCGGTCGCCCGGGAGGAGGGCGGATCCGTCGTCGTCGGCGTCAACACCGACCACGTCGAGGCGGAGCGCATCTCGCTGCCGCAGGTGATCGACGCCTACGTCGAGCAGCTGCACTTCACCGAGGAGCAGGGCGCCGGCCCCGTGCTGATGGCCTCCCGTCACCTCGCCCGCGTGGCGGAGTCGCGCACCGACTACCTGCGCGTGTACGCCGCGGTGCTGCAGCAGGCGACCACGCCGGTCGTGCTGCACTGGCTCGGCACCGCGTTCGACCCCCAGCTGGAGGGATACTTCGGATCCGGTGACTGGCGCGACGCGTCCGGGACGCTGCTGCGGATCATCGCGGAGAACCCGGGCAAGGTCGCGGGCGTCAAGATGAGCCTGCTGAACGCCGAGTCCGAGATCGCGGTGCGCGAGCAGCTTCCCGAGGGCGTGCGCATGTTCACCGGCGACGACTTCAACTACGTCGGACTCATCGGCGGCGAGGATCCGGCCGACGGCGCGGCGGGCGGCGACGGTGTTGCCGGTGCGGGCTTCGGCCCGGCGAGTGTACATGAATTCGCCGAGAGCACACCTTCTTCGCGTGAACAGGGTGTGCACTCGGCGACAACACGTGCTGTCGGCGAGCACGAGGTTCGCTCCAGCGCCCGCCGTGCCCACTCCGACGCGCTGCTCGGGGCCTTCGCCGCGATCACCCCGGTCGCCTCGGCCGCGATCCAGGCGCTCGACGCCGGAGATCCGGCCCGCTACCTCGAGATCCTCGGTCCGACGGAGGAGCTCAGCCGGCAGGTATTCGCCGCGCCCACGTTCTACTACAAGACCGGCGTCGCATTCCTGTCCTGGCTGAACGGCCACCAGCCCGCGTTCCAGATGGTGGGCGGCCTGCACTCCGCGCGCAGCCTGCCGCACCTCAGCCGCATCGTCGAGCTCGCGAACGCCTCGCTCGCGCTCGAGGATCCGGAGCTCGCGCGCGAGCGGTGGCACGGCATGCTCGCCCTGAACGGAGTGACCGCATGACCGCCGTCGACCCTCGCCTGTCGATCAACCAGGCCACGATCAAGTACGCCGACCTCGCCACCGCGCTCCGCGTCACGGCCGAGGCGGGTGTGCAGGGCATCGGCCTGTGGCGCGAGCCTGTGAACGAAGTCGGGCTCGACGTGGCGGCGCGGATGCTCGCCGACTCCGGACTGCGCTTCACCACGCACTGCCGCGGCGGGTTCTTCACACTGCCGGCCGGGCCGGAGCGCGTCGCCGCGCTCGGCGACAACCGCCGCGCGATCGAGGAGACCGCGACACTCGCCGCCGCCGGGGCGGAGGGGTCCACAGCGATCCTGGTGCTGGTCGCCGGCGGGCTGCCCGAGGGATCCCGCGACCTGATCGGCGCCCGCGAACGAGTGCGCGACGCGATCGGCGAGCTCTCGACCGATGCCGCCGCCGCCGGAGTGACCCTCGCGATCGAGCCGCTGCACCCGATGTTCGGATCCGACCGCTGCGTCGTCTCCACGCTCGGGCAGGCGCTCGACATCGCGGCCGACTTCGACCCGACGGTGGTCGGTGCGACGGTCGACACGTTCCACATCTGGTGGGATCCGCAGGTTCTCGACCAGATCGCCCGTGCTGGCCGGGAGGGGCGCATCGCGACTTACCAGGTGTGCGACTGGAAGACGCCGCTGCCCGCCGATGTGCTGCTCAGCCGGCACTACCCGGGCGACGGCGTCATCGACTTCGCCTCGCTCACCCGGGCCGTCGTGGCGACGGGGTACGACCGCGACATCGAGGTGGAGATCTTCAACGCCGACATCTGGGCGGAGGATCCGGCCGAGGTCGTGCGCCGCACTGCCGAGTCGTTCGGCGCGGCGATCTCGCCCCACCTCGGCTGAGGGGCCTGGATGCGCCCATGGCTCGCGCGCCTTCGTCTCGTCGCTGGGTTCCTCGCCCAGGGACTTTCGTGCGTGGTCCCTGAGCGCGCGCAGAGAGACGAAGGGCGCTGAGGGTCGCTCAGAGGACCATGCCCGCGGCGCGGCGTTCGAAACTCAGTCGATTCGGACCCATGTGGGCGAGAACCCGACCATGAACGCCGAATTTGACTGAGTCCGGAACACCCAATCCCGCCGACGCCACATGAAAGGCTGATCCCATGACCATCCGACCCGGGCTGTGCTCCGTGACCTTCCGGCAGCTGGATCCGGCGGCGATCGCCGCGCTCGCAGCGAGCGCCGGGCTCAAGGCGATCGAATGGGGCGGCGATGTGCACGTGCCCCCGGGCGATGCCGTGCGCGCCGCCGAGGTCGCACGGATCACGGCCGATGCCGGGCTGGCCGTGGCCTCGTACGGCTCGTACTTCCGCGCGGAACACGGGGAGGACATCGCCCCGGTCCTGGATTCGGCCGAGGCGCTCGGCGCGGACCGGATCCGGGTATGGGCCGGCCGCATCGGTTCGGCGGACGCCACCGCGGCGGAGCGGGCAGCGACCGTCGACGCCCTTGCCGTCGCTGCCGAGCAAGCGGGGAGTCGGGGGATCTCGCTCGCGCTGGAGTTCCATGGGCGCACGCTCGCCGACGATGCCGAGCAGACGCTCCGCGTGCTGGAGGAGGTCGGCAGCCCGCATCTCGGGACGTACTGGCAGCCCACCGTGTCGGCGTCCGACGCGGTCGCGGTGGCCGAGTACGAGCGGATCGCCGACCACGTCTCGGCCGCGCACGTGTTCTCCTGGTGGCCCGCGACCCAGCGGCTGCCCCTCACCGCCCGCGACGGGCTGTGGCGGGCGTTCTTCGCCGCCGCGGCCGCAGCCCCTGTGCCGCCGCGCGACGCCCTTCTCGAGTTCGTGCCGGACGATGACCCGGCGGCGCTCGCGGCGGAAGCAGCGGCACTGCGCGCCTACCTCACCTGACGGAGAGGGTGCGTCCTCGACGAGGTGACGACGGCTCGCCAAATGTATGGCAAACGCTTGCCATCTGGGCGCGAGATCGACATGATCGGACGGAAGGCAGTTTTCCCACAAGATCCGCCGCGCGCTGCACGAAGACGTCCTGCGTCGCAGGACAGGTGCGTGTCGCGGTCGTCGTCCGGCATCGCAGGCGGAGATCCATCGAAGAAGATCGGAACCCCAGATGAAGACCACTCGAACACTGCTCGCGGTCGTCGCGGCCGCGGGCCTCGCGCTCAGCGGCGCGGGCGTCGCGAGCGCCGCCGAACGCCCCGCCTCCTCTCTCGACCTCGCTCACGCCGCCGCCGCGGGGGTGGGCCCTGCCGCCGCCGCGGGGGTGGGCCCTGGTGCCGCCGCGGGGGTGGGCCCTGGTGCCGCCGCGGCATCCCGAGGCGCCACCGTGACGACGACGTCCACCGTGAGCACGCTGGCGCAGCTGCAGACGGCGATCGCGGCCGCACGGCCCGGCGACACGATCACCCTGAAGAACGGCACCTACGCGGTCGGATCCGCTGTCGCCGTCGCTGGCGGCGGGGCGTCGGGGAACCCGGTGACGATCACTGCGGAGTCGGTCGGCGGAGTGACCCTCACCGGCGCCTCGAGCTTCACCTTCTCGGGCGCGCACGACGTCGTGCTGCGGGGCTTCCGGTTCACCCAGTCCACGACGCTCGAGGTCCCCGCCGACAGCCGCGCGATCACGTTCAGTCGTGACGAGTTCGCCTTCGCGCAGAGCGCCGAGCACAACCTGATCGTGCGCGCGGACGACTCCGTCGTCGAGTACAGCTGGTTCCATGGCAAGAGCACGATCGGCGTCTATCTGGGCATCGAGGGGGCCGGGACGACGGAGATGGCCACCGGCGTCAAGGTGCACCACAACTACTTCTCCGACCAGAGCTTCGCCGGTAAGAACGGCGGCGAGTGCATCCGCCTCGGAGTCAGCCCCCGCGCGCTCAGCACCGCCGGAGCGATCGTCGAGAACAACCTCTTCGAGAGGGCCAACGGCGACCCGGAGACGATCTCGGTGAAGTCCAGCGGCAACACGATCCGCTACAACACCGTCCGCGACAGCTTCGGCGGCATCGTGCTGCGGCACGGCAACGGCAACACGGTGGTCGGCAACAGGATCATCGGCGGCGCCAACGGCATCCGCATCTACGGCAACGACCACGTCATCGTGAACAACTACGTGGCCGGGCTCAGCAAGGAAGGCATCGTGATCGGATCCGGTACCGAGCGCGACCATTACGAGGGGGAGCCGGCGGATGACAGGAAGGGCAACGACGCCCCCGACCGGATCCGGATCGCACTGAACACCCTGGTCGACAACGGAGGCGGGATCATCGGCGAGACGAATCGCACGGTTCCACCGCTCAACGTGACGATCGTGGACAACATCGTGCGCGGGCAGACGGGCTACCTCGGCAACGTCCCGCTCATGCAGGACTTCTATTGGCGGGGAAACATCATCTGGGGCGCCGCGGCCAACGGCAACATCCCGAAGGTCGGCTTCACGCGGGTGGATCCGCAGCTCGCGCAGGATGCCGTCGGAACCTGGAAGATCGCCGCGTCCAGCCCGGCCGTGAACGCGGCGACGCAGGCCAACCACGCCGACTGGGTCACCGACGATCTCGACGGGCGTGCGCGCACCGGCGTGTACGACATCGGCGCCCAGGAGGTGACGAGCAGCCCGGCGACGCGGGCCCCGCTCACCACAGCGAACGTCGGCCCCAGCGCCCCGTAGCCGGGACGAGCGCCCCCGAGTCGAGAGGGCGCCGGACTTCGAGTCCGGCGCCCTCTCCGTGGCTGCGGGAGGGCCAGGCGCGCCGGATCCACTGCGGCAACCGAATGCCAAACCCGCCGCTCAGAAGCCGGCAGGGAGCACGCGAGGAGAGGCCGGATCGGAGCCCACCCCGATCCGGCCTCTCTTCGTGCTCAGGCCCTCAGCCTCGGCCGCTCAGGCGCTCAGCGGACCGACGTCCCCCGTGTGCAGCGGCGTGCGCCGCGCGTGCGCGGCGGAGTACTCGTGCGCACCGATGTCGGCGGCCCCAGTGCGATGGCGGCCCAGGATGTCGTCGCTCACCCACGCCGTGTGGTCCTGGGTCGCGGCATCGATCGCGGGGCTGCCCGCGCCGATGCGAGGCAGGCCCTCGTCGTCCAGTGCCAGGAGCGGATCCACCCGAGTGAATCCGGTCGCGGGCGCGTCGCCGTCCGCCGCCGCACCCCAGAGGATGTTGCCCGACCACGTGAAGTTCTTCGACTTCGGGACGAGCGCGAGCGAACCGCGGTCCGAGACGACGAGGTTGTCCACGATCACGCAGTCGTCCGGCTCGATCGGCCGCGCGGTCTCGCCGATGATGCCGCCGCCCACGTCGATGAGCGAGTTCAGCGCGATCCGCACCCGGTCGGGTGCATCGTTCTTGGTGCGCGAGGTGGAGGGCTCGCCCTCGTAGTGGTCGCGCAGCGTGCCGCAGCCGATCACGATCGCCGAGCCGCTGATCCCCGTGATGAGATTGTTCACGATCACGTGGTCGTTGCCGTAGATCCGGATGCCGTTCTCGCCGTTCAGAATGTGGTTCGACTCGATCCGGGTGCGGTTGCCGTGCCGCAGCACGATGCCGCCGAGGGAATCCCGGATGGTGTTGTACCGCACCGTGTTGTCGCTCGACTTCACCGAGATCGCCTCGGGGTCGCCGTTGCACCGCTCGAACAGGTTGTACTCGACGATCGCGTGCGCGCTGCTCAGCGCCCGGGGGCTCACGCCCAGGCGGATCGGCTCGCCGCCGTTGTCGCCGGGGAAGGTGTGGTCCGAGAAGTAGTTGTGGTGGATGTGCACGTTCTGGGCCATGTCGGTGGGCTGGCCGCCCTCGATGCCGAGGTAGATGCCCAGCGTCGACTTGCCGTGGAAGTGGTTGTACTCGATCACGGTGTCGTCGGCGCGCACCATCACGTTGTGCAGACCCTCGATGTCGGCCAGGACGAACTCATTGCGGCTGAGCGTGATCGCCTGGCACGAGGCGGGGATCTCGAAGGTGGTGGACTGCGTGAACACGAACCCGCTGAGAGTCACGTGGTGGGCGCCGTCGAACACGAAGCTCTGCGCGCCCGTGAACGTGACGCCGCCGACGCTCTCGGCCATGATCGTGAGGTGCTTGTTCCAGCGACCGCTCACGCCCGCGAGCCGGATCGGGGATCCGTCCGGCACGGCGTACGTGCCGTTCGCGACGACGATCGTCGCGCCCTCCTGGGCCGTGTCGATCGCGGTCTGCAGGGCGGCCAGATCCGACACCGACGTGTACGGGCCGCGGCCGTCCAACCCGGGCACGATGCCCGCGCGGGGTCCGACGGCCTGTGCTGCGCCCGGGATGCCCGTCAGCGCCAGAGCGGCGCCGGCGGCGGACAGGATGAAAGTGCGTCTCTTCATGATCCTCCTCGTTGAGTGATGCGCCTGCGCTGGTTTCGGCGCAGGGTCGACGGCGGTCCCCTCGATGGCTCGGGGACCGTGGGTGGGCTGGGCGGCGGCGCGGCGGGCGGATCCTCAGGCGATCGCGTCGTCGGTCAGGAACAGCTCCACGACGGGCACGGCCGTGTCGGGGCGCTGCATCGGGAGCTGAAGGGTGAGGGTGCCGGACGGCAGTCCGCCCATGAGGGTGTTCTGCGCGACCCGATCCGGATCCACGTGCAGCGGCACGAGCTCGGAGGCGTCGGTCATGAGCTGCGCGTAGCGCACCCGCCCCGCGAGGCCCGGCAGATGCAGGTGCTTGAACGGCCAGGCGAACAGGTGGGCGTAGAGCCGGTCACCGCGCAGCGTGTACCTCACATCGGCCGGCGGAGTGAACGGCGCGGGCCCGGCACCGCGGATGGCCCGCGCGTGATCGTCCATCCACGTGCCGATCCCGCCGAAGATCTCCTCGGCATCCCTGCCGAGCCTGCCGCGGCCGTCGGGGCCGATGTTCAGCAGCAGGTTGCCGTTCTTCGACACCCCGTCGACGAGGAGGCGGATGAGGGACTCGGCGGTCTTGAACTCATGGTTGTCGCGGTCGTAGCCCCAGCTGCCGTTGAGCGTCTGGCACGCCTCCCAGGGCACCTCTTCGCCGTCGCGGGTCATCGGCGCGAGCGGCTGGTACTGCTCCGGCGTGACGATGTCGCCGGGGATCCCGAGCCGGTCGTTCACGATGATCCCCGGCTGCAGCTCCCGGACCAGGGCGAGGAGGTTCTCCGCGTCCCAGTCCTCAGCGCCCTTGCCGCCCCAGTAGTCGGGGCGGTGCGTGTAGGAGAAGTCGAAGAACAGGTAGTCGATCCGACCGTAGCGGGTGAGCAGTTCGCGCACCTGGCCGTGCAGGTACGGCTGGTAGTCGCGCACGTCGCGGTCGACGGTGGCGGCTTTGAACTCCTCGTCGTCGCGCTGCGGATGCGTGCCGTCGACGGGGAAGGACTCGTGGTGCCAGTCGATGAGCGAGTAGTACAGACCCACGCGCAGGCCCTCGGCCCGGCACGCTGCGACGAACTCGGCCACCGCATCCCGGCCGAACGGCGTGTTCATCGTGGTGTAGTCGGTCAGGGCCGAGTCCCACAGGCAGAAGCCGTCATGGTGCTTGGCGGTGAGCACGACGTAGCCGGCCCCTGCCTCGCGCGCGATGCGAGCCCACGCGCGCGGGTCGAACCGGTCGGGGTCGAAGTGCGCGCGGTAGGACTCGTAATCGGCGTCGCTCAACCGTTCCCGGCTCTTGACCCACTCGTGCCGCGCGGCGAGGGAGTACAGCCCCCAGTGCACGAACATGCCGAGGCGGGCGTCGACGAACCAGGTCAGGTCTGCAGGGGCGGGCATGCGGTCTCCGGGGGCGGGGTCGACGGCGGGAGAGGTCTGGGCATCGCGGGGGTGGGCGGTGAGCGGCGTCTGCCCCGGTGCCGGCGGGCACGGCTCGGCATCGAGCAGGGCGCGGTCCAGCGCCGAGAGCTCCTCCGCGGTCATCCCGTGTGCGGCGAGCAGTGCTCGGACGGATCCGTGCGTGGCGTCGATCTCGGCGAGCACGTCCCGCATGACCGCGGCAGGCGACTCCGTGGCGAGCGCGGCGGCGTGCGGCGACTGCGGGTAGGCACGGCGCAGCCGCTCCGAGGTGGCGCGGCGGCGGGCCTCGGGGATGAGCGATGAGGTGAGGGCGTAGTCGGCCACGACCTCGTCGCGGTGTGCCCCGACCGCCGCCAGGGCGAGCGCGATCACGAGTCCGGTGCGGTCCTTGCCTGCGGTGCAGTGCACCAGGACGGCCTCGCCCTCGGCGATCGCGCGGATCGCGGCGACGAGCTCGGGCATCGACTCCGCCAGCAGGTGCCGGTAGATCCCGGCGAGGTCGTAACCCTCCAGGAAGAACGAGCGCGGCGACCCGTGGTACAGCGGGAGGCGGACGATCTCCACATCGGCCAGCACCGTCGGGGCTTCGGCGACCTCGTCGTCCGAGCGCAGATCGACGATCCGGCCGACCCGGGCGCGCAGTTGCTCCGCCCCGCGCCGGTCGACATCCGACAGCGCGCCGGAGCGGTACAGCCGCCCGGGGCGGACGCGGGCGGATCCGGCGGGGATCCCGCCCACGTCGCGCAGTCCCACCACGCCGTCGATCTGCAGCACCGTCACGATCAGCCCTTCAGCGCGCCAGAGGTGAGGCCCCGCGCGAAGGACCGCTGGAACAGCAGGAACACGATCACCGACGGGGCGAGCGCCAGCAGCGAGGCCGCCATGATGACGCCAGGGGTGACCTCGGGATCGATGCGCAGCGTGCGCAGCGCGAGCGGCAGCGTGTACGTGGCGTTGCTGGTGGAGACGAGCAGCGGCAGCAGGTACTGATCCCAGATCATCGTGAACCCGAACACCCCGACCACGCCGAGGGCGGGCTTGCAGAGCGGCACGATGATCTGCGCGAACACGCGGAGCTCCCCGGCGCCGTCGATGCGGGCGGCTTCCTCCAGCTCGATCGGCACGTCCTTCATGAACTCGGTCATCACGAGGATCGAGAACGCCCAGGCGCCCAGCGGCACGATCATGCCGGCCAGCGTTCCCATCAGGTTGATGTGCACGAGCGGCAGATCCGACAGCAGGATCGACAGCGGCAGGGCGAGGATCTCCTCCGGCAGCATCATGGTCGCGAGGATCGCGACCATCACCAGCGCCGAGAAGCGGAACCGCTTGCGGGCCAGGGCATACCCGGCGAGCACCGAGACGATGACCTGCAGCAGCAGGCCGAACCCGACCACGAAGAACGAGTTCGCCAGGTACTTCAGCACGCCGTAGTCGATCGCGATCCCGAAGTTCGAAAGCGTCGGCCGCGTCGGGATGACGCTGAGCTCGGTCGGATCCGAGACCTCGCCGAACGCGCCGACGAGCAGCGCGATCAGCGGGCCTGCGAACAGGATCGCGACGACGGCGTACAGCACGACCTTGACGGCGATCGCGAGGGGAGTGCGGCTCTCGGTCAGTCCGAGGGCGGTGTCGGTGCCGGCGCTCATGCGTCCTTCCTCCTGCGGGTGATGAGCTGCACGAAGACCGTCAGCACCAGCGTCGCGAGGAACAGCAGCACCGCACCGGCGGAGCCGACGCCGAGCTTGCCCTGTTCCAGGCCGAGTTTGTAGAGCAGGGTCATGACGACCTCGGTCGCGCCGTTCGGGCCGCCGTTGGTCATCAGGAACACCTCGGTGAACACCCGGAAGCCGCGTACGGCGGCGAGGATGAACAGGATCGTGAACACGGGGCGCAGGCCTGGCAGGGTCACGTGCAGGATCCGCTGCCAGCGGTTCGCCCCGTCGACGGTCGCCGCCTCGTACAGACCCCGGTCGATGCCGGCGAGCCCGGCCAGGATGATCATCATGTCGTACGGCGCGCCGCGCCAGATCCCCATCACCATGATGGATCCCATCGCGGTGCTCGGATCGTTGATGTACTCGCTGGGGCCGAGCCCGACGAGGCCGATGATCGAGTTCAGGAAGCCGTCCGCCGCCGGGTAGTACATGATCCGCCAGAGCTCGGCGATGACGGCCATGGGCACGACCACGGGCAGGAACGCGGCGGAGCGCAGGAACGAGAGCTTGCGGGTCTGGCCCTCCAGCAGCAGGGCCAGCAGGAAGCCGACGCCGAGGCTTCCTGCGGTCTGCCCGAAGGCGAGGACGAGCGTGTTGATCGTCGCGTCGCGGAAGTCGGCCGACGAGAGGATCGTCTGGTAGTTCGCGAGCCCGACGAACTCGTTGCCGAGGTAGGGGCGGACGTTCTCCACCGACATCGAGACGGCCTGCACCATCGGGATGTAGCGGAACACCAGGAAGAGCAGCAGCGCGGGGGTGAGGAACGCCCACGGGATCCACCACTGCCCCTGCGTGCGCCGCCGGCGGCGCCGAGCCGGCGACGGGACCAGGAGGGCCTCCGTCGCCGTGCTCGGCGCGGATCCCGCGCGTGCGGTGTCCACGATGTCGATCGTCACTTCTTGAGGATCCCCTGCGTCAGCAGTTCGGCGGTGAGCTTGCCGTCGAGGTCGGAGAGCTCCGCCTTCAGGTCGAGCGAGCAGTCGGCGAGCAGCGCGTTCACGGTGTCGGCGGTCATCTGACGCACCGGCGTCCAGCTCGGGATGTTCGGCGCGTAGCGGCCGTCCTCCTGGTAGGCGGTCGCGAAGGTCTCCCAGCGCTTGTCGTCGCGCACGTCGGACACCTTCACGGTCTTGTTCACCGGCAGCTGCACGCTGAACGTCCCGTTCGTGCCCTCCATGCCGGCCTTCTGCGCGTCGGCGCCGATGTACCAGTCGGCGAACGCGTTCTGGCCCTTCTGGTTCTCGGATCCGGCCATGAGGTAGATCGCGCCGCCCTCGGCGAGCACCGCGGCGTCCTTCGGGCCCTCGGGTGCGGGGACGACCTCGTACTTGTCGGCGCCGAGGGACTTGTCGAACCGCGGCAGCATGTACGGCCCGGTCAGGTACATCCCGGCCACTCCGGTCTCGAAGGCCTCGTTGGTGGGCGGGGTGTCCATGCTGACCGCGCCGGGCTGCACGACCTTGGCGTCGCACTGCAGCCCGCGGAACCACTCCATCGCCTTGACCGAGGCCAGATCGCTCATCGCGGGGAGGTAGCCGCCGCCCGACTTCTTGATGAAGTCGCCGCCCGCGGCCCAGAGGAAGTTGGAGAAGTACCAGGAGGCGTATCCGCGCTTCGTCGAGGCGGGAACGGCGAGACCATAGGTGTCGGCCTGCCCGTCGCCGTCGGGATCCTGGGTGGTGAACGCCTTCGCGACGGCCTCCAGGTCGTCCCAGGTCTTCGGAGCCTGCAGGCCGAGCTTCTGCAGCCAGTCGCTGCGGACCAGCAGGGCGTTCGCCTGCGCGGAGTAGGGGATCGCGTAGGTCTTGCCGTCGGTCGCCTTGCCTGCGGTGGCGGCCTGAGGGGTGAGATCCTTGGCGTGGGGCACGTCCTTGGCGCTCACCTCGCGGACGATGCCCTGCGTGTGCATCGTGCCGAGCTGGCTGATGTCGTTCATGACGATGTCAGGCAGATCCTTCTGCCCCGCGCGCTGGGCGAGCTTGGTCTCGAAGTCGTCGAAGATCGCGGTGAGCTCGGCCTTGTAGCCGGTCTTCTTCTCGAACGCGGCGACCATCGCCTTCTGCGCGGTCTCGCTCGGGCTGCCCGGGGTGGTGCGGATCCAGATCTCGAGGGTCGACTTCTCGTTCTGCTTCACGCCGGCCGGAGCGCCCGAGCCTGTGCTCGAGCAGCCCGCGAGGGCGAGGGTGGCGACGCCGATCAGGGCGGCGGTGCGCAGGATTCTGCTGTGCATGGGGTTCTCCGTCGGTTTGGCAAACGCTTGCCACTTTGCAAGGCGTCGATCGCGAATCTAATGTAGGTCCGCAGACGCTGTCAATCATTGATCGGATGTYTCGCCYGTCGCGGCGAAGAGGGGAGTCGGAATGGGCGAGCGGATGCGCGCGCGGCTGGTCATGGAGGAGCGGCGTCGCCACGACGTCTACCCGGACGAGGTGCTGGCCATGATCGACGCTACCGTGACGCTGGAGCGACCGTTCCTCACCGCGGACGAGCTGGCGGATCAGCCGGATGCGCTTCGGGACACCGAACTGCTGCTGACCGGCTGGGGCGCGCCGGTCGTGGACGGCGCTCTGCTGGAGCGCGCTCCGCACCTGCGCGGCGTGCTGCATGCGGCCGGCTCGGTCAAGCACATGATCGCCCCCGAGGTCTGGGCGCGCGGGGTCGCGGTCGTCTCGGCCGCCGCCGCGAACGCCGACCCCGTGGCCGAGATCGCCGTCGCACAGATCGTGCTCGCCGCACGCGGGGTGCCGGCCGCGCGGCGCCGCTACGCCCGGGAACGGCAGCTCGCCGCGGCGGGCGCGGCGTCCGGCGCGCGCGGGCGCACCGTGGGGCTCGTGGCGCTCGGCGAGATCGGGCGCAGGGTCGCTGAGCGGCTGGAGGGC
>NZ_JBFTQL010000048.1:0-16625 GCF_056398985.1 Microbacterium sp. 01T413_2
GATGAGCACGCCGCTGACCAGGTTCAGCAGGAACAGCCCGAAGCCCCAGGGCTTGCCGAGCGTGCGCGCCACGAACGCGTACTCGCCGCCGGTGATCGGGAAGGCGCTGGACAGCTCGGCATAGCAGAGCGCGACGAAGACGCCGACGAGAGCGCCGATCAGGAAGGCGAGGGCCGACGCCCCGCCGATGCCGTTGATGATCGCAGGCACGATGATGAACACGCTCGACGCGGGCGTCACCGCCGAGAGCGTGATCAGGATGTTCTCCTTGAAGGTCAGCCCCCGGGAGAGCTGCTGTTCGTACTTCCCCGCGTCGGGCACGACCCCTGGAGCCTTCGCCCCCAGCGCGCCGGCCGCCTCGCCGAGCTCTTCCTGCAATCCGTCGCTCATCGTCGAGCCCTTCCTCGAATGGGTTATTTGATTGCCCAGTCAAAAGTAGGATTCCTGTTAAGTCAACGGCTGGCCGCGAACTTTTGACTCACGAATCAAACTCGTAACATTCGGAGAGGATCTCGATCGGATCCGCGGGACGACTCCCCACCCTGAGAGGATGGGCGCATGGCTAGCGCGAAGAAGACGCCGGAGCGTCGCGACCAGCTGATCCTGGCGACGCTCGATGCGATCCGCGACCGCGGGATCGCGAACCTGCGCGTCCAGGACGTCGCCGAACGGGCCGGGGTGTCGACCGGCACCGTGCACTACCACTTCAACGACCTCGATCAGCTCATCGACGATGTCTACACGTGGGCGTGCGAGCGGTTCTACACGACGCGCCTGCAGGCCCTCGCCGACATCCCGGATGCGCGGGAGCAGCTCGTCGCGATGATCGACGCGGGCATCCCGAAGAGCGAGGACGACGCGCTCGTCATCGCCATGCACGACATCGACCTGTTCCGCAGAGGCAGCGCCACGATGGGTCCATTGCTGCAGGCGCTTTACGACCGACAGGTCGCGCTGTACTTCGCCGCATTGCAGCTCGGCGTCGCGCAAGGGCACTTCCGACTCGCCGGCCCCATCATCGACCTCGCGCAGAACTTCGTCTCCCTCGAGGACGCCTACGAGCTGCACATCATCAGCGGCAACCGCTCGGCGAGCCCCCGTCGCGCGCGCGAGCTCGTGCTCGGCTACGCCCGCATCGTGACCGGCTGCTCCGAGCTGTCCCTGTGACCCTGAACGGCGGGGCTCACCCTCCGACGAGAACGCACCGGGCGGCCGCCGCGAGGATCGCGCGCTCGTGCACGGATCCGGCGACGGAGTTGTGCGCGGTGGAGTTCAGCAACCCGAACACCGCGTGCATCATCACCTGGCGGTCGGCCTTCTCGAGCTCGGGCCGGATGCGCCCGACGACCTCGGCCCACAGGTCGAGGTACTGGCGCTGCAGCTTGCGCACCTGACGGTTCGCGGCCTTCGGCAGCGTGCCGAGCTCGCGGTCCTGCACCCGGATCACATCCCGGTGCGCCAGGGCGAACGTGAGGTGGAAGTCGATCAGGTCATCCAGCAGTGCCCGATCGGACGAGTGCAGTGCGCCGGCGATCTCGGATCCGCCGCGCAGCAGGAACTCGCTGGTGCCGAGCAGGATCTCCTCGAGCATCGCCTCCTTGCTCGGGAAATGCCGGTACAGAGCGGGCCCGCTGACCCCGACCGCGGTGCCGAGCTCGCCGATCGAGACCGCGTGGAACCCGCGGTCGGCGAAGAGCCGGGCGGCGGCGTCGAGGAACAGCTGCCTCGTCCGTGCCTTCCCCTGCGCCCTCGCGGTGGTCATCCCGTAAGGATAGCGATCCTGGACAGTCGAGTGAACGCGCGCTAACATTTGTTTCAGTTACCGATCGTTCACTGAGGAGCTGATCAGCGTGTCCGAGGCGATCCCGTCCGAACTCCCCGAGGAGTACCGCGAGCTGTCCGCGACCGTCCGCGATTTCGCCGAGCAGGTGGTCGCTCCCGTCTCCGCCCAGCACGACCGGAAGCACAGTTTCCCCTACGAAGTGGTCGCCGGCATGGCCGGGCTGGGCCTGTTCGGCCTGCCGTTCCCCGAGGAGTACGGCGGCATGGGCGGCGACTACTTCGCGCTCTGCCTGGCGCTGGAGGAACTCGCCAAGGTCGATCAGAGCGTCGCCATCACCCTCGAGGCCGGCGTCTCGCTCGGCGCCATGCCGATCTTCCGCTTCGGCACCGAGGAGCAGAGACAGCGCTGGCTGCCCTCGCTCGCCGCCGGCACGACTCTCGGGGGCTTCGGCCTCACCGAGCCGGACGCGGGCAGCGACGCCGGCCGCACCCGCACCACCGCGCGCCTCGACACCGCTGGTTCAGGCGCAGACGAATGGGTGATCAACGGCTCGAAGCAGTTCATCACCAACTCCGGCACCGACATCACCGCGTTCGTGACCGTCACGGCCGTGACCGGCGAGACCGAGCGGGGCAAGGAGATCTCGACGATCATCGTGCCCTCGGGCACGCCGGGCTTCACCGTCGCGCCGCCGTACGACAAGGTCGGCTGGAACGCCTCGGACACCCACGGACTGTCGTTCGACGACGTGCGCGTGCCCGCCGACAACCTGCTCGGCGAGCGCGGGCGCGGCTACGCGAACTTCCTGCGGATCCTGGATGAGGGACGCATCGCGATCGCGGCCCTCGCGGTCGGCGCCGCGCAGGGCTGCGTCGACGACGCCGTCCGTTATGCGAAGGAGCGTCAGGCCTTCGGCACGCACATCGGCGGGCATCAGGCCATCGCGTTCAAGATCGCCCGCATGGAGGCGCGCGCCCAGGTCGCCCGTCGCGCCTACTACCACGCGGCCGCGCTCATGCTCGCGGGCAAGCCGTTCAAGCAGGAGGCGGCGATCGCCAAGCTCACCGCGAGCGATGCGGCGATGGACAATGCTCGTGACGCCACCCAGGTGTTCGGCGGCAACGGCTTCATGAACGAGTACCGCGTGGCCCGGCACTACCGCGACTCGAAGATCCTCGAGGTCGGCGAAGGCACCACCGAGGTGCAGCTCATGCTGATCGCCCGCAGCCTCGGACTCTGAGAACTTTCGTTTCGAAGCGCGCAGATGGCTGCATCCGGAGGTAGATCCAGCCATTTGCGCGCTTCGAATTGACAGGCGTCGGGCGGATCGGCCCGACAACCGACGAGATCTGCCCGAATTCGGGCAGATTCTTGTCATTCGGCGAGTCGGATCCGCATACTCGTGTCATGACCGACGATGACCTGATCCACCGGATCTCGGCGTCGACCGGTCTGCCGGCGAGCGTCGCCGCGCGGGTCGTCGACGACGTGCTCGCCTGGTACGACGAGCCGGTCGAGGCCTTCGTGCGGCGCCGCCACAGTGAACTGCAGCTCTACGGCACGCGCAACGCCGAGGCGTTCGCCCTCATCGCCGCGGAGCTGCGGGGGCGTCGCGTCGCGGCCCCGGACCTGTCCGAGCGGCAGCTGCGCCGCATCGTGTACGGCTGAGCACCGCCCGCCCAGCCCGCCCCGTTCATCCCCCACGGATCTCCATCCACCATCGACCTCTGAGGAGCCCACCATGTGCGGAATCGTCGGATACATCGGCCACCAGGCCGCCGCCCCCGTCCTCGTCGAAGGCCTCACCCGCCTCGAGTACCGCGGCTACGACTCGGCCGGCGTCGCCGTCCTCGGCAGCAAGGGCACCACGGCGATCCGCCGCGTGGGCCGTGTGCGCGAGCTCGAGGCCGCCCTGCCGAAGCGGCTGACCGGCACGGTTGGGATCGGCCACACGCGCTGGGCGACGCACGGCCCCGCCATCGAGCAGAACGCGCACCCCCAGCGCAGCCAGGACGGCCGGATCAGCGTCGTGCACAACGGGATCATCGACAACGCGGCCGCCCTCCGATCGCAGTTGGCCGAGGCAGGCGTCCCGCTCACGAGCGACACCGACACCGAGGTCATCGCGCACCTCATCGCGCAGTCGGAGGCGGCGACCCTCGAGGAGGCCGTGCTCTCCGCGCTCGGGCGGATCACCGGCACTTACGCCCTCGCGGTGCTCGATGAGCAGCACCCCGAGCGGATCGTCCTGGCGCGCAGCGGATCCCCCCTGATCATCGGCATCGGCGACAAGGAGATGCTCGTCGCCAGCGACGTGGCCGCGCTCGTGCGGCACACCGACCGGGTCGTGCACCTGAACGACGGCGAGCTGGCGACCGTGACCGCGACCGGCTTCCGCACCTTCGACCGCGGCAACACCCCGACCAGCTCGGAGCCCGTCGAGATCAGCGTCGCCGCGGAGGACCTCGAGCTCAGCGGCTACCAGCACTACATGCTCAAGGAGATCCACGAGCAGCCCGACGCCGCCGCGATGGTCCTGCGCGGCCGGCTGGACGAGCGGTTCGCCACTGCCCGCCTGGACGGACTCGGACTGGATCTGCGGGAGCTCCGCGGCTTCCGGCGGATCAAGATCCTCGGCTGCGGATCCGCCTACTACGTGGGCCAGCTCGGCGCGCAGCTCATCGAAGACCTGGCGCGCATCCCCGCGGACGCGGAAGCCGCATCCGAGTTCCGCTACCGCCAGCCCATCATCGAGTCGGACACGCTGTACGTCGCGGTGAGCCAGAGCGGCGAGACCGCCGACACCGCCTTCGCCGTCGAGGAGATCAAGCGCAAGGGCGGCCGCGTCATCGGCGTCGTCAACGTGGTCGGCTCGACGATCGCCCGCACGGTCGACGGCGGGATCTACCTGCACGCGGGGCCGGAGATCTCCGTCGCCTCCACCAAGGCGCTCACCAACATRGCCCTCTCGTTCGCCCTGCTGGCGCTGCACCTGGGCCGTCTGCACGACCTGTCGCACGCCGACGGACAGCGCATCCTGCGCGGTCTGCAGCGCATCCCCGAGCAGATCCGGGACATCCTCGAGAATGCGGATCCGATCGCGGACGTCGCCGAGGACATCGCGAAGGCCAAGAGCGCGTTCTACATCGGTCGCGTGCGCGGGTTCCCCGTGGCGAGGGAGGGCGCGCAGAAACTCAAGGAGATCAGCTACATCCACGCGGAGGCCTACCAGACGAGCGAGCTCAAGCACGGTCCTCTCGCACTGATCGACCCCGACATGCCGACGGTCGCACTCATCCCCGAGGACGAGCTGACCGACCGCAACCTCGGAGCCGCGGAGCAGATCCTCGCGCGCAAGGGGCCACTCATCGCGATCACCCATGCCGGAGTCGATCTCGCGCACCTCGACGCCCGCACGATCGTCGTGCCCAAGAACGAGCCGGAGCTGGATCCGATCCTGCTGACCATCCCGACGCAGCTGCTCGCATACTTCGCTGCGGTCCGGCTCGGGCACGACGTCGACAAGCCCCGAAACCTGGCGAAGTCGGTGACCGTGGAGTGATCGCGGGGCCGCCGCACGCGCCCGGCCTGCCCGGCAGAGAGACAATGGTTTCATGAGCAGCAGAGACGCCGTCATCGTCGCCGCCCGCCGCACGGCGGTCGGCATCGGCAAGCCCGAACGCGGCGTCTTCAGCGGCGTCCACCCGGTCGATCTCTCCACGCATCCCATCCGGGCCGTGCTGGCGGACACCGGTGTGGATCCCGCCCTCGTCGACGATGTGCTGTGGGGGTGCGTGTCGCAGGTGGGCGAGCAGTCGTTCAACGTGGGCCGCAACGCCGCTCTCGCCGCGGGGCTGCCCGAGCATGTGCCGGGGATGACCATCGACCGGCAGTGCGGCTCGTCGCAGCAGGCGATCCAGAGCGCCGCCGCGGCGATCATCGCGGGCTACGCGGACATCGTGGTGGCGGGCGGGGTCGAGGTCATGTCGCGCGTGCCGATGTTCTCCAGCGTCGCCGGCGCGGATCCCTACGGCCCGCTCATGCACGAGCGTTTCCCCGATCTGGGCAACCAGGGCGTCGGCGCCGAGCTCATCGCGCAGAAGTGGGGCCTGACCCGCACCGAGCTGGACGAGTTCGCGGTGCGCTCGCATCAGCGCGCCGCGTCCGCGACCGCTTCCGGCTTGTTCGCCGATGAGATCGTTCCCGTCCCCACCGCCGCAGGCGTCGTGACCACTGATCAGGGGATCCGGCCCGACTCGACCGTCGAACGCCTGGCGACCCTGCCGACGCCGTTCCTCTCCGGCGGTGTGGTGACGGCCGGCAGCGCCTCCCAGATCTCCGACGGCGCGGCCGCCGTGCTCATGATGACGAGCGCGCGGGCGGCGGAGCTCGGGCTCACCCCGATCGCGCGCGTGCACAGCGTCGCGGTCGTGGGCTCGGATCCGATCCTCATGCTCACAGGTCCCATCCCGGCCACGGCGAAGGTGCTGAAGCGCGCCGGCCTCGACATCGCCGACATCGGCGCCTTCGAGGTCAACGAGGCCTTCGCCCCGGTCGTGCTCGCCTGGCTCGCCGAGACCGGCGCGGATCCCGACCTCGTCAACCCGCGCGGAGGGGCGATCGCCCTGGGGCATCCGCTGGGCGGATCGGGCGCACGCCTGGCCACGACCCTGCTGCACCACATGCAGCAGAACGGGATCCGCTACGGCCTGCAGACGATGTGCGAGGGCGGCGGCATGGCGAACGCGACGGTGTACGAACTGATCTGACGGCGCTCGGCCTCCACGATTCGAACGCGCGCCCGCCCGTCAGGACTCGATCACGCTCGGGCCGTCGGGGGTCGCGCGGACCGTGATCTGCGCCGGGATCTGCTCCTGCATGGCCTCGACGTGACTGATGACGCCGACCGTGCGGCCACCTGCGCGCAGTTCGTCCAGAGTGCGCATCGCCACGTCGAGCGTCTCGCCGTCGAGGGATCCGAAGCCCTCGTCGATGAACAGGGTGTCGAGCTGGATGCCGCCGGCACGAGCGGTGACGACTTCGGCGAGGCCGAGCGCGAGCGCGAGCGAGCCGAGGAACGTCTCCCCGCCGGAGAGCGACTGCGCGGGCCGGGTCTGGCCGGTGAACGCGTCGAACACGACGATCCCGAGACCGGAGGCGGCCCCGCGTGCGGCCCTGGCGTCGCTGTGCTGCAGCTGGTAGCGGCCCGATGACATGTCTGCGAGGCGCAGATTCGCCGCGGCGACGATCTCCTCGAGCTCGGCCGCGAGCACGAAGGTCTCGAGGTTCATCCGATAGGTGTTCGCCCCACGGCCGGCCACGGCATCGGCGAGCTGTTGCAGCACCTCGTGGTCCGCGGCGGCCGCCGCACCGCGGGAATGCTCGGCCGCCGCCGTCTCGAGGAGGGCTCGGAGTTGAGCGGCGATCGCGTCGGCCCGGCTGGCGGCGTCGACGGCGGCCGTCCACGCGATGCGCGCGGTGGATTCGGCGGATTCGTGGGGAGCGAGGTCGATCGGCTCGTCAGGGAGGGTGCGCAGTTCGAGATCGAGGAGGATCGCACGTTCCTTGGTGCGCTCCGCGGCATGTGCGGCGATCCGCTCCTCGAGCCCGACCTGATCGGCCGGGCTGCGCAGCGCGGCTCCGGCCGCGGTCGCATCGTCGAACGGCGACGCGGTCAGCGCCTCCTGCTGCTCTGCGAGCGCGGCAGCTGCGGACTCGGCGCGGGCCTCACTCTCGTCCAGCGCCGTGGCGAGGGCCTGCGCGGCGGAGATCCGGACCGCCGCATCGTCGATCCGCGCGGCGACGCTGTCGAACGCACCACGCGCCTGGGCAACGGACTCCTGCGCCGTGGCGAGAACCTGCCGCGCGAGCACCACGCGCTCGCTCGCCTCGGCGTGACGGGCGGACAGATCGGCGATCGTCGCGTCGAGACGGACGCCCTTGCCCCGCAGCTCGGCGAGGCGCTGCTCCGCCTCCGCGGCAACCGTCTGCGCCGCCGAAGCCGCGTCCTGCTCCGCGCGCGCAGCGACGAGCTCCGCTTCGGCGGTCTCGATCGTGCGCCCGTCGGCGCGTACGGCCGCGGCAGCCAGCTCGGCATCCAGCGCAGCCAGTGCCTTCGTGGCCGCGCGCACGAGCTCGGTGGCGCGCTCCCGCGCGTCCGTGGCCTCGGCCACATCGTCCGCCGAGACCGGATCCGCATGCGCGGCCGGCGCCGGGTGCTCGGTGGATCCGCACACACTGCAGGCCTCGCCCGGAATCAGGGCCTCGGCGAGCTCACCGGCCATCCCCGCGTCGCGGCGGCGGCGCAGATCCGCAGCACGCGCGAAGGCGGCTGCAGCCTCCTGCTCGCGGTCGGCGACCGTCCGCTCGACCGCACTCCGCTCCTGGGTGCGTGCCGCAGCGTCCCTGGCGCCCTCGAGCCGCACCGCCGCCGATGCCACGGCGGTCTCGAGGTCCGCGGCACGATCGGCTCGTCGGCGCAGATCGTCGCGCTCCGCGGTCAGGGCATCGATCGCGGCAGGCAGAGCGGCGCGCTCCGATTCGTGGATCGCGCGGTCCGCTGCCGCGGCCGCCTGCTCGCTCAGGGCGGTCTTCACCGCCGCCTCATGGCCGGCGAGCTGCCCCTCGGTCGCGGCAGCCTGCTGCCAGGCGCCGCTGGCCCGGATGAGGTCGGATGCCCACGTCCGCAGTGCTTCCGCGGAGGAGCCGTCCGGCGCCTGATCATCGCCCGCGGCGATCCCTCGCCATGCCGCTTCGGCCTCGGTGGCCACCGCGGTGGCAGCCGTGGCCGCGGCCGCGGTGCGCTCCGCCGTGCGCAGCACGTGCCGGAGGGCTTCGGCGGCCCTGGCATCGTCCAGGGTGCGACGATCGGCGGCGATCCGGAGAGCTTCGGCGTCGAGCGCGGCGAGCGCGGCGCGCGCGCGATCCCGCTCCGTCTGCGCCTGGCGTTCCTCTCGCGCCGCGGCGAGCGCGGTGGTCGCGGCGCGATGCGCCGCCTCGGCCAGGTCGCGTTCCTGGCGGCGCTGCTCGGAGCGGTAGTCCGCCCGCGCTCCTGCCCGGTGCAGCGCGTCGAGACGTGCGTCGACCGAGGCGTCGGCGTCGGCCGGCACCGTCTCGGCACCGGCGCTGGCCCCGTGCAGGTCGTTCTCGGCGACGAGCTGCTCGGCCTGCTCGACGCGGGCCATCACGGTCGCGCGTCCCGCGCCCAGCGCCTGCTCCGACGCGCGGCGGCGCTCGTCGAAGCTGGCCTGGTAGTCCTCGAACCGGCCGGTGCCGAAGAGCCGGCGCAGCAGAGATTGGCGCTCCCTGCTGTCCGCGAGCAGGAATCGTGCGAAGCGCCCCTGCGCGAGCAGGATCACCTGCAGGAACTGCTGCAGGTTCAGCTGCAGGATCTCATCCAGCTCGTGCGCGACGTCGACCTCCCGCGCAGCCCGGCCGATCCAGTTCCCGCCGACGAGCTCGTCCAGCGCCGCGGCGGACGCCTGCTTGGTCAGCCCGCCGCCGCGCTTCGCCGGGCGCTGATACTCGGGCGATCGCGTGACCCTGAATCGGCCGGCGACGGTGCTGAACTCGACGACCACCTCGGTCGGATCCGCGGGCTCGCAGTGGTCACTGCGCAGGCGCTTCTCGCCGCCCTCGTAGCGCGGCACGTTGCCGTAGAGCCCGAAGCACACGGCATCGAGGATGCTCGACTTGCCCGCGCCGGTGCGACCGCCGATGAGGAAGAGGCCGTCGTCGGCGAATGCGTCGAAGTCGATCGTCTGCCGCCGCAGGAACGGGCCGAACCCCTCGATCTCGAGTCGATGCAGCTGCACTAGACGAGGGCTTCCGCCAGCGCGCGGTCGTCGAGCACTTCACGGATCAGCTCCTGCTCGCGTGCGGTCGCCCCCGCGCCGTCCCGCACATGCGCGAGGAAGGCGTCGATGCGCTCCTCGTCGGTCGCGGCGGTGCGCAGCCGCTCGCTGTAGGAACGCTCCTCGACCGCAGACGTGCGCGCGGGCTCGTGCTGCACGAGTGCGCAGAACGGGTACTTCTCGCGCAGGCGCCGCATCGGCTCGGTCTGCGGCAGATCATCGGTGTAGACCGCGCACACCCAGTCGTCGTGGTGCGCTGCGACGTTCTCGGCCGAGAGGATCTCGTCCAGGGGCCCGGTCAGGGTCACGAGCCGGCGCGGCACGGGCAGCTCCAGCCACTGCGCATCGACCCTGCCGTCGGCCGCCAGGTCGATGAGCCAGGATCCGCGGGGCTTGTGCTGCTCGCCGAAGCTGTAGTGCAGGGGCGCACCCGCGTAGCGGACGCGCTCGGTGAGCGCCTGACGCCCATGGATGTGCCCGAGCGCGACGTAGTCGGCGCCGTCGAACACGGACACCGGCACCATGTCGATGCCGCCCTGCCGGATCTCGCGCTCGAGACCGACCGTCGCGTCGACGCCGGCGGCGAAGCAGTGCGCGATCACGACGGCGCGCCCCGGATGCTCGGCCATCCCGGCCCGGACGAGCCCCGTGGCGTGCGCAAGCGTCTGCGCCTGGGTGCGCAGCGGGCGCCCCTCGGCGTCGCCGGAGAACACGGCATGCTGCCGCACGATGGCGGGCTCGAGGTAGGGAATCCCGAAGAAATGGACCGGACCGTCGGCGTCTTCGATCGTGATCGGCTCGCCGATGCTGCGCGGATCCGTGACGACGTGGATCCCCTCGCGCAGCAGACGTGCCTGGAAGCCCAGCCGGGCCGCCGAGTCGTGGTTGCCGCTCGTGACGATCACGCGGGCACCCGTCGCGTGCAGCGCGACGAGGGTGTCGGTGAGCAGCGTGTAGGCGGGAGCGGCCGGGGTGGCGGAGTCGAACACGTCGCCGGCGACGACGACCACGTCGACGCCGTTCTCCTGCACCTGCACGACCAGGGCGGCGAGCACCTCGGCGAGCGCTTCCAGGGTGGAGTGCCCGTGGAAGGTCCGGCCGATGTGCCAGTCCGAGGTGTGCAGGATCTTCATGCCCTCAACGCTACGGATGGGGTCCGACATTGCCGCCGAGGCGTGCCGGAGACCCGGCCGGAGAGGACCTGCCGGACGGTCTTGTCCGCGCGTAACAGAACGTCACACTCGGCGCGCCTGACGATAAGGCTCAGCGCACGCGSAGCAGAYCGGCCCGCTCGGGGTGCGCGTCGAACCAGTCGGCGACGTACCAGCAGACCGCGTCGATGCGCCGATCCCCGCGCGCCGCGATGTCCTCGACGGCACCCGCCACGACCCTGGCGGCGTAGCCGGATCCGCGGAAAGACGGGATGGTGAAGGCCCTCGTCAGCGCCATCGTGCGTCCGTCGTCGTGATAGTCGAGCACGCTCACCAGGACGCCGCCGCGCGTCAGCGTGTAGCGCGACGCATCCTCTTCGCGAGTGAGTACGAATCGATCCGGGCCTGCAGAATTCCCCACGGTTTCACGCTACGCCCGAATTGTTCGACCGGGTCCGTTTTGACACGGGAGGTCACCTTCGGTAATAATCGGGCCCATGACCACCAACGCACGCCCCTTGTCCGCCCAGGAGGCGAACGGGACGACCGGGATGATGATGCCCGGTTGCGTTGGTATGTGTTGCCGAATGTGTCGCTGAAGCCACAGCACTCCGTCTGACTCGCTCGTCGTGATCTTCGCGAGCTGAGTCTCCGAGCACCCATCCGCGTGCTCGATCTCTCCGGCTCGCCGGTCATTCGCAACACCCTCCGAGTCGTCGACCGACTCCCTCCTTTCAAGGACCCATCATCATGTCGAACACCGCCCTCCTCGAGCGTCCCGTCACCGTCTCCCCCGTCGCCGCGCCCCGTCTGCACGCCGTGCCGCGCACTCAGATCGATGCGCCGGCTCCTGCCGTCGACGCGCCGCCGGCCCGGTCGCCCCGCGGCTTCGCCCTCTACGTCGGCATCGACGAGCTCAAGGCCGCCACGAACGGCGTGAGCCTGCCGCTGCTCGTCGACGCCCTGCGCCGCACGCTCGCCGAGCTCGCCCCCGACGCCGAGACCCACGCCACCGTCGCCCTCGCCCCGCAGGGGACCGGCGGCCGCGACCTCGACGTCGTGCGCCTCGCCCTGCACGAGCCCGGCGCGATCGCCCGTTCCAAGGCCGAGGCCGAGGAGCGCGAGCCGGAGGACGGCGGCGGCGTCGTGGTCGACATCTCCCGCAAGCGCGTGCTGATCGACGGCGACTCCGCCGCGTTCACGTACAAGGAGTTCGAGCTGCTGCAGTACCTCGTGCTGCGCGAGGGTTCGACCATCGAGCGCAGCGAGCTCGTGGGCGCCCTGTGGCAGACCTCCGACGAGGAGGCCCCCGGCGAGCGCACGATCGATGTGCACGTGCGGCGCCTGCGCGCCAAGCTCGGCCGCTACGAGGACATCGTGCGCACCGTGCGCGGCGTCGGCTACCGCTTCGACCGCCACGCCGACGTCGTCATCCGCTACGGAGTCGGCACGCCCTCCCCCGACCGGTTCTGAGCGCTTCTCCGGTTCGCGCCGTGTGAATCGGATCCGTGTGAATCGGATCCTGAATCCCGCTGTCGGCGGACGGATCTAGGGTGTTCCCATGACCCTCGCCGCGGATCCCGCGCCACGCGCGTGGCCGATGCGCGAGAGTGCGTATCGGCCGGGGCGACCGCTCGATCTGCACGCCACGGTCGGCATCCTGGGCCGCGGGCCGCGCGACCCCACGGTCGCGCACGACGGCGCGGTGCTCTGGCTCGCGCTGCGCACCGACGCCGGCATCGCGACGCTCGCGCTGCGCACGGGGTCGGGTGAGGTGCGGGCGAGCGCCTGGGGCCCCGGCGCCGATGCCGCCCTCGACCTCGTTCCCGCGCTCTGCGGCGCGCACGACGACCCCGACGGGTTCGACCCGTCCTCCCACCCACTGCTCGCGGCGACCGCACAGCGACACCCCGGCGTTCGCCTGACACGCACGGGTGCGGTCTTCGACGCCCTCGCCGGCGTCGTGCTCGAGCAGAAGGTCACCGGCCTGCAGGCGTACGGCGCCTGGCGCTCGCTCGTCACGCGCTTCGGCGACGCCGCTCCCGGCCCCGCCCCGCGCCCGATGTACGTCGCCCCCGATGCCACCGTCTGGCGTCGCATCCCGTCGTGGGCGTGGCACCGCGCCGGCGTCGAGCCGCCGCAGTCCCGCACGATCGTCCGTGCGGCCGAGCGCGCCATCGCGATAGAGCGCGCGGTGCATGCGGCCGCAGACGGCGCCACGCGCGACAGGGCACTCACGAGCCTTCCGGGCGTCGGATTGTGGACGGCCGCAGAAACACGGATCCGCGCCCTCGGCGACCCCGACGCGGTGAGCGTCGGCGACTACCACCTCCCGCACGAGGTCGGCTTCGCCCTCACCGGCCACCGCACCGACGATGCGGGCATGCTCGAGCTCCTCGAACCCTGGGCGGGGCATCGCCAGCGCGTGGTGCGACTCATCCGGATGAGCGGCGCCCTGGAGCCCCGACGCGGCCCGCGCCTGGCCCCGGAGGACCACCGGAAGCGGTGAGCGCACGTCGCGCGACGGCTAGTGCCAGACGGCGAGCGGACCGTCCGGACCGTCGATCACGGTGACGGGCGTCTCGAACACCTCGGTGAGCACGTCGCCGCGCATGATCTCGGCGACCGGACCGAAGGCGACCACCGCGCCGTCCTTCATCACGCAGATCCGGTCGGCGTAGCGCGCGGCGAAGTTGATGTCGTGCAGCACCACGACGACGCTCTTGCCGAGCTCGCCCGAGATCCGCTGCAGATGCCGCATCATGCGCACCGCATGCTTCATGTCGAGGTTGTTGAGCGGCTCGTCCAGCAGCACCGTGCCGGTGTCCTGCGCGAGCACCATCGCGACGTACGCGCGCTGCCGCTGCCCGCCGGAGAGCTCGTCGAGGTAGCGCTTCTCCAGCTCCCCCAGCTCGAGGAAGTCGATCGCACGGCTCACCACCTCCTCATCCGCGCGCGTGAGCCGACCGCGCGAATGCGGGAACCGCCCGAACCCGACCAACTGGCGCACGGTGAGCCGCGTGACGAAGTGGTTCTCCTGGCGCAGGATCGAGACCACCGTGGCCAAATCYTTCGACTTCGTGGTCCCGACATCGAAGCCGGAGATCCGGATGGATCCGTGGTCCATTCCGAGCAGTCGCCCGATCATGGTGAGCAGCGTCGACTTGCCGGCGCCGTTCGGGCCGATCAGCGCCGTCACGCCCTCGGCGGGGATCTCCAGGTCGACCGGACCGATCGACACCTCGTCGCCCAGCCCCGCCCTGCCGCCGTACCGCTTGCGCACCCCCACGATGGAAACTCCGCCTCGCCCCACGCCCCCGCTCCGGCTCCCGGCCCCGGCCCCGCTCCCGGCCCCGCTCCCGGCCCTTCCCCCTGACCGCGAGACTTCATCTGGGCGACGAGACTGCGCTCCCAGACCGCAGTCTCGTCGCGGAGTTGGAGTCTCGCGGATCTGTCGTTGGCGTTCATAGACGTCCCTTCCTGAGCAGGACGAGCAGGAAGACGGATCCGCCGACCAGCTCGATGATGATGGAGACGGCGCCCTGCGCCGCGAAGACGTGCTTCATCACGAAGTACGCGCCGCCCAGCACGGCGATCGCGGTGAGGATCGCGACCGGGAGCACGAGACGGTGGTCGTGSGTGTCSGCCAGCTGRTASGCGAGSGTCGCGACGAGGAAGCCGAGGAACGTCATCGGCCCGACCAGCGCGGTCGAGGTCGCCATGAGCACGGCCACGAGCAGCAGCACGCGCAGTTGCTCCCGACGGTGATCGACGCCGAGCGCGTTCGCGGCGTCGGATCCGAGCGCCAGCACGTTCAGGCGGCGCGCGCGCAGGAATAGGAGCGTTGATGCGACCAGGCACAGCGGGATCGCGAGCGGCAGATAGGASGCSTCGGCGTTCGCGAYGCTSCCGAACAGGCGCGCGGMGAGCACGTCGAACTCGCCCGGGGTGAGCAGTCGCTGCATGAACGTGGACACGGCGCCGAGCCCTCCGCCGATCACGATCCCGATGAGCAGCATCACGTGCATGCTGCCGCGCCGTCCGGACAGCAGCCAGCCGTAGAGCGCCACGGCGAACCCCGTCATCAGCACGATCTGCAGCGCGAACTGCGGCACTCCTTGCAGCGCGGTGACGCCGGCGGCTCCGAGCAGGAACACCGCCGTGGTCTGGATCGCCGTGTAGAGCGACTCGAACCCCATGATCGACGGGGTCACGATCCGGTTGTTCGCCGCCGTCTGGAACGCSACGGTMGCGGTGGCGTGAGCGATGGCGACCACGAGGATCACCAGGACGCTCGTGACCCGCAGCTGCACGACACGCCAGAAGCCGTCGGTGCCGAACGGCACGGGGTTGCCGTGCACGAGCAGCCCGATCAGCGCTGCCGCCGCGAGCACGGTCAGTACGGCGATCACGAGGACGTATCGTCGCCGGGCACGGCCCGTCGGGAACGCGCCGGATGAGCGCTCGGTCGCCGGCATCGCGGGCACCTGCGCGTAGTTCAGCACCTCAGCCACGGGGACGCTGCCTCAGAATCAGCACGATGAACACCGCCGCCCCGACGAGGCCCAGCACGAGCGACACCGGCACCTCGAACGGCATGATGATGGTGCGTCCGATGAGGTCGCACACCGTGACCAGGCCCACGCCGAGCAGGCACACCCAGGGCAGGTTGCTCCGCAGGTCATCGCCGCGGATCATCGACACCAGGTTCGGCACGATCAGTCCCACGAAGGGCAGGTTGCCGACGACCACCGTCACCACGCCCGTGGTCGCGGCGATGAGCACGGTTCCGAGCAGGACGACCCTGCCGTGATTCAGGCCGGCGTTCGTGGCGATCTCCTCGCCGAGCCCCGCGATGGTGAACCGGTCGGCGACGATGAAGACGATCACCCCGACGACCGCGACGATCCAGAGCAGCTCGTACTGCCCGCGCAGCACCGAGGTGAAGCTCCCGGCGAACCACACCCCGAGGGTCTGCAGCGTGTTGGTCGCGAGGGCGAGGTAGGTCGAGACGGATCCGACCACCGCGCCCAGCATGATGCCGACGATCGGGACGATCAGCGAGGAGCGCAGCGACACCCGCCGCAGGAACGCGAAGAACACCAGGGTTCCGACGAAGGCGCACAGCACGGCACCGAGCATCCGCAACGGGATGCTCGGATGCGGTACGAGGATGGAGACGGCGAGCAGACCGAGTCCTGCCCACTCCGTCGTGCCGGTGGTGGTCGGTTCGACGAAGCGGTTCTGCGTCAGCATCTGCATGACCAGGCCCGCCATCGCCATCGCAGCCCCGGAGAGCACGAGCGCAGTCGTTCGCGGGATGCGCGTGATCGCGAACATCTCCGCCCCATCCGCGGATCCGGTCACGTCGTAGACACCGACGAACAGCGACAGCACGAGGAGGCCCGCGACGATGAGAACGCCGACGAGCAGAGCGGGATCGAAGAGCCGCGCCCTGCCCCGGGCAGCAGCGGAGGCGCTGCCCGGGGCGAGGCGGGTGAGCCGGGTGGTCATGGCCGGATGCGCTGGGGCGTCAGCTCTTCTTCGCGCTCTTCTCGAGGGCGTCCGCGAAGGAGTTGAGGAAGGTCGTGTACGTCTGGATGCCCTCGTTGAGGTAGGTGTCTGAGGGCATGTAGACGACATGCTTCTGCTGGATCGCGCTGACGGAGGCCAGCGCCTGGTTCTTCTCCAGAATGTCCGCGGCCTGCACGTAGGAGGGGTCGTCCTTCGCGAACACCGCATCGCGATCCATCACCAGGATCCAGGACGGGTTCGAGGCCGCGATGGCCTCGACCGAGATGTCATCGCCCTTGTGATTGTCGTCGGCGCCCTCAACGG
>NZ_JBFTQL010000049.1:0-16509 GCF_056398985.1 Microbacterium sp. 01T413_2
GTCGGCGGCGGCCGTCTCGGCGGGAGCCTCCTCGGTCGTCTTCGCACGGCTGCGGCGCGGGGCCTTGGCCTTCGGAGCGTCCTCGGCCGGCGTCTCGGCGGCGGACGATGCATCCCCGCCGGCGGGCGCGGACTCCGCAGCCTCCGCGGCCTTCGCGGCGGCGGTGGCCGTGGTCGCGCGGCGCGGAGCGCGCTTGCGCGGGGCCTTGGGTGCGTCCTCGGCGGGCGCCTGCTCGGCCGGAGCCGAGGTCTCGATCTGGGTCTCGGAGATAGTCTCCACGAGTACTCCTCTTGTAAGTCGTGGGAAATTCGATGCGCACACGGCAGATGCCGGGGCGCGACCGCACGATCATGCCGAGAACAGGCTGTCCCCTGCATGCCACCCGGAGAACACGCTCGCAGAGAGCTCGGTGACCGGCTCGTGGTGCGGTTTCGGGTGCTGTGCGGCTGACGCGGTGAGTGCGTCGCGGGTCGGGATCACGATTGTGACGAAGAACCCTCCGCTCGTTCCCTCACTGTACCACCCCGCACATCGACGGCGACCATCTGCGGGATCCACGGAGTGTCCGTGGCAGCCTCGGCGATCCGCACGGCTTCGAGGCGGCTGCCCGGTCCGTCGCACAGCACGAGCACGCTGGGGCCGGCGCCGGAGACGACCGCCGCGAAACCCTCGGCGCGCAGGGCGCGTACGAGTCGGTTCGTCTCGGGCATCGCGGGCGCGCGGTAGTCCTGGTGCAGGCGGTCGTCGGTGGCGTCCAGCAGCACATCGGGGCTCTGCGTGAGCGCTGCGATGAGCAGCGCGGAGCGGGAGACGTTGAACACCGCATCCTCGCTCGGCACCTGCTCCGGCTGCAGACTGCGCGCCGCCTTGGTCGACATCGTGTAGCCGGGCACCAGCACCAGCGGCGAGACGCCGCGGTGCACGAGCAGCTTCTTGTGCTGCGGGCCGCGCGCAGCCGTCCAGGCGATGGTCAGACCGCCGAACAGGGCAGGAGCCACATTGTCGGGGTGCCCTTCGAGCTCCGTCGCAAGACGCAACAGCGCATCGTCGTCGAGGTCGACGATCCCTTCCAGCAATCCCTTCGCGGCCAGCACTCCGGCCGCGACCGCGGCGCCGGACGAGCCGAGCCCGCGCCCGTGCGGCACACCGTTGTTTGCCACGAGATGGATCCCCGGCATCGGGACGCCCACATCGGCGAAGACGTGCGCGATCGAGCGGATGACGAGGTTGGAGGCGTCGCGGGCGATCTCGTCGGCGCCGGATCCGGAGACCTCGACGTCGATCCGTCCCGGCTCGAGTGCCGTGACCTCGAGTTCGTCGTACATGCTCAGCGCGAGACCGAGGGTGTCGAACCCGGGGCCGAGGTTGGCACTCGTGGCGGGGACGCGCACCTCGACGGTGCGCCCGGGCATCGGGCCGGTCGCAGCGTTCACCGTCACTCCCCCTCGACCCGCAGCACCGACACCACGCGGGTGACGGCGTCGCTGTCGGCGAGGCGGGCGACGGTGTCGCTGAGAGCCTGCTCGGTGGCGCGGTGGGTGCCGATCACGAGGCGGGCGGTGCTGCTCTGCTCGCCTCGCTCGATCGTCTGCAGCGCGGTGGCGATGGAGACGCCGTGGTCGCTGAGGATCCCGGCGACGGTGGCGAGCACGCCGGTGACGTCGGCGACCTCGATCGTGATCTGATAGCGCGTGGTGATGTGTCCGAACGGCGCGATCGGCAGGCTCTGCCGAGCCGACTCCCCCACGCCCACACCGCCGGCGATGTGCCGGCGTGCGGCCGAGACGACATCGCCGAGCACGGCGGACGCGGTCTGCACGCCGCCCGCGCCGGCACCGTAGAACATGAGCGGACCGGCGGCCTCAGCCTCCACGAAGACGGCGTTGTTGCCGCCGTGCACGCTCGCCATGGGGTGCTCCCGGTCGATCAACGCCGGGTACACGCGCACCGAGACGGCGTCGCCGCCGTCCTCGGACAGACGCTCGCACACGGCCAGCAGCTTGATCACGTAGCCCGCTCGGCGGGCGTCGGCGATCATGTCGGCGGTGACGGACTCGATGCCCTGGCGGTGCACGTCATCGATCGAGACCTGCGTGTGGAACGCGAGGCTGGCCAGGATCGCGGCCTTCTGGGCCGCGTCGTAGCCCTCGAGATCGAGCGTGGGGTCGGCCTCGAGGTACCCGAGGTCGGTGGCGATCTGCTGCGCCTCCTGGGCGCTCAGGCCCTGGCGGTCCATCGAATCGAGGATGTAGTTCGTGCTGCCGTTGACGATTCCGAAGATCCGCTTGATCCGGTCGCCGGCGAGCGAGTCGCGCAGGGGGCGGATGATCGGGATCGCCGCGGCGACCGCCGCCTCGTACGACACCGATGCGCCGACCTGATCCGCGGCCTCGAAGATCTCGGCCCCGTGAGTGGCCAGCAGGGCCTTGTTACCGGTGACGACATCGGCGCCGCTGCGCAGCGCCTGGAGCACATAGCCGCGCGCCGGCTCGATGCCGCCCATGAGCTCGATCACGATGTCCGCACTCTGGATCAGCACCTCGGCATCGGTCGTGAGCAGCTCACGCGGCAGTTCCGCGTCGCGAGGCGCATCGACGTCCCGGACGAGGATCCCTGCGAGTTCCAGCCGGGCGCCGCTGCGCTCGGCCAGGTCGCCCTGATGCTCGAGGAGCAGGCGCGCGACCTGCGACCCCACGGATCCAGCCCCGAGCAGGGCGACGCGCAGAGTACGGCGGGTGCCGTCGAGTTCCGTCATGCTTCTCCTTCTCCGGTGCGGGCACCGGTGCGCTCCTTCGTCCGCGGAGCGGCGATGCCGGCATCCCTGGAGAGGAGGTCGTCGAGGGTCTCCCCCCGGACGATCACCCGCGCGTGACCGTCGCGCACGGCGACGACCGCGGGACGCGGGGTGTGGTTGTAGTTGCTGGCCAGCGCGTGACAGTACGCGCCGGTCGCCGGCACCGCGAGCAGGTCGCCCGGGGTGACGTCGGAGGGGAGGTACTCGTGATCGACGACGATGTCCCCCGATTCGCAGTGCGAGCCCACGACCCGGGCGAGCACCGGTGCGCCGGTGCCCTCGCGTGAGGCGATGCGCGCCGAGTACTCGGATCCGTACAGGGCAGGGCGGGCGTTGTCGCTCATGCCGCCGTCCACACTCACGTAGAGGCGCTCCCCTCGGTCGCCGAGTGAGACCTCCTTCGTGGTGCCGACCTCGTAGAGGGTCACACCGGCCTGACCGACGACGGCGCGCCCCGGCTCGAACGCGAGGGTCGGGAGCGGGATCCCGCGCACCTCGCACTCACGCGCGACCGCCTCCACGATGGCGGTGGCGAGCTCCTCGATCGGCGTCGGATCGTCGGCCGCGGTGTAGGCGATGCCGAAACCGCCGCCGAGGTTGAGCAGGGGCAGCTCCCCGCCCTCACGCAGCTCGGCGTGCAGCTCGACGACGCGCGACGCGGACTCGGCGAAGCCGGCGGATCCGAAGATCTGCGATCCGATGTGGCAGTGCAGACCGCGCAGCTTCAGGCTGGGGATCTCGCGGATCCGCTCGACGAGGGCGGGCGCGGCCTCCAGCGGGATGCCGAACTTCTGGTCCTCGTGCGCCGTGGCGAGGAAGTCGTGCGTCTCCGCGTGCACGCCGCTGTTGACCCGGAGCAGCACGCGCTGGACGTATCCGTCGGACCCCGTGCCGTTGCGCTCGGCGCTGCGGCGCTCGGCGATCGCGCCGAGGCGCTCGATCTCGATGGCGGAGTCGACGATGATCGTGCCAACCCTGACCTCGACGGCGCGCTCCAGTTCGGCGACGGTCTTGTTGTTGCCGTGGAAGCCGATCCGCGACGGCTTGATGCCGGCGGCCAGTGCGATCTCGAGTTCACCGCGGCTGCAGACGTCGACGCGCAGGCCCTCCTGCGTGACCCAGCGAGCCACCTCCGTGCTGAGGAACGCCTTTCCGGCGTAGTAGACGCGCGCCTTAGTGTCGTGAGCGGCCGCGGCAGCGTCGAAGGCCGCCTTGATCCTGGCTGCGTGGGCGCGTACCTCCGCCTCGTCGAGCACGTAGAGCGGGGTGCCGAAACGGGCACGCAGCTCGGCGACGCCGACGCCACCGAGTTCCAGCTGTCCGTCGGCGTCGCGCCGTGCGGACGCCGGCCACACCCCCGGGGCGAGATCGTTCGGATCGGCCGGTTCCTTCAGCCAGTCCGGGGCGAGCGCGTCGGGCGATGCGGGAAGCACAGGGCACCAATCGTCGTGTGTGTCTCGGGTGTTCGAGCCCGGCCCAGAGCGTGCCGAGTTCTGAGAATTCTAAGGCACCGCATCGGTCCGCCCCGACGGGTGTGACGTCCCGGGACGGGGCCGCGCGGCACGGTGGCGAGTCTGGTTGGATGAGCGGATGCGCGGATTCCATCACGTCGAACTCTGGGTCGCCGACGTGGCGCAGTCCGCCGTCGAATGGGGTTGGCTGCTCGCACAGGTCGGGTTCGAGCCGGCGGATGTCTGGGCAGAGGGCCGCTCGTGGCAGAACGGCGACGCTTACCTCACGATCTGCTCGGCCCCGGCGCTGCACGGACCCGGCCACGACCGCAGGCGGGCCGGGTTGAACCACCTGGCGTTCCACGGCGGATCGCGGAGCGACGTCGACCGACTGATGGCGGCCGCGGCTTCTCACGGCTGGAGCGCTCTGTACGACGACCGGTACCCGCATGCAGGAGGCCCCGACCACTATGCGGGTTGGCTTGAGAACAGCGAGGGGTTCAAGGCCGAGGTCGTCGCGACGGAGGCGTGAGAATCTGGATTCCGCGTCGCGCGAGCAGTTGCACGGCGCCAGATCTGCGGGTGGGTGACGGGATCATCCGAACGATGCCAGCTTCGCCACCGTTCCTCCAGCGCGGCGACTCGCATGCCCCGTGGCCCCTCGTCAAGGGCATCCGCGTCGGCGTCCGCCTCTCGCTACGCTCGGACCATGGGCACCCGCAGCGCCTCCGAGCACGCACCGACGCCGAAGCCGGCCGCGGCGAACAAGCCGTGGCTTCCCCGCACGATCGATGCCGGAATGGCCCGCGTGCTGCGCTGGCGGATCGCCCGCGCCTGGCTGCTGTACGCGGAGAAGCACGGACCCGCCCTCGCGGACGGCATCACCTACCGCGCCCTGTTCAGCGTGTTCGCGGCGGTGCTGCTGGGCTTCTCCGTCGCCGGGCTCTGGCTCGCCGGGAATCCCGAGGCTCTCGTCGCTCTGGTCTCCGCGGTGGACGCGGTCGTCCCCGGCCTGGTCGGTCACGGCGGCATCGTCGACCCGGCCGACATCCGCGCACCCACCGGCCTGACCATCGCCGGCGTCGTCTCGCTCGCGGGCCTCATCGGCGCCGCGCTCGGCGCGATCGGATCCCTGCGGGTGGCTCTGCGCACCCTCGCCGGGAGGCTCGCCGACGAGGTGCTCTGGTACGGCGTGATCCTGCGCAATCTGGGACTCGCGGCCGGGATCGCGATCGCCTTCGCAGTGACGGCGACGGTCACCGTGGTCAGCAGCGTCGGGGTGAGCTCTCTCGCCTCGTTGCTGGGCGCGGAACGATCGGATCTCGCGACCTGGATCGAGCGGATCCTCGCCGCCCTGATCGTCTATGCCCTCGACGTCGTCGTCATCGCGGGGCTGTTCGCGGTCCTCTCCGGAGTTCGATCGCCCGCGAAGGTGCTGTGGTCCGGTGCCGCCCTGGGCGCCGTCGGGCTCCTCGTGCTGCAGCAGCTCTCCAGCCTCTTCGTCGGCGGCGCGCGGGCGAACCCGTTGCTGGCCTCGTTCGCCGCCCTCATCGCCCTGCTGCTGTGGCTGAACTTCTCGGCGCAGGTCGTGCTGCTCGCGAGCGCTTGGATCATCACGGGGGTCGAGGACGAGGAGGATCGCGTCACGGGGCATCCGCGTTCGCTGACGGAACTGCGCCTTGACCGGGCCGAGCGGTTGCTGGTTGCGGCGCAGACCGAGCGGGACGCGGCGCGCACCGCGCTGGGCACGGAGCAGCCGGAGGCGCTGGCCGAGCGTGACGCGGCACGCGCCGAGGCCGAGCCATCTCCTTCACCGGCGCTCCCCTGGTACCGGCGCCTTCTGCGCCGACCGCGGGGAGCACGCTCCCCCGCGTCGCACCGCCGCTGAGACCGACAGCTATGAAGCGGGGCAGGTGCCGTTCTCGAGCAGTGTCGGATCCGTCGTGATCGCGCTGTCCGCGGAGAACGTCGCCACCAGCGCGCCGGCATCCACGTGCAGCCCGCTCAAATGCACGCCCGCCGGCAGCCGGTCGGCGATGCACAGTTTCTGCATGGTGAACAACGGCTTCAGCGCCGCCCCGAACGGCGACGACGCGACGGTGTCGGGGTCGACGGTGATCGCACCGATCGTCGCCGACGTCGGTGTGAAGGTGAGCTCGCCGTCCGCAGCCCCCGGCGTGAGCGCGAGGGCGAGTGGCACCGTCGCTCCGAAGAGCTTCACGGATCCGGTCGCCGTGACATCCTCGCCGTCCAGCGTCACGGACTCGATCGGCGCGGATCCGGCAGCCGCCGTGATGGCCTTCTCGAGCTGATCGGCCGTGATCCGGAACGTGCCCCTCGCGCCGCCGAGCGCACCGCCGCGGATCGGCACGCCCGTCGCGTCGACCTGCACGGCGCTCGTGATGGGTCCGATCGCGACGCTCTTCGAGGAGATGCGGACATCGTCCAGGCGCCCGGCGACGAGCTGCGGGAGCACGATGCCGCCCACGGCGACGTCCATCTGCTGATCCGCGGGGAGCTTCAGCGCGGTGATCGCCTGCGAGCGGATCTGCTGCGCGACGACGGCGCGCGCCACGAACTCGCCGCCTACGACGAGCGCCGCGAGCAGGATGACGACGATCCCCAGCACCCAGGGCCAGCGCGCACGCCGACGCGGCGGCGGCACGGCCACAGGGGCTGACGGCAGCGGGGGCCGAGGCGGCACGGTTGCACCGGATGCGGCGTCGCGTGGCAGCGGTCCCGCAGCCGACGGCGGCGGCACGGCGACGGGGTGCTCGAGACCGAGGCCCCGCGGATACGGTTCCGTCGGGTGCGTACCCTCCTCCGCGCCGCTCACGTCACATCCGCTCCGGCGCGGACACCCCGAGCAGGTCGAGCCCGTTGCGCAGCACCTRGCCCGTGGCGTCGTTCAGCCACAGGCGGGTGCGGTGCACGTCTTCGATCGGGTCGTCGCCCTGCGGGATCACGCGGCAGTTGTCGTACCAGCGGTGGTACAGCCCCGCGAGCTCCTCCAGGTAGCGCGCGACGCGGTGCGGTTCGCGCACCTCGGCGGCGAAGGCCACAATCCGCGGGAACTCCTGCAGCGCGCCCAGCAGCGCCGACTCGGTCTCGTGCGTCAGCAGCTCGGGCGCGAACGCCGACCGGTCCACGCCGGAGTCAGCCGCGTTTCGGGCGACGTTATGCGTGCGCGCGTGCGCGTACTGGACGTAGAACACCGGGTTGTCATTCGTGCGCTTCTGCAGCAGCTCCGGGTCCAGCGAGAGCGGGGAGTCGGCCGGCGAGCGCTCGAGCGAATACCGCAGCGCGTCCGTGCCGAGCCATTCGCGCAGGTCGTCCATCTCGATGATGTTGCCGGCCCGCTTGCTGAGCCGGGCGCCGCCCACCGAGACCAGCTGCCCGATGAGCACCTCGACATCCTTCTCCGGGTCGTCGCCGGCGGCGCCGGCGAGCGCCTTGAGGCGGTGCACATAGCCGTGGTGGTCGGCGCCGAGCAGGTAGATCTTGTGCTCGAAGCCGCGGTCGCCCTTGTTCAGGTAGTACGCGGCGTCGGCGGCGAAATACGTGTACTCGCCGTTGGAGCGGCGGATCACGCGGTCCTTGTCGTCGCCGAAGTCGGTGGTGCGCACCCACACCGCATCGTCCTGATCGAACACGTGCCCCTGCGCGCGCAAGCGGTCCACGGCCTCGTCGACAAGGCTCGGGCCGCCGTCCTCGCCCTTCGCATGCAGGATCCGCTCGGAGAACCAGACATCGAAGACGACATTGAACTTGGCCAGTGATTCCTGCTGCTCGGCGAGCTGGTACCGGTAGCCGAGCTCGCGGGCGACGTCGAGCTGCACCTCGGGGTCGAGGGCGAGGAAATCGGGGCGATCGGTGAGAACGCGCTGCGCGATGTCGGTGATGTAGCTGCCCGCGTAACCGCCCTCGGGGGTCGGCTCGCCCTGAGCTGCGGCCACGATGGATCCGGCGAACCGTTCCATCTGCGCACCCGCGTCGTTGATGTAGAACTCGCGCGCCACGGTGGCCCCGCTGGCGTCGAGCAGACGCGCGATCGCGTCGCCGAGAGCGGCCCAGCGGGTGTGCCCGATGTGCAGCGGCCCGGTCGGGTTCGCGGACACGAACTCGACGTTGATCGACCGGSCCGCCTGCGAGTCGTTACGGCCGTATGCCTCGCCCGCATCCACGATCACCTTGGCGAGGGCGCCGGCCGCGCCCGCTTCGAGGCGCACGTTGAGGAACCCCGGCCCTGCGACCGAGGCCTCGGCGATGCCGTCCACGGCGCCGAGTCCGTCGGCGATCTGCTGCGCGAGCTCGCGCGGATTCGTGCCGAGCTGCTTCGCGAGGCGCATCGCGATGTTCGTGGCCCAGTCGCCGTGCTCGCGGTTACGCGGGCGCTCCAGCACGATGTCGCCCGCGGTGAGCGGAAGGGGCTCGCCACCTCGTCGCTCGTCCGCGATCGGCGCGAGGACGGACAGGATCGCTGTGGCGAGAGCTTCGGGATTCATAGGGTATCGATTCTAGGGCGTGTCCCCTTGCGGAATCGTCGTGTGCGGGGCGGGATCCGCCAGCGGAACCCGAGCCCGCATCGCCTCGCCGAGCCCCGCGCGCACACGCGCCAGCGTCTTCTCATCCAACCGGAGTCCCGCGTGGCGGAGGGCGAGCATCGTCGCACCCGCGGCGCCGCTGTCGACCAGCACGAACGGCTGGTCGCCGAAGGCTGCGGTCACATGCGCGCGCAGCACCCGCTGCGGCGCGCCCGGCCTCGACACGATGCTGCCGCCGACCACGACCGGCCCCGGTGCTGCCTGCACGAGCTCGATCGTCTGCGCCAGCTGCTCGCCCGCCTCCTGCAGGATCCGCTCCGCAACCGGATCCTGCTCCTCGGCCGCATCGAACACGAGCGGAGCGAAGGCCGCAAGCTGCACGGGCCGCTGCGCATACAGCACGCGGATCAGCTGCTCCAGGCCGACCGGTCGCCCATCGCTCCCCCGGCTCAGAGCGCCCTCTCCGGCGATGCCCGCCGCCTGCAGCACCCGCGGGGTGAGGACGGTCGCGGGGCCGAGTCCGTCCAGCTCCGCCACGGCGGCGGCGGCCCCCGCACGCCCGATCCAGAAGCCGCTGCCCCGGTCGCCCAGCAGCCAGCCCAGCCCGTCCGCCGTCGCAACGATGCGCCCGCCCTCCACGCGCACGGCACTCGCACCCGTTCCGCACACCACGCCGTACCCGACCGGCGCGACGGCCCCACTCGCGTACATGGCCAGCAGATCCGATTCGAACCACAGCGCGCCCGCGAACCCGTTTTCCTTCAACGGCTCGAGGATCCAGTCGGATGCACCGCCGCGCGCATCATGACCGGCCATGGCGACGACGATCTCGGACACCTCGGACAGGCTGGCGCCACCTGCGGCCAGGGCGCCGGCGATCGCGCCGCGGACCTCGGCAAGGGCCGCAGGAATACCCGATGAAGTGGGATTCCCGCTGCCGCCGCGACCGAAGCCGACGACACGTCCTTCGCCGGTCGCGAGCACCGCTCTCGTGGAGGTGCCTCCTGCATCCACACCGATCACGAGCATCTTGCACCCCAATTTGTTATCTGCCCTACTTGATTTTTCACCCGGGACCTGATGAGAATGTTTTTCACCCGAACCCCGTCGTAGCACGACGCGTTTTCACCGGAGGCTATGGTGCCACTCATGCAGGATGTCGGCAACGAGTTGTCGATCACGCAGCGCATCTCGCTGCGGCGTCCTGCGATGCCCAAGGCCATGGCGAAGATCGCGGCCGTGATCGCCGCCCACCCCACAGCCCCGGTCGAGCTGACCATCACCGAACTCGCCGACCAGGCCGGCACCTCGGCCGCCACCGTCACCCGCTTCTGCCGCGCGATCGGCTTCGAGGGGTACACGCAGTTCCGCGTCGGCGTCGCGGCCGAGTCGGGACGAGGCGATGCCGGCACCACGTGGCGCACCGACATCGCGGACGACATCGGGCAGGACGACCCGGCCGACCGGGTGCTGCTCACGCTGCTCGGACTGCACACGCGCAGCATGGAGGTCACGACCCGCCTGCTGGATCTCGACGATGTCCAGCTCGTCGCACGCGCCATCGCCGAGGCGCGGCACGTCGACATCTACGGCGTCGGCGGCAGCGGCGTCATCGCCGACGAGTTCCGCGGCCGGCTCTATCGGATCGGCGTGAACGCGCATTCCTGGTCCGATGTGCACGACGGCCTCACCAGCGCGGTGCTGCAGGACGGTTCCTCGGTCGCGGTCGGGATCTCCAACACCGGCAGAACCGAAGAGACCATCGAGATGCTCTCGCATGCGCGCGCCGCCGGAGCCCTCACTGTCGCGATCACGACCGATGCCGACTCCTGGCTCGCCGCCAGCGCCGACGTGGCCCTGATCACCGCCTCGGAGAACCCGGCCCAGCGCCCCGATGACCTCTCCATCAAGCATGCGCAGCTTCTCGTGGTCGATCTGCTCTACGTCCTCGTCGCGCAGCGCACACTCGGCGAGGCCGCGACACGTCTCGCGGCCAGCGCGATGGCCGTCTCCGCGCACCGACGTTCCTCCGCTCCGCACGAAGCCCGCCGAACCCCCCGTACGAAGGAGTCCACCCGATGAGCGCCTCTCCCCTGGATCTGCTCCGCGAAGCCGAGACGCGCCTCGAGCGCCTCGCCGCCGATGCGGAGCGCGGCGCGCTGGATCCGGCCATCGACCTGCTCGTCACCGCATTGCGCGACGGCGGAGTCATCCAGGCGTTCGGCACCGGGCACTCCGAGGCGTTCGCGATGGAGATCGCGGGGCGCGCGGGCGGACTCATCCCGACCAACCGCATCGCGCTGCGCGACATCGTGCTGCACGGCGAACGCCCCGCCGACGTGCTGACCGGCTCCCTCGAGCGCGAGCCCTGGGTGGTCGACGAGCTCATGGCGGTCTCCCCCGTGGCTGAGAACGACGTCTTCGTGATCGCCTCGAACTCCGGCGTGAACGGATCCATCGTCGGCGTCGCATTGTGGGCCAAGGAGCACGGTCACAAGGTCATCGCCGTGACCAGCCTCGAGCACACCGCCCGGGTCGAGCCCAAGCACCCSAGCGGCAAGCGTCTCAGCGAGATCGCCGAYGTSGTGATCGACAACCTCGCCCCCTACGGCGATTCGACCCTGAACGTCACCGAGACCATCTCGGCCGGCGCGATCTCGTCGATCACCGCCGCGTTCATCGCTCAGCTGCTCACCCTGGGCGTCGCCCGCGCGCTCACCGACGCCGGCGAGGTTGCGCCGATGTACATCTCCGCGAACATCCCCGGCGGTGACGAGCACAATTCCGCGCTCGAAGCGCGCTACCTCGAGCGGCTCCGCCGCGGCGCCTGAGGGCGCCCACAGACTCATCCTCTCCCTCACCCTCACCACCCACTAGGAAGGCAAGAATCACATGGAAACCAGAGATGCTTCCATCAGCCGTCGCTCGCTGCTGCGCGGGGCTGCTCTCGCAGCGGTCATGGTGCCGCTCGGCGTCAGCCTGGCGTCCTGCGCTGGTCCGAGCGGCTCCGGCGGCGGCAACGCCGGTGGCGGCACGAAGTCCGCCGACAACCCGTTCGGCGTCGCAGCGAACTCCAAGGTCGACGCGGTGATCTTCGACGGCGGCTACGGCGTGGACTACGTCGAGAACGCGGCGAAGATCATGGGCGGGAACAAGAAGCTCGGCGGCGCGACCGCCAAGATCTCCCCTTCCACCAAGATCGCCCAGGAGCTGCAGCCGCGGTTCGTCGGCGGCAACCCGCCGGACCTGATCGACAACTCGGGTGCGAACTCGATCGGCTGGAACACGATCCTCGACCAGCTCGAGGACCTGTCCGATGTGCTCGAGTCGAACAACCTCGAGGGCACCAAGATCAGCGACACGCTCTACGGCGGCGTCAAGGATCCCGGCACGTTCGACGGCAAGTTCGTCGCGATCAACTACTTCATGACGGTGTTCGGCCTGTGGTACTCGTCGAGCCTGTTCGAGAAGGACGGTTACAAGGTCCCGACCAGCTGGCAGGACCTGAAGGACCTCGGCGCGGCGGCCAAGGCCAAGGGCAAGTACCTGTTCGTCTGGGGCAAGGAGGCGGCGACGTACTACCAGACGCTCGTCATCGACTCCGCGGTGATCCAGTCGGGCGACGACGTGCGCCTGCCCCTGGAGAACCTGAAGGAGAACTGCTGGTCGCACCCGACCCTGCAGGCGATCCTGACGATCCTGTACGACCTGATCCAGGCCGGCTACATGAAGCCGGGCGGSKCGGGCACSCAGTTCACCCAGGCGCAGTCGCAGTGGAGCCTGGAYGAGGCYGCTCTSCTCTACCCCTCGGGCTCGTGGATCGAGAACGAGATGAAGAAGCAGACCGCGGACGGCTTCAAGATGATGGGCATCCCGGAGCTCCCGCTGGACGACAAGCAGACCACGCCGAAGGGCACCATGCGCGCCGAGGCCGGCGAGCCGTTCATCGTCCCGACCAAGGCGAAGAACGCGGCCGGTGGCAAGGAGCTGCTGCGCACCATGCTGTCGAAGGATGCGGCGACCTGGACGGCGCAGCAGAAGTTCGCGCCGACCATCGTTAAGGGCACGGTGCCGGACGACGCCTTCGGCTCGACCGCGCTCGCATCGCAGATCAAGATGCTGGACGCGGCCGGCGACAACGTGTTCACCATCAAGTCGACGAACCTGTACGGCATGAACTCGGACCAGCTGCCGATCTGGAACTCGTTCCTCGACGGCAAGATGACGGTCGATGAGATCACCAAGCAGCTGCAGGCGCTCGTCGACAAGGTCCGCAACGACAGCTCGGTGAAGAAGATCGAGATCAAATGAGCAATTCAACAGTCAGCGGCGGGTCTGCACTGCAGACCGCCGCTGTGGTTACAGCACGCTCGGGGCGGCGCAAGCCGCCCCGAGCGGGGCTCCCGCGCAAGATGACTCTGGACTATGCGTCGTTCCTTGCGGTCTTCCTGGTGCTTCCGGTCGCGATCTTCCTGATCTTCGTGATCTGGCCGTTCATCCAGGCGGTCTACTTCTCGCTGACGAACTGGACCGGGTTCTCCCCGCAGATGGGCTTCGTCGGCCTGGACAACTTCGTGAGGCTGTTCCAGGACGGCGCCTTCATGCAGGCGATGGGGAACAACATCCTGCTGGCGATCGTCGTTCCGCTGATCACGATCATCATCGCCCTGGTGTTCGCGAGCCTGATCACCGTCGGCGGACCCAGCCATGGTCAGGTACGCGGTCTCAAGGCCTCGAGCTTCTACCGGGTGGTGTCGTTCTTCCCCTACGTGATCCCGGCGATCGTCATCGCGATCCTGTGGAACATGATCTACGCGCCGAGCGGCCTGCTCAACGGCATCCTGGGCCTCTTCGGCATCGACAACAACCAGTTCGCCTGGCTCGGCGACCAGCGCACGGCGATGCCCGCGTCGATCTTCGTGATGGTCTGGGGCATGGTCGGCTTCTACATGGTGCTGTTCATCGCCGCCATCAAGGGGATCCCGGCGGAGACGCTGGAAGCGGCCCGCATCGACGGCGCCGGTCGATTCCGCACGGTGACCTCGATCATGCTTCCGCAGATCCGCGACAACGTGCAGACCGCATACATCTATCTGGGGATCGCGGCGCTCGACGCCTTCGTCTACATGGCAGGCCTGAACTCGACCGGCGGCCCGGGCAACAGCACCCTGGTGATGAGCCAGTACCTGTTCCGCACCGCCTTCGAGAAGGGGCAGTTCGGTCTGGCCAGCGCCATGGGCGTGGTCCTCGCCGTTCTCACCCTGGTGTTCGCCGGTCTCGTGATGGGTGTGTTCCGCCTCACGGGCGGCAAGGATGAAGGAGGACGCTCATGAGCGTCGAGACCCGCGCAGCGATCACGATCGATCCGGGCGCCCGGCAGGTCGAGCACAAGACGAAGTCCACCGCGAGCGACAAGGTGGTCGGCGGGGTCTCGCACGTCATGCTGGTCATCTGGGCGATCATCGTGATCCTCCCCCTGGTGTGGACGATCATCGGCTCGTTCAAGACCACGAAGGAGATCTTCAAGTCGCCCTTCGGCCTCCCGGCGAACTGGAACTTCGACAACTACGTCACGGCATGGGTCGGCAACAACTTCGGTCGCATGTTCCTGAACACGATCATCGTGGTCGGGTTCTCGCTGTTCCTGGTGATGCTGCTGGGCGCGATGTGCGCCTACGTGCTGGCACGGTTCTCCGTTCCCGGCAGCAGGGTGATCTACTACCTGATGCTGGCGGGGCTCACCTTCCCCGTGTTCCTCGCGATCGTGCCGCTGTTCGGCATCCTGCAGAAGATCGGTCTCCTGGGAACACTGCCGGGCCTCATCCTCACCTACGTGGCATACGCCTTGCCGTTCACGGTCTTCTTCCTGTACTCGTTCTTCAAGTCGCTGCCGTACGAGATCCAGGAGGCGGCCTACATGGACGGCGCCAGTGAATGGCGCWCGTTCTTCCAGGTGATGCTGCCGATGGCCAAGCCGGGCCTCGCCGCGATCGCGATCATGAACTTCCTCGGCCTGTGGAACCAGTTCCTGCTGCCGATCGCCCTGAACCCGAACCAGGACAACTACGTGCTGAGCCAAGGCATGGCCGCTTTCGCCTCGTCGGCGGGCTACTCGCTCGACTTCGGTGCGATGTTCGCGGCGGTGATGATCACGATCATCCCGGTGCTGCTCATCTACATCTTCTTCCAGCGTCAACTGCAGGGATCCGTCTCGCAGGGCACCTCGAAGTAGTCCATGGGACGGATGGGAACGACAGGAACCCATCCGTCCCGCCACCTGTCCCACCACCATCCGCCCGCGGCTGCGAGAGGGCGCTCGCATGCGCGCCCGCTGCCCGCAGGCACACGTTCTGGAGCACGATGTCGATCTCCGCAGATACTGCTGCGCACCACCCGACCCCCGCACAGTTGCGCTGGCAGCGCGGCGGTATCGGGGTCTTCCTGCATTTCGGCCTGAACACGTTCGCCGGCGTCGAATGGGGTGACGGAACACTGCCGGCCGCGAGTTTCGACCCGCGGCTCCTCGATGCACGGCAGTGGGTGGCCGCAGCGCAGCTGGCGGGTGCGACGTACGTCGTGCTGACGGCCAAGCATCACGACGGCTTCTGCCTGTGGCCCACATCGACCACCGACTACTCCGTGGCTTCCAGCCCGTGGCGGAACGGCAAGGGCGACGTGGTCCGGGAACTCGCCGATGCCTGCGCCGAAGCCGGGATGGGCCTCGGACTTTACCTCTCGCCGTGGGACCGTCACGAGCCGCGTTACTCGGATCCTGCGGCGTACGACGACTTCTATTGCGCTCAGCTCACCGAACTGTGCACCCAGTACGGCGACCTCGTCGAGGTCTGGTTCGACGGCGCGGGGTCTGCCGGCCGGAGCTACGACTGGGAGCGGATCGTCGAGGTCGTGCGCACCCACCAGCCCGAGGCCGTGATCTTCAACATGGGCGATCCCGACATCCGCTGGGTCGGCAATGAGGACGGCCTCGCCGCTGATCCCGTCGAGTACGTGGTCGACGTCACGCGCAACGATGTGCACACCGACGAAGTGCTCGACTTCGGCGAGCGCTATCTGCCCCCGGAATGCGACGTCTCGCTGCGCCACGGCTGGTTCTGGCATCCCGACGACGCCCCGAAGAGCGTGGAGCACCTCCTGGCGATCTACTACCGCTCGGTCGGGCTGGGCGCCAACCTGCTGCTGAACGTCCCCCCGAATCGTGACGGACTCATCGACGATACGGACCTGGTTCGGCTGCGGGAGTATTCGCAAGAGCGGGAACGCCGCTTCGGAACGCCGCTGCCCGCCGCGCTCACGCCTCTCTCCCCCGGTCGCTGGAGGGCCGACTTCGGCTCCGACGTCCACATCGATCACCTCGAGCTCGTCGAGGAGCTCGAGAACGGTCAGCGCGTCGCCGCGCATCGCATCCTGGCGTCCGGAGTGGAGGTCTGCTCGGGTCAGACCATCGGCGCCGGCCGATTGCACGCCTTCCCCGGGCGCACCCTGAGCGCGGTCGAGATCGAGGCGACGGGCCCCGATCCCGTGCTCCTGTCCGTGCGCGGCTTCCGGACCGGGAGCGAGAGCATCCCTGTCCCCCCTTCCGTCGAGGAGTACCGGGCGGCCGACGGCGACATGATCCTCATGTGACCGCCCTCACGGGAAGGCGGGCTCTTGGCCCGGCGTCACGCCGGCCGCTGCGAGGTCACATCGATCGTGACAGCGC
>NZ_JBFTQL010000050.1:0-15872 GCF_056398985.1 Microbacterium sp. 01T413_2
GGAAGGAGATCATCGCGAACGCGTACCCGCTCAGGGTGCGGAAGGAGATCATCGCGAACGCGTACCCGCTCAGGGTGCAGGTGATCGTCTGGCCGACCACGATCAGCAGGGTCACGATCGTGCTGTTCAGGAAGAACTGCCCGATCGGGATCTGGTCGAACACCGCCGCATAGTTGCTGAAGTCGGCGTTGAACGGAATCCACTGAGGCGGGTTGTTGAACGCCTGCGAGGGCGACCGCAGCGACGTGGTCAGCGTCCACAGCAACGGGCCGAGGGCGAACACCGCGGCGACGAACAGGGCGACGAGGCCGGCGATCTTGCCGACGCTCCAGGAGCGGTCCCAGGGACCGCCGCTGCGGGACCGCCGGCGGCGGCCCGTCACGATCAAGGATGTCGCGCTCATTGGTAGAACACCAGCTTCCGGGAGGCGAGGAACTGGATCCCGGTGATCGCGAGGATCACCAGGAGGAGGATGATCGCGATCGCCGAGGAGTAGCCGAACTGCAGGTTCTGGAACCCGGTCTGGTACATCGAGATCGTCGCGGTCGTGGTGGCCGTGCCCGGCCCGCCCTTCGTCATGATGAACGGCTGGTCGAACAGCTGCATCGCGTTGATGAAAGCGATCACGGCAGCGAACAGGATCGTGGGACTGATCAACGGGATCTTGATCCGGAACAGCGTGCGCAGCGGACCCGCACCGTCGATCGACGACGCCTCCAGCACGTCCGTGGGCACCGCCATGAGGGCGGACACGAACAGCACGAAGGTGAAGCCGACCTGCTGCCAGACCACGATCAGCACGATCGTCACCTGGGCGCCGAAGGGGCTGGTCAGCCACGGCACGTCCGACATCCCGAGGAGGCCGAGGTAGTAGTTGATGGCGCCGAACTTCGCGTCGAACAGGTAGCCCATGAAGATGGCGACCGCCGCCGTCGAGGCGAGCAGCGGAAGGTAGAACGCCGTGCGGAAGAAGGTCCGCCCGAAGGTCGAGGTGCGCTGGTTGACCAGCACCGCCAGGAACAGCCCCAGTGTCAGCTGGAGGGCGACGATCGCTATCGCCATGACGGTGGTCACGCCGAAGGACTGCAGCACGGGACCGTCGGTGAAGAAGCGCTGGTAGTTCTCCAGCCCCGCCCAGGTGGGCGGGGAAATGACGTCCCAGTGGAAGAACGACAGCCCGAGCGAGGCCAGGATGGGGATGAACGTGAACACCGTCACGAACAGCATCGACAGCGCGATCATCGCGTAGCCGAACATCCCCTCCCGCCGGGCCGCCCGGCGCGCACCAGGGCGGCGGACGGCCCGGGGAGGCTTCACCTCGCCCGGCGACACACGCAGTGCTGCGTGCGGAATGGAGGTGGTCGCGGACATCAGCTGCCCTTCGCCACCTTCTCGAGGTCGGACTGCATCGCGTCGAGCGCCGCCTTCGCATTCCCCGAGGAGATGGCCTCCGTCGTGCGCTGGTTGAGGGAGGTCGCGAGCGCGTTGTAGTACGACGGCGCCGAGATGGGGACGGAGCCGTCGAGCTGGTCGTAGAAGACCTGCCAGTTCTTCGGGCCCGTGCTCGCGTACCGCTCCGCGGTCATCAGCGACTTGCGCCCTGTCGTGGTGATGTTGCCCGGGAACATGATGTCGAAGGTCTCCGCCTCGATCATCATCTTGATGACCTCCCAGGCGGCGTCCTTCTTCTTGGACGATTCGAAGATCGAGTACCCGCCGGTGCCGAACAGCGACTTGTTGCTCTTCCAGGTCGGGAACGCCTGCACTTCGAAGCTGCCGTCCTTCATGCCCGCGTTGTGCAGACCGCCCGCCCAGAACCCTCCGCCGATCGTCATGCCGATGCGGCCGGACGAGAACAGCCCCTGGAGGGTGCCGCCGCCGCCCACGTCGGGTGAGGGCGAGTAGCCGGCCTTTTGCAGGTCGATGACGTACTGCAGCGCCTCGATCGCGGCGTCGGAGTTCGCCGTCGGCGCGCCCCATTTCCATCCGCCCTGGCGTCCTTGGATGCTCTTGTCGCCCGCCTCGTAGGCCTTGCTCCAGAGCCAGTCCCCGCCGCCGTACTTGCCCTCTTCGATGAGGTTCCCGTTGTTGGCGTAGAGGAAAGACGTCCAGCTGCCCCAGAGGCGCACCACCCAGTCGAAGGGAAGGATGTCGCCGCCGAGCTTCGAGATCTTCTCGGCGGTGGAGTGGAAGTCGTCCATCGTCCAGCCCGCGGCCGGCGCCGAGGCCCCCGCCTTCTGCAGCACGTCGGAGTTGTAGAACATGCTGCCGGCGTTGAAGCTGTCGGGCATGTTGTAGAGGTGCCCGTCGACCATCATGGCCTCGATGAGCGCCGGGTGGATGTCGTTGAAGTAGCTCGACTTCAGGGTCGACATGTCCTTGGTGACATAGCTGTCCAGCGGCGTGATGAGCTTCTTGCCGACCATGAGCTGCAAGCCCTCCGTCGCGACGCTCACGATGTCGGGAGCCTGTCCCGAAGCGATCAGGGTGAGCACCTTGGCGAGGAAGTCGTTCCAGTCCTTGCCGTTGATCGCACTGACCTTCAGCGAAAGGTCCTTGTCGATCTTCTTGACCTTGGGTTGGAGGGCGTTCTGCAGGGTGGTCGCCGACTTCTGATCACCGAAGTACAGCATGGTCAGGGTGCCGGTGCTCGAACCGCCCCCTGAAGGTGCGCAGCCCGTCAGGCCCGCCCCCATGCCCAGCAGGGCGGCGCTTGCGAGGCCATAGCCTCCGAGCCGCAGAAGATCACGTCGTCCCATGACAGGTCCGAACTCGCGTGCCATCAACTTCTCCTCTCTGAGAGTGAATCGGCTTTGCGCAATCCTGCGCAGATCAACGGGTGGTGAACCGATTTATCCGACGGTAACACCTGCCGTGGGTGGTCCGCAACAGACGTTGATAAATTAATTCACCAAATGTGGCGGATCGGCTAGGTTAGAGGAACGCGAAGGAGAGGAGGCCGCCGATGTCCACCGCACCGAGACCGACGCTGGCGGACGTCGCACGGCTGTCCGGTCTGTCCAAGACCGCGGTCAGCCTCATCCTCAACGACCGTCCTTCCCGACTGTCCGAGGATGCGGTCGAACGGGTGCGCACCGCCGCGGCGCAGCTCGGCTACAAGCCGAACCCGGCGGCGCAGAGCCTGCGCTCGGGGAAGACCCGCTCGATCGGTTTCATCTCGGATCAGGTCACGATCACCCGTTTCGCGTCGGCGATGGTGCGCGGGACCCTGCGCGCCGCGAAGGAGCTGGACCACACCGTGCTCATCGCCGAGACCGGGGATGACCCCACGCAGCTGGCCGCTGCCTTCGACGAGCTCATCGATCGCCGCGTCGACGGCGTGATCGTCGGCCTGATGGCCGCGCGCATGGTCGATGTGCCGGCGGCTCCGCGCGGCATCCCCGTCGTCATCGTCAACGGTCGCACGCCTGATGACCTGCCCAGCGTCCTGCCGGACGAGTACGCCGCGGGCCATGCGATGGCCTCAGTGCTGCTGGATGCCGGCCATACACGCGTCGGCTTCGTCGGCGACATCCCGCATGTCGCGAGCGATCCGCGTCGGTCCGTCACCATCGCGCGGCGCCTCGACGGCATGCGGGACGCCTTCGCCGAGCGCGGCATCACCGGTCCGGTCGAGGTCGTCCTCGAGAACTGGACGACGGCCGACGGTTTCGTGCAGACCCAGCGGATGCTGGACGCCCACACGGACCTGACCGCGATCATCGCGGCCACGGACGGTGTCGCCTTCGGCATCTATCAGGCGCTGAGCGAGCGCGGCCTGCGCATCCCCGCGGACATCTCCATCGTGTCGTTCGACGACGAGGATCTGGCCTCGCTGGTCCGTCCAGGTCTCACCACCGCACGGCTCCCCTACGAGCAGATGGCGCGAGTCGGCGTGGAGATGCTGCTCGGCGAGCGCGATCTGGCGCACGAACTCCTGCCGATGCCGGTAATCGTGCGCGACTCGGTGCGCGACCTGCGCTGACCTGCCGGCGCGTCCTCCGCAAAGACCTCGGGCTCAGTCCTCCCGCAGCGCGAGCAGTTCGCGCGCGTGCTCGAGGGCGGCGCCCGAATCGGCGAGACCGGACAGCAGCCGCGCCATCTCGGCCTCGCGATCCTCGCCGTCGAGGCGACGGACGCTGGAGGCCGTGACCTGTCCGTCGTTCGCCTTCACGACGCTCAGGTGATTGTTCGCGAAGGCCGCCACCTGGGCGAGGTGCGTGACGGCGATGACCTGCGAGGTGCGCGCCAAGCGTGCCAGGCGCCGGCCCACCTCGATTGCCGCGGCACCGCCGATGCCGGCGTCGACCTCGTCGAACACGAAGGTCGGGACCGGATCCGTGCCGGCGATGACGACCTCGATCGCGAGCATCACACGCGACAGCTCGCCGCCCGAGGCGCCCTTCGCGACGGATCGCGGATCCGCCCCGGGATGCGGGGCGAGCAGGATGGCGACGTCGTCGCGGCCGTGCGCGCTCTCGGCTCCCTCGGTGACCGCGACGACGAGACGGGCATCCGGCATGGCGAGGGCATGCAGCTCCTCGGTCACGGCGGCACCGAGCCGGCCGGCGGCCTCCGTGCGCGTCGCCGTGAGCGCCGCGGCCGCCTCGTCGAGGGCCGCGCGGGCGGCGTCGCGCTGGACTGTGAGCCGTTCGATGTGGTCGGAGTCGTCATCGAGCTCGGCGAGCCGCGCGGATCCGGTGTTCCACAGGTCCAGTGCGGCGTCGAGCGTCCCATGGGCGCGGACGAGGCCTGCGAGAGCCGCTCTGCGCTCCTCGACCGCCGCCAGCTCATGCGGCCCGGACTCGTCGAGATCGGCGAGGTAGCCGCTCAGCTGCGCAGCGATATCGGCGGCGCGGTAGCCGATCTCGGCGATGCTCTCGGCGATCGACGTGAGCTCGGGATCGCCCGCTCGCTCCAGCGCACGCCGTGCTTCGGCTGCCAGCGTCGTGATGTCGTTGTCGCCGTCCTCGTCCGACAGCGCCGCCCGGGCGAGGGCCGCGGACTGGCGCAGCTCCTCGGCGTTCGCGAGGCGCTCGGCGCGCTCGGCGAGCGCGTCGTCCTCCCCCGGCTGTGGATCGGTGGCCTCGATGAGCGCCAGCGCTTCGCGAAGGTCCTCGGCCTCCCTCCGACGCCGCTCCTGGTTGCCGCTGATCTCCTCGAGCTGGGCCGACAGGGTGCGCCAGCGCTCCCAGGCGGCCGCGTACTCGGTCCTGACGACCGCGATCGCGGATCCGCCGAAGCGGTCCAGCGCGTCTCGTTGCGCGGCGGCGGACCGCAGGCGCAGCTGTTCGGACTGCCCGTGCACGACGACCAGATCGTCTGCGAGGTCGGCCAGCACCCCGGCCGGGGCCGCGCGCCCGCCGACGCTCGCGCGGCTGCGCCCCTCGGCGCTGAGCGTGCGCGAGACGTACAGCTCGCCGCGCTCGTCGTCGTAGGGTTCGAGCTCACCTCCGGCATCGGCGACGGTGTCCGCGACGGATCCCCTCGTCGGCACGATCCACACTCCGGCGACGGAGGCCTGCGCCGCGCCCGCGCGGACGGCGCCGGAGTCCGCCCTGGCTCCCAACAGGAGTCCGAGACCCGTCACGACCATGGTCTTGCCGGCGCCGGTCTCACCGGTGATCGCGGTGAATCCCGGCCCGATCTGCAGCACCGCCTCGGCGATGACTCCGAGATCCCGCAGGCGCATCTCCTCGATCACGACTCGGATCCCCTCCAGCCGGAGACCGGCAGCTGGAACTTGCGCACCAGCCGGTCCGTGAACACGCTCGGGTGCAGCCGCGCCAGGCGCACCGGACGCGAGGACCGGCGTACGATGACGCGCGCGCCGCGCGGAAGCTCGTGCGAACGCCGCCCATCGCACCAGAGGATCGCGGTGCCGTCGTTGCGGTCCAGCAGCTCGATCGCGACGGGTGCGCCGGGTGCGACCACGAGCGGTCGCGCGAACAGGGCATGGGCCGACAGCGGCACCACGGCGATGGCTTCGACACCCGGCCAGATCACCGGTCCGCCCGCCGAGAAGTTGTATGCGGTCGCCCCCGTCGGAGTGGACACGACCATGCCGTCGCAGCCGAAGCTCGTCAGCGGGCGCCCGTCGATCTCGACGACCACCTCGATCATCCGCTCGCGACTCGCCTTCTCCACCGTCGCCTCGTTCAGCGCCCAGGTGCTGTAGACGACGGATCCATCGGCGTCCTTCACGCGCACGGCGAGCGCCATGCGCTCCTCCACGGAGTAGTCGCGGTCGATGACGCGCGCCACGGCGGCGTCCATGTCGTCGCGCTCAATCTCGGCGAGGAAGCCGACGTGGCCCATGTTGATGCCGAGGATGGGTGCGGTGCCGTCGCGCACGAGCTCGGCCGCACGCAGGATGGTGCCGTCACCGCCCAGCACGATGGCGAGCTCGATGTCCTCGACCGGGATGTCCGATCCGAGCACGTCGAGGTCGGCGAAGAACTCGTCCTCGGCCGTCAGCTCGGCACGGTCGTCCGCCGACATCACCGGTCGGGCCCCCGCGCCACGGAGCGCGGAGACGACCCGTCGGGCGGCTTGCACGGTCTCATCGCGGCGTGCGTGTGCGACGACAAGGATCCTGCGCTCGTTCATCGGCCTCCTGCCATCTCGTCGATCGTGCTCATCCATTCTGTCGGATTGCCTTCCGAGCCGCGGGAACGATCCCCCGCTCGCAGATGCACCAGGTACTCGACGTTGCCATGCGTGCCGAGAATCGGCGACGGCAGCAGACCGCGGACGCCGAACCCCTGATCCCACGCGCTCCACAGCACACGGGCCACCGCGTCGGCACGGATCGTCGGGTTGGTCACGAGCCCGCCTCGCACCGCCGTGCGCCCCACCTCGAACTGGGGCTTGATGAGCAGCACGACGTCCGCCTCGGGCGCGGCCGTGATCGCGATCGCGGGGAGCACGAGCGTCAGGGAGATGAAGGACAGGTCACCGACCACGAGGGACGGCCTCAAGCTCTCCCCCGTCGCGGCGGCCAACGCCTCCGCATCCATGTGGCGGACGTTGAACCCCTCCACGGCGATCACGCCAGGGTCCGCCCGGACCGACGCCGCGAGCTGCTCATGCCCCACGTCGACGGCGAGGACCCGCCGTGCCCCGCGCTCACGCAGGACCTGGGTGAAGCCGCCGGTGGACGCACCCATGTCCAGGGCGACGGATCCGGAAGGATCGAGGCCGAATCCGTCCAGCGCGGCGATGAGCTTGTGCGCGCCGCGGCTGACGTAATGATCGGCCCCGGCCACATCGATCACGTCGCCGTCTTCGACCTTGGCGGACGCCTTGACCACGGGTTTCCCGTTCACGGTGACGAGACCGCCATCGATGAGCGTGGCCGCGTGCGTGCGAGACCGCGCGAGACCGCGCTCTGCGAGTGCGGCATCCAGTCGGGCTGTCATCCGCGGTCGGGGCCCGGTTGCGCGGACGCGGCGACGCGCGGCGCGCTCTCCAGCCGACGTGCCAGGTCGTCGTGCAGAGTCTGGTAAGCGGCGGCGCGAGAATCCAGCGGCTGCCCTTCGATCAGGCGCAGCCGACTCCAGAGTCCGTCCGAAGGATCCGGTTCCGTGTTCTCGCTCACCCTCTCAGCCTACGGCGAGACGGCGACGTTCCGACGGATTACGGGCGGTGGAACGGATYTGCGTACAGGCGTTCGGGCACGCGGAAGCCGAAGATCTGCCGGCCGGTGCGCCAGATCGCCTCAGCGCCAGCGCGCACGAGGTCGATCGGGCGGTCGCCCTCGCTGAGGATCGTGACGTCCGGGCCGACGACGCGGACGGACGCGCCCCGCACGGTGACGGTGTCGCCCTTGAACTGCGTCTGCGGGTACGGTTCGTCCAGTTCGCGCAGATCGCCGAGGATGTAGGTCGGACGCGATCCCTCGGCGGCAGCCAGAAGATGCTTGGGGCGGTCGATGCCTGTGAGCACCAGGACCGACTCGATGCCCGCGCGGGACGCCCCGGCGATGTCCGTGTCGAGACGGTCGCCGATGAACAGCGGATGCTTCGCATCGAACCGCGCGACAGCCTCCTCGAAGATCGGCGTCTCGGGCTTACCCGCCACGGTCGCAAGGCGACCGATCGCCGTGTGCACGGCCGACACCAGCGTTCCGTTGCCGGGTGCGACGCCGCGCGACTGCGGAATCGTCCAGTCCGTGTTCGTCGCGATCCAGGGGATCCCGCCCTCGTCCTCGGGGAGCTTCAGGGCGAACGCGGCTTCCGCCAGGTCCTTCCAGCCCACCTCGGGCGCAAAGCCCTGGACCACGGCAGCCGGCGAGTCGTCGGCGCTGCGGGTGACCCGGAACCCGGCCTTGTGCACCTCGTCGACGAGCCCCTCTCCTCCGATGACAAGGATCGCGGATCCGGCAGGGATGAGGCCACTGACGAGGCGCATCGCGGCCTGCGGACTGGTGACGACCTCGTCCGGGGCGACGGACAGGCCGAGCTCCGTCAGGTGTGCGGCGACCGACGCGTCGGTGCGCGAGGCGTTGTTCGTGATGTACCCGAGGCGACGGGATGCCTCGACCTTCTTGAGGCTGTCGATCGCGTGCGGGATCGCGCCGGCGCCGGCATAGACCACGCCGTCGAGATCGGCGAGCACCACGTCGACGTCGGTCAGCGGCGTGCGCTTCTCCCGGGAGAACAGGCTCACTCGGATCGCTCCGCGTCCTCCGGCTGCTCTGCCTCGCCCGGCTCCGTGCTTGCGGGCTCGGCGCCATCCGAGTCGGCGCTCTCGGCCTCGATGTGCTCGGCCTCGACAGGCTCGTCTCCGTCGAACTCGATGCTCTCTGGTTCGTCGGCGAGGTCTTCGTAGGCGTCCTCGATGATGAGCTCCTCGTCGTCGCCATGCCCCAGGGCCGCCGACGCCACTTCGGCACGCTCCTGCCAGAATGACGCCTCCTCGAGGCGACCGAGGTCCTCGAGCACCGCGGCACGAGCGGCGAAGAGCGCAGGGCTCCAGTCGAACGCGAGGTCGGGGTTGAGCTCGGGGATCTCGAGTTCGCCGAGTGCCAGCTCCGTCTCCCCGCGGTCCAGGCGTGCTCCCGACATCGCGATCGCCAGCGCCACGCGGGTCGCGGTCGGCAGGGCCGCGCGGTCGACGGAACGCGCCTCTTCCAGCGCGCGGTCAGGACGCCCCATGCCGCGCTCGCTGTCGACGATGAGTGCGATCTGGTCATCGCTCCCGGAGATGCGACGGTAGGTGCGCAGCTCTCGCAGCGCCAGGGCGAAGTCGCCCATGGCGTAGGCCGTGATCGCCACCGACTCGCGGACCACCGCGACGCGGCCGGCGCGACGGGAGGCCGCCAGCGCATGCAGGTGCGCACGCTCGGGATCCTCGTTGATGAGCTGGGCCGCCATGGCGAGATGACGCGCAACCTGCTCGGCGTTCTCCTTGCTGAGGGTCTTCAGCTCGTTGCGGGCCGAAGGATGCAGATCGCGGGCCGTGACGTCATCGGGAATCTCGGGGTCGCGCGGGCGGTCTGCCGCATACGTGTCACGACGGGGGCGGTCACTGTCCCGGCGCGGACGGTCGTCGCCGCCACGGTACGGACGGTCACCGTCACGACGCGGTCGATCATCCCCACCACTGCGGAACGGACGATCACCATCGCGACGCGGACGATCGACGCCGCCACGGAACGGACGGTCACCGTCACGACGCGGACGGTCGTCCCCACCAGAGCGATAAGGTCGGTCACCGTCACGGCGAGGACGATCCGTGCGATCGGCCGAGCCCCGGTACGGACGGTCACCGTCACGACGAGGGCGATCCGTGCGATCCGAAGAGCCCCGGTACGGACGGTCGCCGTCGCGGCGCGGTCGGTCGTCGCCAGCGCGGAACGGCCTATCGGTGCGGTCGGCGGAACCCCGAGAGGGACGATCCCCATCCCGGCGAGGTCGCTCGTCCCCACCAGAGCGATAAGGTCGGTCACCGTCACCGCGAGGACGATCCGTGCGATCGGCCGAGCCCCGGAACGGGCGGTCGCCGTCACGACGCGGTCGGTCATCGCCACCACGGAACGGACGGTCACCATCGCGACGCGGACGATCATCCCCACCAGCGCGGTACGGACGGTCGCCCTCACGGCGCGGGCGGTCGGTGCGGCCTGCGGAAGCTCCGAAGGAGCGGTCGCCGTCACGACGCGGACGGTCATCCCCGCCACTACGAGACGGACGGTCGCCCTCACGGCGCGGACGGTCCCCGTCATTGCGCTGCGGACGATCGCCGCGGGCAGGGCCTTGACGGAAAGAGCGCTCGGAACGGTCTCCATCGACATAGCGGCGAGGCTGCCTCGCGTCGTCATCCTTGCGGTCGCGCGAGGGCTTGCCATCTTCGGCCATGTCGGGACTCCTTCCGTCGAGCATGTTAACGCAGAAAGGCCACCCTGCGTTGGGTGGCCTTTCTGTTAAAGGAAGTCCGGCGGTGTCCTACTCTCCCACAGGGTCCCCCCTGCAGTACCATCGGCGCTGTGAGGCTTAGCTTCCGGGTTCGGAATGTGACCGGGCGTTTCCCTCACGCTATGGCCGCCGAAACACTATTGACGTGTCTCGAACAAGCACAAACGTAATGTTTGTTATATGTTCGCGGTTTCGACCGTACGTCGAGAACCACAAAGTGGACGCAAGCACCAAGAACGGTGTGTTATCAAGTCATCGGCTTATTAGTACCAGTCAGCTGCACGTGTTACCACGCTTCCACATCTGGCCTATCAACCCAGTAGTCTGGCTGGGAGCCTCTCACCCGAAGGTATGGAAGTCTCATCTTGAGGCCGGCTTCCCGCTTAGATGCTTTCAGCGGTTATCCATCCCGAACGTAGCTAACCAGCGGTGCTCCTGGCGGAACAACTGGCACACCAGAGGTTCGTCCAACCCGGTCCTCTCGTACTAGGGTCAGATCCTCTCAAACTTCCTACGCGCGCAGCGGATAGGGACCGAACTGTCTCACGACGTTCTRAACCCAGCTCGCGTACCGCTTTAATGGGCGAACAGCCCAACCCTTGGGACCTACTCCAGCCCCAGGATGCGAYGAGCCGACATCGAGGTGCCAAACCWTGCCGTCGATATGGACTCTTGGGCAAGATCAGCCTGTTATCCCCGAGGTACCTTTTATCCGTTGAGCGACAGCGCTTCCACAAGCCACTGCCGGATCACTAGTCCCGACTTTCGTCCCTGCTCGACCTGTCAGTCTCACAGTCAAGCTCCCTTGTGCACTTACACTCGACACCTGATTACCAACCAGGTTGAGGGAACCTTTGGGCGCCTCCGTTACTTTTTGGGAGGCAACCGCCCCAGTTAAACTACCCACCAGGCACTGTCCCTGAACCGGATTACGGTTCGAAGTTAGATATCCAGAGTGACCAGAGTGGTATTTCAACAATGACTCCACATGAACTGGCGTCCACGCTTCAAAGTCTCCCACCTATCCTACACAAGCCACACCGAACACCAATACCAAGCTGTAGTAAAGGTCACGGGGTCTTTCCGTCCTGCTGCGCGTAACGAGCATCTTTACTCGTAATGCAATTTCGCCGAGTTCGCGGTTGAGACAGTTGGGAAGTCGTTACGCCATTCGTGCAGGTCGGAACTTACCCGACAAGGAATTTCGCTACCTTAGGATGGTTATAGTTACCACCGCCGTTTACTGGGGCTTAAATTCTCAGCTTCGCCTTACGGCTAACCGGTCCTCTTAACCTTCCAGCACCGGGCAGGCGTCAGTCCGTATACATCGTCTTGCGACTTAGCACGGACCTGTGTTTTTAGTAAACAGTCGCTACCCACTAGTCTCTGCGGCCACCACACCCTTTTCGGAGTAAATCCGTATAAGCGGGTGGCCCCCCTTCTCCCGAAGTTACGGGGGCATTTTGCCGAGTTCCTTAACCACGATTCTCTCGATCTCCTTGGTATTCTCTACCTGACCACCTGAGTCGGTTTGGGGTACGGGCGGCTAGAACCTCGCGTCGATGCTTTTCTTGGCAGCATAGGATCACCCACTTTTCATCCGCATCGTGTCTCAGCCTTCATGAGAGACGGATTTGCCTATCTCTCGGCCTACGCACTTGCACCAGGACAACCATCGCCTGGCTGGGCTACCTTCCTGCGTCACACCTGTTAATACGCTCACTCCACCAGATGGGGTCGCATGCCGCCTCACGATCGTCCCCGAAGGGATCCACGCGTCTTGGGATGCTTAGCACTCCTGATTTCATGTGGGCGGTTCTTCGCCGGTACGGGAATATCAACCCGTTGTCCATCGACTACGCCTGTCGGCCTCGCCTTAGGTCCCGACTTACCCAGGGAAGATTAGCTTGACCCTGGAACCCTTGGTCTTCCGGAGGACGTGTTTCTCACACGTCTTTCGCTACTCATGCCTGCATTCTCACTCGTGTAGCGTCCACGGCTGGATCACTCCGCCGCTTCACTCGCCACACGACGCTCTCCTACCCATCAACACGGCTGGACCACGAAGGCCTACCATAAATGTCAATGCCACAACTTCGGTGGCGTGCTTGAGCCCCGTTACATTGTCGGCGCGGAATCACTTGACCAGTGAGCTATTACGCACTCTTTCAAGGGTGGCTGCTTCTAAGCCAACCTCCTGGTTGTCACAGCAACTCCACATCCTTTCCCACTTAGCACGCGCTTAGGGACCTTAGATGGTGGTCTGGGTTGTTTCCCTCTCGACTATGAAGCTTATCCCCCACAGTCTCACTGCTGCGCTCTCACTTACCGGCATTCGGAGTTTGGCTGACGTCAGTAACCTTGTAGGGCCCATCGGCCATCCAGTAGCTCTACCTCCGGCAAGAAACACGCAACGCTGCACCTAAATGCATTTCGGAGAGAACCAGCTATCACGAAGTTTGATTGGCCTTTCACCCCTATCCACAGCTCATCCCCTCAGTTTTCAACCTAAGTGGGTTCGGCCCTCCACGACGTCTTACCGTCGCTTCAGCCTGGCCATGGATAGATCACTTCGCTTCGGGTCTAGGACACGCGACTGAATCGCCCTATTCAGACTCGCTTTCGCTACGGCTACCCCACACGGGTTAACCTCGCCACGTATCGCTAACTCGCAGGCTCATTCTTCAAAAGGCACGCTGTCACCCCTACTAAGGAGGCTCCAACGGTTTGTAAGCAAACGGTTTCAGGTACTATTTCACTCCCCTCCCGGGGTACTTTTCACCTTTCCCTCACGGTACTTGTCCGCTATCGGTCATCTGGGAGTATTTAGGCTTATCAGGTGGTCCTGACAGATTCACACGGGATTTCTCGGGCCCCGTGCTACTTGGGATACTCTTCACGCCAAGCCAGGCATTTCGACTACGGGGTTCGCACCCTCTATGACCGGCCATTCAAAACCGTTCGTCTATACCTGCTTGTAACGCTGAAAGTTCGGCAGAACAATCCAAAAAGTCCCACAACCCCGAGCATGCAACGCCTGCCGGCTATCACACACACCCGGTTTAGCCTCATCCGCTTTCGCTCGCCACTACTCACGGAATCACATGTTGTTTTCTCTTCCTGTGGGTACTGAGATGTTTCACTTCCCCACGTTCCCTCTACCCGCCCTATATATTCAGGCGGGAGTCACTAGGTCGGCACGCCGCCCAGCGGGGTTTCCCCATTCGGACACCCTCGGATCAAAACTCGCTTATCAGTTCCCCGAGGCTTATCGCAGATTGCTACGTCCTTCTTCGGCTCCAGATGCCAAGGCATCCACCGTTTGCTCTTAAAGACTTGAAATCACATGAGTTCATCAAGAATCGGAAACCAGACCCCGAAGGATCCAGTTCGAAATTGACTAATGATCTTTAAGATCATCAAAACAACACAACCCCAAAGGGTCATGTTGAAGATGCTCGCGTCCACTGTGTAGTTCTCAAAGTACGGGCGGTCCCCCAAACACCCACCACAAGGTGAGCATAAGAAGGCCAGAAAAACCGCATGTGTTCCCACACCCGGTCCCTCAGGACCCAACAGCGTGCAGGCACCCCGCTCACCCATCCCCACGTTCCCACCAGACCCGAAGGCCCGACGTACTAACGAGGATCAGCTGCGCTGATGCCATGTCAAATGTTCCACCCATGAGCTAACCGGCGAGAACATTCGTCTCGATCCGGCGCCTGGAAGGCCGARGCCTCCAGATGCTCCTTAGAAAGGAGGTGATCCAGCCGCACCTTCCGGTACGGCTACCTTGTTACGACTTAGTCCTAATTACCGATCCCACCTTCGACGGCTCCCTCCACAAGGGTTAGGCCACCGGCTTCAGGTGTTACCGACTTTCATGACTTGACGGGCGGTGTGTACAAGACCCGGGAACGTATTCACCGCAGCGTTGCTGATCTGCGATTACTAGCGACTCCGACTTCATGAGGTCGAGTTGCAGACCTCAATCCGAACTGGGACCGGCTTTTTGGGATTCGCTCCACCTCACGGTATTGCAGCCCTTTGTACCGGCCATTGTAGCATGCGTGAAGCCCAAGACATAAGGGGCATGATGATTTGACGTCATCCCCACCTTCCTCCGAGTTGACCCCGGCAGTATCCCATGAGTTCCCACCATTACGTGCTGGCAACATAGAACGAGGGTTGCGCTCGTTGCGGGACTTAACCCAACATCTCACGACACGAGCTGACGACAACCATGCACCACCTGTTCACGAGTGTCCAAAGAGTTGACCATTTCTGGCCCGTTCTCGTGTATGTCAAGCCTTGGTAAGGTTCTTCGCGTTGCATCGAATTAATCCGCATGCTCCGCCGCTTGTGCGGGTCCCCGTCAATTCCTTTGAGTTTTAGCCTTGCGGCCGTACTCCCCAGGCGGGGAACTTAATGCGTTAGCTGCGTCACGGAATCCGTGGAAAGGACCCCACAACTAGTTCCCAACGTTTACGGGGTGGACTACCAGGGTATCTAAGCCTGTTTGCTCCCCACCCTTTCGCTCCTCAGCGTCAGTTACGGCCCAGAGATCTGCCTTCGCCATCGGTGTTCCTCCTGATATCTGCGCATTCCACCGCTACACCAGGAATTCCAATCTCCCCTACCGCACTCTAGTCTGCCCGTACCCACTGCAGGCCCGAGGTTGAGCCTCGGGATTTCACAGCAGACGCGACAAACCGCCTACGAGCTCTTTACGCCCAATAATTCCGGATAACGCTTGCACCCTACGTATTACCGCGGCTGCTGGCACGTAGTTAGCCGGTGCTTTTTCTGCAGGTACCGTCACTTTCGCTTCTTCCCTGCTAAAAGAGGTTTACAACCCGAAGGCCGTCATCCCTCACGCGGCGTTGCTGCATCAGGCTTCCGCCCATTGTGCAATATTCCCCACTGCTGCCTCCCGTAGGAGTCTGGGCCGTGTCTCAGTCCCAGTGTGGCCGGTCACCCTCTCAGGCCGGCTACCCGTCGACGCCTTGGTGAGCCATTACCTCACCAACAAGCTGATAGGCCGCGAGCCCATCCCCCACCAAAAAATCTTTCCAGTCACTAACCATGCGGTTGCGACTCGTATCCAGTATTAGACGCCGTTTCCAGCGCTTATCCCAGAGTGAGGGGCAGGTTGCTCACGTGTTACTCACCCGTTCGCCACTAATCCACCCAGCAAGCTRGGCTTCATCGTTCGACTTGCATGTGTTAAGCACGCCGCCAGCGTTCATCCTGAGCCAGGATCAAACTCTCCGTAAAAGAAAAAAAACAGGACACCCGGGGAAAACCAGGCACCTGCGAGTTTGAAACTGACCAAAGAGATGACATCATTGCTGACTTCATCCGAATGCCAACCCCAAAGGGTTGGTCTTTGATCCAAAGGAATTTCTCAACCAGCCCAAAAAGGACTGGACGAGGAATAAATTGGCATTTGAC
>NZ_JBFTQL010000051.1:0-14987 GCF_056398985.1 Microbacterium sp. 01T413_2
GCAAATGACCCACTCCGGACGGCCGCCCGCGGGCGGCCGTCCGGCCCACGAAAGCGATCATGACCTCTCCCACCCGCCCCGTCGTGCGCAGACGCGCCTACCGTCCGCCGGCTCCGCTCGGCGGCCGCCCCCGGACTGCGCGGCGCAGCCCGATCGCACTCCTCTTCCTGCTCCCCGCGCTCGTCGTCCTCATCGCCTTCGTCGGCTGGCCGATGCTGTCCGCTCTCCGCCTGTCGTTCACGAACGCGAGCGGCTTCGGAGTCGAGGAGTGGGTCGGCCTCGAGAACTACGTGCGCGTCTTCACGGATCCGCGCATCCTGTCGTCGCTGGGCAATACGGCCTTCTACACCGTGCTGTTCACTCCGACGGCGCTGGTCGCAGCGCTTCTGCTGGCCCTGCTCCTCGGCAACAGGGGGCTCATCGGCCGGGGCTTCTTCCGCACCGCCTTCTTCCTCCCGTTCATCGTCTCCCTCGCCGTCGCGGCGTTCGCATGGACCTACCTGCTGGATCCGCAGGTCGGTCTCCTCAATCATTGGTTGCGTTCGATCGGCGTCCAGCTCGGCAATGTCCTTCAGGATCCGACCCTCGCGATGCCGGCCGTCGTGCTCGTCGYGATCTGGAAGAGCTTCGGCTTCTACATGGTCATCTTCATCGCCGGCCTGCAGGAGATCCCCGAATCGCTGTACGAGGCCGCCAAGATCGACGGCGCGGGCGCCTGGCGGCGATTCACCAACGTGACCCTCCCGCAACTCAGCAACACCCTCGCGTTCGTCGTGACGTTCGCCATGATCGCCGCTCTTCAGGCCTTCGACCAGATCTACGTGATGACCGGGGGAGGCCCCTACCGCTCGACGCAGACGGTCGTGATGGAGATCTATCAGGAGGGCTTCAAGAAGCTCGACCTCGGCGGCGCGACCGCGTTGTCGTACGTCCTCCTCGCAGCGACCCTGATCCTCAGCCTGGTGCAGTTCCGATTCTTCGGGCGCCGAGAGAAGGACAACCTCTGATGACCGCGCACACCGCATCCGCCACCCGCGTCGCCACCGTGTCCGGATCTCAGGCACGTGCTCCCCGCCGCCGCCTCGGCCGCATCGCTGAGCGCTGGCTGCTGTTCCTGGCTGTGCTGGTGCTGGCTGCTCTCGTGCTGCTGCCGGTGCTGGTCATCGTCTTCACGGCCTTCAAACCCGCCGCGGAGATCAACGCCTACCCGCCGACGCTGCTGCCGGGCGCCTGGACGCTCGACAACTTCACCCGCATCTTCCACGACCTGCCCTTCGGGCGCCTGTTCCTGAACAGCCTGCTGTTCGCAGGCGGGGTGACCGTGTTCGCCCTCGTCTTCGACTCGCTCGCCGCCTATGCGCTGGCGCGTCTCGACTTCCGCGGCAACCGGGTGCTCCTGGTCGTGATCGTCGCGAGCCTGATGATCCCGTTCCAGGCGACGCTCATCCCGGTCTACCAGCTGGTCGCTCAGCTGGGCTGGGTGAACACGTTCGCCGGACTCATCATCCCCCGCGCCGCCGACGCGTTCGGGATCTTCTTCCTCCGCCAGTTCTTCATCTCCCTGCCCCGCGACCTCGACAACGCGGCCCGCATCGACGGCGCAGGGGAGTTCCGGATCTTCCGCAGCATCGTGCTGCCCAACGCGGTGCCGGCGATGCTCACCCTGGCGATCTTCACCTTCGTGAACAACTGGAACGACCTGCTCTGGCCGCTCGTGTTCACGACTTCGCCGGAGATGGGGACGATCACCTCGGGCCTCACCCTCCTGACCGGTCCGAGCGGGATCATCCCCTACGGCACCATGATGGCCGGCGCGCTCATCGCGGTGCTCCCGCTGGCCGTGATGTTCCTCATCATGCAGAGGCGCTTCATCGAGAGCGTCGCGACGACAGGACTCAAATGACGACGACGCAACTGACGACGACGCAACCGCGCCGCTGGTTCCAGGACGGGCGCCTCCATCTCGGCCTCGGCATCGAGGACACCTTCGTGCCGCAGAGCCGTCCCGGCGAGCGCGCGATCGACGAATACGAGCTCACCGAGCACTACGAGCGCTTCGCGGAGGACTTCGCGCTCGCCGCCGGAGTCGGCGCCTCGGTGCTGCGCTGGGGCGTCCCCTGGTATCGCGTCGCGCCCGCCGAAGGCGAGTGGGACTGGGCCTGGACGGATCGCGCGATCGAGGCGCTGCTCGCCCAAGGGCTGCGACCCATCGTGGATCTGCTGCACTACGGCACGCCGCTCTGGCTCGAGGACCAGTTCGCGAACCCGGCGTACCCGCGCCACGTCGAGGAGTACGCGCGCCGGTTCGCGGAGCGCTACGGCGACCGAGTGTTCGACTACACGCCGGTGAACGAGCCGGTGATCCACGCGCTGTTCTGCGGCGAGTACGGGTACTGGCCTCCCTACCTGGAGGGCGCCGAGGGCTTCGCCCGGATCGCCGCGAACCTCGCGCGCGGCTTCGTGCGCAGCCAGCGTGCGATCGCCGAGGTCGTCGGGGAGCGTGCCGTGTTCGTGCACGTCGACGCCGCCGTGAGCTTCGTCGGCGACGATGACGCCCCCGAGCACCGTGCGGAGGCCGAGCGCCTGCGTCACCAGGTGCACCTTGTGGAGGATCTGGTGACGGGCCGCGTCGATGCTGACCATCCGCTGCGCGACCGACTGGCCTCGGCCGTCACGGATGAGGAGCTGGAGTGGTTCCGCGCCCACGCAGTGCGGCCCGACGTCATGGGCGTCAACTACTACCCGCGCCACTCGACCGAGCTGTTCGAGGCGGGGGTGCACCACGGCGGCGGTTTCGCCGATCCTCGACCCAGCATCGACCGCGGCATCGCCGGGCTCCGGGAAGCGCTCGAGTCCTTCGCTCGCCGATACGGGGCGCCCGTCATGGTCACCGAGACCTGCGTGACCGGATCCGTCGAGGAGCGTGTCGCGTGGCTCGAGGACTCGCTCGGCCTCGTCGCCCGCATGCGGGCGGAGGGCGCCGACGTCGTCGGCTACGTCTGGTGGCCGCTGTTCGACATGTACGAGTGGACCTGGCGCCACACCGATGCGCCCCGTGCCGACCACCTGCTGACCATGGGGCTGCACGACCTCGTCGAGTCGCCCGCAGGACTCCTGCGAGCGGCCAATCCCGTCGCGGACCGATTCCGACGCTTCGCCGCCGACGTGGCCTCGCTCTGACCCCTCTCACCCTTCTCACGGAAGCACGCATGAACAAGGCAAGCCTCTCCCTCCGTCCCTCCGCCGTGATCGGCACCGTGGCTCCCCGCCTCTACGGCTCCTTCCTGGAGCATCTCGGCCGCGCCGTGTACGACGGCATCTACGAGCCCGGGCACCCGAGCGCGGACGCCGACGGATTCCGCACGGATGTGATCGAGCTGGTGAAGGAGCTCGGCGTCTCCGCCATCCGCTACCCGGGCGGCAACTTCGTCTCCGGCTTCAAGTGGGAGGACTCGGTCGGTCCGCGGGTGGAGCGCCCGCGCCGCCTCGACCTCGCCTGGCACTCCACCGAGACGAACGAGATCGGCCTGCACGAGTTCCAGAGCTGGCTCGACAAGGTCGGCAGCGAGCTGATGCTCGCGGTCAACCTGGGCACCCGCGGCACCGCCGAAGCCCTCGAGCTCCTCGAGTACGCGAACCACCGCAGCGGAACCGCCCTGGCCGAGCAGCGCATCGCCAACGGCCGCACCCAGCCGTTCGACGTGCGCATGTGGTGCCTCGGCAACGAGATGGACGGCCCCTGGCAGGTCGGGCACAGCACCGCGGAGGCCTACGGGACGCTCGCGGCCAAGACCGCCCAGGCCATGAAGATGGTGGATCCGGATCTCGAGCTGGTGGTGTGCGGATCGTCCAGTTCGTCGATGCCCACGTTCGGCGAGTGGGAGAGGGTCACGCTCACGCACGCCTACGACGATGTGGACTACATCTCCTGCCATGCGTACTACGAGAACACGGGTGACCTGGGGAGCTTCCTCGCCTCGGGCGTCGACATGGACCATTTCATCCGCAGCGTCGTCGCCACCGCGGACCATGTGAAGGCCGTCAAGGGCAGCGACAAGAGCATCGACATCTCGTTCGACGAGTGGAACATCTGGTACAACACCCGGTTCGAGCAGGTCGACCGGATCGCGGGCGTCGACAACTGGCCGATCGCGCCACGGTTGCTCGAGGACGTGTACACGGTCTCGGACGCGGTCGTGTTCGGCAGCCTCCTGATCACCTTGCTCAAGCACGCCGACCGGGTCACGAGCGCCTCGCTCGCCCAGCTGGTGAACGTGATCGCGCCGATCATGACCGAGCCCGGAGGCCCGGCCTGGCGGCAGACGACGTTCTTCCCCTTCGCCGCCACCTCGGCGCACGGTCGCGGCGTCGCCCTCGACGTCGACGTCACGAGCGGCACGTACACGACGGAGAGGTTCGGCGAGGTCGCCCTCGTCGACGCTGTCGCCACGCACGACGCGGAAGCGGGCCGGTTCGCCGTCTACGCCGTGAACCGCGCCATGGATGCGCCCACCGAGCTCGCGATCGACCTCTCGGAGCTCGGCGACGCGTCCGCGCTCGAAGTGACCGCCCGGGTGCTCGCCGACGCCGACCTCGACGCGGCGAACACGCTCGACGACCCCGATCGCGTCGCCCTGACCGCGTTGCCGTTCACCCGGGACGGCTCGATCCTGCGCCTCGCGCTTCCGGCCGTGTCCTGGGCCGAGGTTCTGATCGGCTGAGTCCGCACGGCGGGTCATCGTCGTGCCCGCCCGCGCCCGCGGCCGGGTCAGCTGGAGAGAGGAAAGAGCATGAGCATCTCCCCCCTCGGGGACAGGTCCCGCGCACGTCGGGCACGCATCGTGATGATCGCGGCGGCCGCCGCACTCATCGCCGGAGCGCTCGCCGCCGCACCCGCACAGGCGGTGACGACGGGGAACGGGTCTCTCGTGTACTCGCCGGCCGCGGGAACCTCCTTCAATCCGGAAGGAGGCCGCGCGGCCGGCACCACCTACGCGAAGAACATCGTGCTGAAGAACAGCGGAACGGCGAATGGCACCCAGATCGTGACGTTCGACCAGTTGGTGCTGGTCGGAGGCACGCAGGTCTATCCGATCTACCGCAGCACCGATGACGGCGCCACCTGGACGCACGTGACGGACGTCGTGCCCAGCGCCACGTTCCCCACCCTGACGAGGACCGCACAGCCGTTCCTCTACGAGGTGCCGCAGACGACCGGATCGCTCGCCGCGGGCACGTTGCTGCTCGCGGGCATGGTCATGCCGGAGGACCGGTCGAGCAGTCGCCTCGTGGTGTACAAGAGCGCCGATCACGGGCTGTCCTGGTCGTACCTGAGCACGATCGACACGGGCGGCCCCGCCGTCTACGACCCTTCGCCCGCGTCCACGACCAGCACGGTGTGGGAGCCGTCGCTCATCGTCGACGGGCAGGGCGGTCTCGCCGCCTACTTCTCGGACGAGCGGCAGAAGTCCAGCGGCGTGCTGCAGGCCGTCTCGTACCGGCGCTCGACCGACGGCGGCCAGACCTGGGGACCCCTCGTCAACGTCTCGGCGCCGACCAACCAGTCGGATCGTCCCGGCATGATCACCGTCACCAAGCTGCCGGACGGCCGATACCTCGCCACCTATGAGGTCGTGAATCGTCCCTCGCAGACGAAGAACACCGCACCCGTCTATTTCAAGACCTCGCCGGACGGGCTCAACTGGGCTCCGACGTCGAGCATCGGCACGGCGATCGCGCTCGCGAACGGCCGGGGGATCGGATCCTCGCCCTACGTCAAGTGGGTGCCCGCGGGAGGGCCGAAGGGCATGGTCGTCGTGGCGTCGAAGTGGTCGCTCGATGCGACGGGCGCCATCGACGGCGGGCAGAACTTCTACGTCAACTACAACCTGGGCGAGGGGCCCTGGGAGCGGCTGCCGATGGCGGTCACCTACGACGGACCCGATGCCGAGGGCGGCACGTTCAGCGGATTCGCGCAGAGCATCGACTCCTCGGTCGATGGGCGCACGCTCTACCAGGCGACGAACGTCGAGAACCCGGCGACCACGTACAACGACATCCGGGTGGGATCCATCCCGCTCGACGCCCAGCAGTACGAGGCGGAGAAGGCCGCGCGCACCTCGGACACGTCCCTCGTGACCGATCCCGACGCCTCGAACGGCGGCAAGGTCGGCAACATCAACAACGCCACCAGCACGGTGACCTTCACGGTGCACGTGCCGACCGCGGGCTCCTACGTCATGAACGTGCGCTACGACAACGGCACCGGCGCGGCATCGACGCACGGCGTGCGTGTGAACGGCGGTTCGTCGACGGCGCTGAGCTACCCGGCGACCGTCAACTGGGGTCGGTACGGATGGGCGCGGATGCCGGTCACGCTGAACGCCGGCGCCAACACCATCGCGTTCGCCAAGGGCACCTCGTACGCCGAGCTCGATGCGATCCAGCTCGCGCAGGCCGGCGGACTGGATCCCCAGTTCCGGATCGCGAGCCGCACCAGCGGCAAGTACCTCGAGATCGCCAGTGCGCTGACGACCGATGGGGCAGGGGCGGGGCAGTGGGGCGACACCGGCAACGCCACGCAGGTCTGGAACGTGCGCACGGTGCCCAACGGGCTCCAGCTCCTCAACGCCAACAGCGGCAAACTGCTCGAGATCCCAGGCGCGCAGACAGCCGACGGCGTGCGCGCCGCCCAATGGGGTCCGACCGGGAACGCCACCCAGGTCTGGGCGCCGAGCACGTCGGGCGGCTACTGGACCCTGACCAACGCCAATTCGGGGAAGCCGCTGGAGATCGCGGGTGGATCGACGGCGGACGGAGCATACGCGCAGCAGCGGACCGCGGACGGATCGGCGCAGCAGCAGTGGCGCCTGTTCCGCGAGGGCATCCAGTAGCGCGCGGGCGTGAGGAGGGCGGCGCGTTCGCCGTCGCCCTCCTCACGTCGCGGTCGATCCTGCACCGCAGCGGACGAAGCGCCCGCGCGGTGCGCGATCAGGCCGGGGCGGACTCCCGCTCACGGATCCGGAAGTCGGCCAGCAGTAGCCGCGGCGCCTGATCCAACTCGCCCGAGATGCGCTCGAGCAGGGCGTCCACCGCCGTCTTCGCGATCCATTCGCGACCGGGATCGACCGTGGTCAGCGACGGGATCGAGTACTCCGCCTCGTCCAGGTCGTCGAAGCCGATCACGGCGACGTCGTCCGGCACGCGCCGCCCGGCCTCCTGGAGCACGCGCATGGCGCCGAGCGCAAGCGTGTCGTTGAGCCCGAACACGGCGTCGAACTCCACGCCGCGCGCGAGCACGTCGCGCATCGTGAGTGCGCCGTTGGCGCGGTGCCAGAACGTCGTGTACCCGATCAGATCCTCGTCGAACCCGATCCCCGCCTCCTCCAGCGCCTCGCGATAGCCCTGGAGGCGGAGTGCGGCGGATCCGACGACCTCGCCCTCGTGTGCGCCGACCACCGCGATGCGGCGCCGACCGGACGCGAGCAGATACGCCGTCGCCGCCCGTGCGGCCTCCACATTGCGCATCGTCACGTGGTCGGTGGGCCCGTCGAAGATGCGCTCGCCGAGCAGCACCATCGGGTAGGGGACCTGGAGGGCGGCTGCGTCCTCCTGGCCGAGGCCCAGGGGACTGAAAATGAGCCCATCGGTCAGCTTCAGGCGGGGGCTGCGCAGCAATTCGCGCTCGCGGGCCGGATCCGCCCCGGTCTGCTCCACCAGCACCGAGACCCCCGAGGCCTCCGCGGCGGCGATCACGGAGGCTGCCAGCTCTGCGAAGTAGGCCAGGCCCAGGTCGGGCAGAGCGAGCGCGATCGCGCCGGTGCGTCCCGATCGAAGGTTGCGCGCCGTGAGGTTCGGGGTGTAGCCCAGCTCGGCGATCGCGTCCTCGACGCGCTGCTTCGTGGCGGGGCGGATGTGCGGGTAGTCGTTGATGACGTTCGACACCGTCTTGATGGAGACGCCGGCGATCCGCGCCACGTCGTGCAGCGTCACCGCCATGTGCACCCCCCTGTCCCGAGCCACTCTACAACGTTGCAGAGGGTCGGGCCCCCGTCATGCATGCCGCGGAAGCCCTGTCGACCACGGTATCGCGGGCGAAGCGGGATTCGACGTGGCGAACTCCGGCGAATTCCTATTACCTCCACTTGGAGGTTTCTGCTACGCTGACCGGACGGGCCGCGTGCGCCCGTCCCCTCTCAGAGAAGGAAGGTCGACGTGGCCCTGCCGGAAACCTCGGTTCAGCTGTACACACTCGCGGGGGAGTTCTCCGCCGACATGTCGGGCTCGCTCGACAAGCTCGCCGCCATCGGACTGCGCAACGTGGAGGCGTTCGACTTCGTGCGCCGCCCGGACGAGATCCGCGCCGCGCTCGATGCCTCGGGCCTCGCCTCGCCCACCGGGCACGCGCCGCTGCTCTCCGACGAGCTGTGGACTCCGGACGGATCCATCCCCACGCCGGCCCCCGAAGTCGTCTTCGAGGCTGCCGCGAAGCTCGGCATGACCACCGTCATCGACCCGTTCGTGGCCCCTGAGCGCTGGTTCACGCTGGACGGGGTCACCGAGATCGCCGACCGGCTCAACGCCCTCGCCGACACCGCGGCGGGCTTCGGGCTCGCCGTCGGCTATCACAACCACGCACAGGAGTTCGTGGCCGACTTCGACGGTCAGAGCGCTTACGAGCGTTTCGTGGCGCTCACCGACGCGCGAGTCGCGCTCGAGCTCGACCTGTACTGGGCGCTCGTCGGCGGGCAGGACGTCCCCGCCCTCGTCTCCCGCCTGGGCGACCGCCTCGTCGCGGTGCACGTCAAGGACGGCATCGCTCCCGAGAGCAACCCGTTCGCCCCGGGCGCCGGCGAGTTCGGCTCGGACAGCCTCGACCAGCGCCACGCGGGCAGTGGCGATGTGCCGCTCGCCGACGCGCTGCGTGGGGCGTCGGCGGTGCAGTACGCCATCATCGAGTACGACAACGCGCCCGGCGACGTCTTCGCGGACATCGCCGCGAGCTACGCCTTCCTCACCGAGGGCGGTCTGGCCCGATGAGTGCGGTGGGGATCGGCGTCATCGGCGTCGGCGTCATCAGCGACACCTACCTGCAGAACCTCGCACGGTTCCCCGACACCGAGGTGCTCATCGTCGGGGATCTGCTGCTCGACCGCGCTCAGGCGCAGGCCGAGAAGTACGGTGTCGCGGCCTTCGGATCCGCCGAGGACGTCCTCGCGCACCCCGGGGTGGCCCTCGTGATCAACCTCACCATCCCCGCCGTGCACGTGGAGGTCTCGCGGGCCGCGATCGCCGCGGGCAAGCACGTGTGGACGGAGAAGCCGCTCGGACTCGACCGCGAGGGCGCCGCGGAGCTGCTGCGCGAGGCCGAGGCCGCGGGGCTGCGCGTCGGCTCCGCTCCCGACACCCTGCTCGGTCCCGGCTTCCAGGCCGCGCGCCGGGCGATCGAGAGCGGMGTGATCGGGCGCCCGCTGTTCGCRCAGACCGCCTTCCAGACCCAGGGCCCGGACCTSTGGCACCCCAGCCCCGCCTTCCTCTTCGCCGAGGGCGCCGGCCCGCTGCTCGACATGGGTCCGTACTACTTCTCGGCACTCGTGAGCCTGCTCGGCCCGGTCGCGAGCGTCGCGGCGGTCGGCAGCAAGGCGCGTGAGGAGCGCGAGATCCGCACGGGCCCGAACGCCGGAGCCCTGTTTCCGGTCGAGGTGCCCTCGACGATCCAGATCGTCACGGCCTTCGAGCAGGGCGCCCAGGCGCAGAGTCTGCTGAGCTTCGACTCCGCGCTGGAGCGCCACGGCATCGTCGAGATCCACGGCACCGAAGGCACGATCGTGATCCCGGATCCCAACATGTTCGCCGGGCGGATCGCCTACGTGAAGCCTCTCGGTGTGCTGCGCGACGGCATGTCGTTCGAGCAGGAGTGGGTCGAGATCACCCACGAGGACATCGAGATCGGCCGCGGGCTGGGCGCACTCGACATGGTGCGCGCGATCGCCGCGAACCGGCCGCACGTCGCCTCCGGCGAGCTCGGCTTCCACGTGCTGGACGTGCTGCTGTCCGCTCAGGAGTCGGCTCGCACCGGGCAGACCATCGAGGTCCAGAGCACGGTGGCTCCTGTGCCGCTGCTGCCCGAGGGCTTCGACCCCTTCGTCGCCACGCTCTGAACCGCGCGCGGTGATGACCAGGGGAGGAACGTTTCCCTCCCCTGGTCAGGTTTCCCTTCGCGTGTTCGCGCGTTTGCGGGGAGGGAAACGTGGTGCGGGGAGGGAAACAGGATCCCGGATCCCGGATCCCGGCTCAGTCGGTGCTGTCGTCGCGGGAGAGCAGCCGGTCCAGCATCTCGAGGGYGGCCTCATGGTCGACGGTGTCATCGAGCAGCCACTGCGTCTGCAGGCCGTCGGAGGCTGCGATGACGAGGGCGGCGACGAGATCCGGGTCGAGGTCGGCGCGCACCTCACCCGAGGCCTGCAACTGCCGCACCTGTGCGGCCATCCCGGTGCGGATGCGGCTGAAGCGCTGCGTGATGAACTCCTGCGCGGCGGCGTGCGAATCCTCGAGCGCCGTCGACACCAGCGTCGAATACAGCTGGACGAGACCGGGGATGCGGCGGTTGCGCTCCGCGGCGGTGCGCATCGACAGCGCGGGGCGGACGTCCGCGGGAACCGGATGGGCGGTGTCGGTCGCGCTCTCGGACGCGCGGTAGACCTCGACCAGCAGCTCCTCGAGGGATCCGAAGTAGTGCGTCAGCGCCGCATGGGTGACGCCGACCTCCTGCGCGATCGCGCGCAGGCTCGTCTTCTGCGATCCGCGGCGTGCGAACACCTCGATGGCCTTGTCGAGGATCTCCTGCCGCCGGGCGATGCCCTTGCGATAGCGGCCGGTGCTGCGGGGCGCTGCGGAGGAATCGGCCATCACTCGATGATAGCGAGGCGGCCTGTCGGCGCCCGCGGAGATGCCGCGGGCATGGGAGGCTCTTCGATCGAGGAGTCGACGGACGTCGGCACCAGGATCGCGTCGCCGCGCGGACGGCGGACGGACCACAGGAGAGGATGCAGGGCATGGCGGTCGAACCAGGGATCTACCAGCACTTCAAGGGCGCCCGCTACGAGGTGATCGCGGTGGGCCGGCACAGTGAGACCGAGGAGCAGCTGGTCTTCTACCGCAAGCTCTACGACGACTACAGCCACTGGGCGCGCCCGCTCGCCATGTTCGAGGAGCGCGTCGAGCGCGACGGATACAGCGGCCCGAGGTTCACGCGCGTCGCCTGAGCGAGGCGCGTAGTCTGGCTTCCGGCCGTGTGCGGGAGGAGGTGGGCGGATGACCGGATCCGATCCGCGTTCTCCTGATCCGCGTTCTCCTGATCCGTCGTCCTTGCGCCCGCCGACCGCCCTGATCCGGGTGTGGGCGCGAAGCCATTTCACGCTCGCGCCGGCTCCGAGCCGTCGATGGCCGGTCGCCCTGCAGGCGGCACTGTCGATGTTCCTGCCCGTGGCCCTGTTCACGCTGCTGGGGCAGCCGGCCGTCGGGGTGATGGCGGCGAGCGGCGCCTTCACGGCGATCTACCTGGTCGGCGCCGCCCCGCTCGTGCGTCTTCGTCTGCTGCCCGTCGTGGGCGTCGCGATCCTCCTGTGCGCGGCGATCGGCGCAGTGCTCGCCCCGTACCCCGCGGCCGCCGCGATCGGCCTGGTCGTGGTCTCGCTCGCCACCGCCGCGTTGCACTACGGCTTCCGGCTGGGTCCGCCCGGACCGGTGTTCTTCGTGCTGGTCTACGGGCTCGCCACGCACGTCACCGGGATCTCCGGCGGCCGGCGGATCGTGGATCCGTTGCTCTTCCTCGGCGCGCTCGCCGTGGGCGCCCTCACCGCCTACGTGATCGCCGTGGCGGCCTTCCTGATCGCGCGCGCCCGGGGCGTCGTCGCCCCGCCGCCGCGGACGCAGATCGCCCGTCGTCCGCGGCTGGACCGCGACGCCCGGGCGCTGCTGCTGCGGGTGGCGGTCGTCGCGATCGCCGGAACGCTGCTCAGCGTGCTGCTCGTCGACCCCCAGCGCGCGTACTGGACGGTGTGCGCCGGAATCGCCGTGATCGGCGTCAACGTCGGCCGGCGGGTCGCCTTCATCCGGGGCAGCCAGCGCTTCCTCGGCACCGTCGTCGGGGCGGGGCTCTTCGCGCTGCTGGGATCTCTTCCGATCCCGGTGATTGTGCTGCCGTTCCTGCTGGCGGGCCTCCAGTTCACCGTCGAGATCTTCGTGGTGCGCAACTATGCGCTCGCGCTCGTCTTCATCACGCCGCTCGTGCTGTTCATCATCACCTCCACGGCGGGCGCCGGCGGCGGGATCCCCTGGGATCTGATCCTGGAGCGCATCGTCGACACCCTGATCGGCGCCGTGCTGGGTGCCGCCACGGGGATCTTCCATCCCCGCGCGGCCCTGCGCCGCTCGTGACGTTCGCGGCCGGGCGGGGCCTCCACCGTGCTCCGAACCTCCTGCGGCCTCGCTCGACGCACCCCGGACGCGGCAGAGTAGAGCCAGAGCACGATCCCGACCTGGAGGTCACCATGACCGACGACCGCGCGTCAGCTTTCCTCGCCCTGCACCACGGCGGCGGCTTCGTGCTGCCGAACGCGTGGGATCCGGGATCCGCGCGAATGCTCGCGCAGCTCGGCTTCCCCGCGATCGCGACGACGAGCGCCGGCATCGCGTGGTCGCTCGGCGTGCCGGACGGTGGCGCGCTGGACCTCGACACCATGCTCGAGAAGGTCGCGGCGATCGTCGCCGCCGTCGACGTGCCGGTGACCGCCGACCTCGAGGCGGGATACGGCGATGATCCGCAGGACGTCGCGCGCACGGTCCTGCGTGCGATCGAGATCGGAGCGGTCGGCGGCAACCTCGAGGACACCGCCGACGGCCTGCTGTTCGACGCGGAGGAGGCGGCTGAGCGGATCGCGGCCGCGCGTGCGGTGGCGCCGCGCGGCGCGTTCGTGCTGAACGCGCGCACCGACGCCTATTTCTTCCCCGGCGCGGCCGATCCCTTCGCCGAGACGGTGGCGCGGGCGCAGCGCTATGTCCAGGCGGGGGCGGACTGCGTCTTCGTCCCGGGCGTGAACGACGAGGAGACGATCCGGCGCCTGGCCGCGGAGATCCCGGTCCCGCTCAACATCGTGGCCGGCCTCGCCGCGCACGTCATCCCCGCGCCGCAGCTCTTCGCGCTCGGTGTGAAGCGGGTGAGCCTCGGCGGCAGCCTCGCCCGCGYCGCGCTCACCGCRCTCGAACGCGCSGGCCGCGAACTGCTCGACACGGGCACGCTCGGCTTCCTCGACGGCGCSCTSCCGTAYGCGGARGTGCAGCGCCGGTTCGCCGGCTGAGGGCGAACCGGCGCGGCGACCGACGCGGGCGGCCCGATCCGAGACCGACCCGCGCCGGGCCCGATCAGCGTCCGACGCTCGACATGTCGGCGTAGCGGTCGCCGGCGGCGGACGGGAGCGCCTCGAGCGCGGCGAGCTGCTCCGCCGTCAGCACGAGCGCGTCTGCCGCGACGTTCTCCTCGAGACGCGAGACCCGCTTCGTGCCGGGGATCGGCGCGATGTCATCGCCCTGCGCGAGCACCCACGCCAGGGCGACCTGGGCGGGTGTCGCATCGAGCTCAATGGCGACTTGTTCGACGGCATCGACGATGCGCAGGTTCGCGTCGAGGTTCTCTCCGACGAAGCGCGGGTTGCTCCGGCGGAAGTCGCCGGCGTCCAGAGAATCGGCGGAGCGGATCGCGCCGGTGAGGAAGCCGCGGCCCAGCGGCGAGTACGGCACGAGGCCGATGCCCAGCTCGCGCAGCACCGGCAGCAGCTGCTCGGCGGGCTCCCTGGTCCACAGCGAGTACTCGGTCTCCAGCGCGGTCACGGGATGCACCGCGTGCGCACGGCGCAGCGTCTCCTCGCCGGCTTCGGAGAGTCCGTAGTGCAGGATCTTCCCCTCCGCGACCAGCTCGGCGAGCGCCCCGACGGTCTCCTCGATCGGCGTCTCGGGATCCATCCGGTGCTGATAGTAGAGATCGATCCGGTCGGTGCCGAGGCGCTGCAGCGACCCCTCGACCGAGCGGCGCACGTTCTCCGGGGTGCCGTCCAGCCGACGGCCGCCATCCGATCCCGCGAGGATGCCGAACTTCGTGGCGATCACGACGCCGTCGCGTCGCCCCGCCAGCGCCCGGCCGACCAGCTCCTCGTTCGTGTGCGGGCCGTACATCTCAGCGGTGTCGAGCATGGTGACGCCGAGATCGAGTGCACGGTGGATCGTGCGGATGGACTCGGCCTCGTCCGTGTTCGCACCGGAGTAGAAGGCCGACATGCCCATGCAGCCGAGTCCGAGCCGGCCGACGGAGAGGGTGCCGAGAGTCGCGTGCTTCATGAGGAGAGCCTTTCGGAGTAGAGAGCGATCTTGATGTCGATGGCGCCGAGGGCGTCGTCCAGCTCCGCCCGCCGGGTCAGCACGGTCTGGCGGTGCTCGCGGAGGAGGGCCAGCCGGTCCGCGCTGGTGCCGTCGCCGGCCCGCGCGAGCTCGACGTAGCGCCGGAGCGTCGCGATCGGCATGGCGGTGGAGCGGAGCTTGCGGAGGAAGCCGAGCCAGGCGATGTCGCCGTCGGTGTACCGGCGGCGGTCGGACGACTCCCGGTCGAGGGGCGTCAGCAGAAGCCCCTCCCGCTCGTAGTAGCGCAGGGTGTGCGCGGTCAGCCCGAGCTCGTGCGCCGCCTCGGAGATCGAGCGCGTCGTGGTGGTTTCCAGCATGCGCCCCACGCTACGACTTCGAGCGCGCTCTAAGTCAAGGCGAGAAGGAGATCACACGGCGGCGAGCACGGACAGCACATTGCCGGCCGGGTCGGTGAACCAGGCGATGTCCGGTCCGCGGCCCGGCCCGCCGTGCGCGATGCCCTTCTCGTCGGTGCCGAAGTCCGGATCCGTGTAGATCTTCGTCACGACGCCGCGGGCGTTGAGGTCGTCCACGGC
>NZ_JBFTQL010000052.1:0-12337 GCF_056398985.1 Microbacterium sp. 01T413_2
ATCATTGCTGACTTCATCCGAATGCCAACCCCAAAGGGTTGGTCTTTGATCCAAAGGAATTTCTCAACCAGCCCAAAAAGGACTGGACGAGGAATAAATTGGCATTTGACAAGTGCACGCTGTTGAGTTCTCAAGGATCGGATGCTCCTGCGTTCCGGCCTCTCGGCCTTCCCTTCAGGGCAACTTCTCTATCTTATCCGTGTCGCTCAGGCTGTCAAATCGACACGCCGTGAGGTTCAGAACCRGATCCGTTATCTCGTTTCCGAGGCAACTTCTCTAGCTTAGCCCTCCCGGCCAGCTTGTCAAATCGACGATCCTGGCGGACGGTCACCCTCTCAAACGCACGCGCTTGAGCCCCGCCGCAGGGAGAACCTGTGAAGAGGAACCGACTTCCGGAGAAGAAGGTGGGTGGTGTTCGTCGCTTGGGGAGTCAGGCCTTCCGGCCCTTCGCTCTACCGCTTGGGGCGAACAAGTAATAAGTTACGCGGATCCCCGGGTTCCGGCAAATCGGGGCGCCTTCTCGGGCGTGTCGCCCATCGTTCCGCACCTGTTCACCGCGATTCCACGCCGACGACAGGCGCCGCGTCCCTCGCGCGCACGAGCCTGATCGCCAGAACCAGGGCGAGGGTGAGCACTCCCCAGAGCCCRCACGCGAGCGGAAGCGTGCGATACGCCAGGTGCTGCACGGTGAACTCCTCGGTGAGCGGCCCGTACACAGCGAGCCCCAGGGCGACCGCGGCGACCAGCATGACCGGGAGCGACAGCCACCAGCTCAGCCGGATCGCGAGCGGCGCCGGGTCGACGGGGGCCGGAACGCGCCCGCGCAGCCAGAGCGCGCCCGCGATCAGCAGAACGACGACGCCACCGACCCCGGAGACGTACTGCAGCCACTTGTACCCGAGCAGCGGGCCCCAGTGCTCGTCGAGCGCGGAGAGCAGCACCGTGCCGGCCCTGCCCTCGTGCGTGAACGCGTCCCAGAGGATGTGCGAAACCACGCCCGATGCGAGAGCGAGCACGAGAAGGAGCACTCGCGCGACGGATCCGAAGGTCTCCCCGAGAGCGGCCCGCGCTCCCCCGTCCCACTCCTGCGGAAGGCGTGCGCCGAGGAACCGCGGCGCGAGGAGACGGCAGGCCGGCCGCAGCACCAGCCGCCACACGAGGAGCAGCACCAGCGCGAGGAGCACGGTGACCGGCAGCCAGCGCAAGTCGTGCGTCACCGAGTAGTCGACGATCAGGCCACGGGTGAACAGGGGCAGGTCGGGCGCCATCGCGCCGATCGCGATCGCCGCGGGTACCAGCGGCGTGCGGACGAACGGCAGGGCGACGATCGCGTGGCTGGGTGTGAACGGCATGCCCCGACGGTACCCGGCGGGGCGGGGCGTCACTCGTAAGGGCGGAGGATCCGATCCAGGAAGCGGCGCGTGCGCTCGTGCACCGGTGCGGTGAACACCTGGGACGGAGCGCCCCGCTCGACGACGACGCCGCCATCCATGAACAGCACCTGATCGGCGACCTGCCGCGCGAAGCCGAGCTCGTGCGTCACGATGACCATCGTCCAGCCTTCGGCGACGAGCTCCGAGATCACGCTCAGCACCTCGCCGACGAGCTCGGGGTCCAGCGCGCTCGTCGGCTCGTCGAAGAGCAGCAGGTCGGGCTTCAGCGCCAGTGCACGCACGATCCCGACGCGCTGCTGCTGCCCCCCGGAGAGCTGGAACGGGTAGGCATCGCGTTTGTCCGCCAGGCCCACGCGGTCGAGCAGGGCGAGCGCATCCTCCGTGGCCTGCGGCTTCGGCACGCCCTGCACCTGCACCGGGCCCTCCATGACGTTCTGCAGCACCGTCATGTGCGGGAAGAGATTGTGGTGCTGGAACACCATCGCGGAGCGGTCACGCAGCGCGAGCCGCGACCGCTCCGCAGCACGTCGGTCACCCGGGGCGGCGAAATCGACGACCGGACCGCCGTCGAACGCCACCACTCCTGCGTCCGGGGTCTCCAGGCCGTTGAGCGAGCGCAGCACCGTGGTCTTGCCCGAGCCGCTGGGCCCGATGAGCGCCACCACCTCGCCGCGTTGCACCTCGAGGTCGATGCCGGTGAGCACCTCGTGGGCGCCGAACGCCTTGGTCAGGCCGGTCGCGCGCAGGAGAGGCGTGCGTGGATCAGTGTGCGACATAGCGGTCCAGCCTCTTCTCGACCATGCCCTGCGCGCCGGACAGCACGAGGCAGAACAGCCAGTACACGAGCGCCGCCTCCAGATACAGCAGCATGACCTCCTGGCTGGCTGCCGAGATGCGCTGGGCGACGCGGAACAGCTCGGTGACCAGGATCAGCGAGGCCAGCGAGGTGTCCTTCACGAGCGAGATGAATGTGTTGGAGAGCGGAGGCACGGAGACCCGTGCGGCCTGCGGGAGGATGATCCGGCGCAGGGTGCGCCCTCTCGACATCCCGATCGTGTAGCCCGCCTCCCACTGCCCGACCGGCACCGAGAGGATCGCCGCACGGATGATCTCGGCCGCGTATCCGCCGACGTTGAGCGAGAAGGCCGCGATCGCCGACGGCCACGGATCGATCACGATCCCGACCGCTCCCAGACCGTAGAAGATCACGAAGAGCTGCACGAGCAGCGGCGTGCCCCGGATCACCGACACATAGCCTCGGGCGATCCCCGAGAGGACCCGCGACTCGGACAGGCGCATCAGTGCGATGAGCAGCGCGAGCACCAGGCCGATCGCGAACGAGGCGAGGGCCAGYGGAATCGTTCCGCTGATCCCGCCCCAGACGATCGGCCAGAAGGAGGTCAGGAAGAGGTGCAGCCCGTCGGGCATGGCCGGTGCTACTTCGAGACGTCTTCGCCGAAGTACTTCTTGCCGAGCTTCGCGAGCGTGCCGTCGGATGCGAGCTTCGCGAGGGCTCCATCGACGGCCTTCACGAGCGCGTCCTTCTTCTTGGTGAACGCGAATGCGCTCTGGGTCGGATCCGTCTCGGCCGCCACGGCGAGCTTCGCGTCAGGGTGCTGCTTGACGTAGTCGAGGTAGGTGAGCTTGTCGTTGACCGTGGCCTGCACCCGGCCCTGCTCGAGGAGCGCGACGGCCTGAGCCCAGCCTTCGACCGACTCGACGTTCGCGCCCGCGTCCTCAGCGAGCTTGTAGAAGTTGCTCGTCAGYGACTGCGCCGTGGTCTTGCCCTTGAGATCGGCGAAGGTCTTGACCGACGTGTCGCCCTTCTTCACCACCACCACGCTCGGCGAGACGGTGTAGGGCGTGGAGAACAGATACTTCGCCTGACGCTCCGGGTTGATCGAGACCTGGTTGCCGATGACGTCGAAGCGGCCGGCTTCGAGGCCCGCGAAGATCCCGTCCCACTGCGTCTCCTGGAACTCGACCTTGAGGCCGAGCTCCTTGCCGACCGCCTGCGCGACCTCGACGTCGTAGCCGACGAGGTCACCGGATCCGCCATCCGCGTGGTAGGTGAACGGGCTGTAGGTGCCCTCGGTCGCGACCGTCAGCGTGCCGGGCTTGACGAGTCCGTACGACGCGCTGTCCGCGCCGGCGGTCGCCGTGGGCTTCCCGGACGCGCCGCCCGAGCAGGCGGCGAGCGTCAGGACGAGAGCGGACGCGGCGAGGCCGACGGCGATCCGGGCGATGCGACGGTGAGACATGAGGACTCCGTTTCAGAGTTGACGTGCGTGCGGGAAGGGTGCGCCCGCGGATCCGAGTGGATCACGTTCGTGCGGTCGCCGCGAACTCCATGTCCGCGTGTGTCATGCCACACGGGCGAAGAGCCGCGGCGAACCGGGTGCCGGTGCTCAGGCGGGCAGCAGGCCCGCGAGCGTCTTCTTGCCGCGGCGCAGCACCGAGACGCCGCCGGGCAGTCCGAGCGGCACGGTCGCCTCGTCGGACTCGACCCGCTCCCCGTCGACGGAGACGCCGCCCTGCGCGATGGCCCGGCGCGCCTCGGAGGCGCTGGAGACCAGCCCGGTCGCGACGAGCGCGTCCACGACCGAAGAGCCGGCGGCCACCCGCGCGTTCGGCAGCTCTTCGAGGGCCGTGCGCAGAGTCGCGGCGTCGAGCGCGGAGAGGTCGCCCTGCCCGAACAGCGCCTCGGATGCGGCGATGACCGCGGCGGTCGCGTCGACGCCGTGCACCGTGGCGACGACCTCGAGCGCGAGGCGCTTCTGGGCGGCCCGCCGGAACGGCTCGGCCTCGACCAGCGCCGCGTACTCCTCGATCTCGGCGCGGGTGAGGAACGTGAAGACCTTGAGACGGTCGATCACGTCGGCATCCGCTGTGCTGAGCCAGAACTGGTACATCCGGTAGGGGCTGCACATCTCGGCGTCCAGCCAGATCGCGTTGCCCTCGCTCTTGCCGAACTTGGTGCCGTCGCTGTTCGTGATCAGCGGCGTGCCGATCGCGTGCGCCGAGACTCCCTCCACGCGGTGGATGAGATCCGTGCCGCTGGTGAGGTTGCCCCACTGGTCGCTCCCGCCGGTCTGCAGCACGCAGCCGTACTGGCGGTAGAGCTCGAGGAAGTCGAGGCCCTGCAGGATCTGGTAGCTGAACTCGGTGTAGCTGATGCCGGCGTCGGAGTTCAGGCGCGCGGCGACCGCGTCCTTCTTCAGCATGGTGCCGACGCGGTAGTGCTTGCCGATCTCGCGCAGGAAGTCGATGGCGCTCATCGGCGCCGTCCAGTCGAGGTTGTTCACGATCCGCGCCGCGTTGTCGCCCTCGAAGCTGAGGTAGCGCTCGACCTGCGCACGCAGGCGCCCGACCCACTCCTCGACCGTCTCGCGCGTGTTCAGCGTGCGCTCCGCCGTCGGGCGGGGGTCGCCGATGAGGCCCGTGGATCCGCCCACGAGTCCGAGCGGCTTGTGCCCGGCGAGCTGGATGCGGCGCAACGTGAGCAGCTGCACGAGGTTGCCGAGGTGCAGGCTCGGTGCGGTCGGGTCGAAGCCGCAGTAATACGTGATCGCGGGCCCGGCGAGAAGGGCGCGCAGCGCCTCGGGATCCGTGGACACGTGGACGAGGCCGCGCCAGACCAGCTCATCCCACACGTTCTCGAACGTGGGGTCGATGGCCGGTGCCGCGGTCGTCAGGGATGGGTTCGACACCGGATCAGGGTATCAGCGCGGATCCGCAGGGCTTTCCCGCGGGGTTCCGCAGGGCTTCCCGCTCCGATCTGTAGGGCTTTCCTCATTGACCTGGAGCTCCGGATACGCTGGAGGGGTGTTGGGAACGCGCGCGGGTCGCACGATCCGGGGCCTCATCGCCGCCCTGGTCGCGACGTTCGTCGCCTCCGTCTCCCACTCCACCGCCGACGGCGCGCCCGCTCCCCTGATCGGGATGGTGCTGGCGCTGCTGTTCGCCGCGCCGGTGTGCATCGCCCTCGCCGGCCGCCGACTGAGCTGGATCCGCCTGTCGATCGCGGTCGGGCTGAGCCAGATCGCGTTCCACGGCCTGCTGCTCATCGGCGTCGGATCCGGATCCGGGTCGGTCGCCGCCGGCATCGGCGCGCACGTGCACGGCGCGGAGCTCGCGAACGTCCTCGGCTCGACCGCCGTCGACGCCGGCCACACCCTGCATCTGCAGCCCGCGATGTGGGTCGCTCACGCGATCGCCGCACTGCTCACCGTGCTGGCGCTCGGCCGCGGAGAGCAGGCGCTGCGCGCCCTGCTCGACCTCACCGGCTGGAACCTCATCGCGCGGTTGCTCACCGCGGCGCCGGTACCGGCGCATCGTATTCCGACCGCACCGCGCAGGGTCACCCCGACGCTGCGCTCTCGCTTCGTCCTGACCGTCGTGTCGAGGAGGGGTCCGCCGCTCGCGGCCTGACCTCCCTTCATCCGCACCTCCGACGGGCCGCCCTCCCGCGCGCCCGTGGTGCACTCACGACCTCAGAAAGAACGAATCCATGCGAAACACCACTGCTTCCCGCGTCCTCGTCGGCCTCGCCGCCGGCGCCGTGCTCGCCCTCGCCGCCCCGCTGGCGGCCTCAGCCCATGTGACTGCGACCCCGAACCAGGCCGAGGCCGGATCCTGGACGTATGTCACGTTCCGGGTTCCGAACGAGTCCGCGACAGCCAGCACCGTCAAGATCCAGATCCACCTGCCCGCCGACACCCCGTTCACGAGCGTCAGCTACCAGCCCACCGCGGGGTGGACCGGCGACGCGGCAAAGACCGCGCTGTCCAAGCCGGTGAAGGTCGAGGGCAACACCATCAGCGAGGCCACCACGGAGGTCACGTTCACGGCCGACGCCGGTGGGATCGCGCCCGGGCAGTTCCAGACGTTCACGCTGTCGCTCGGCCCCGTGCCGGACACCGGCCACATCGTGATCCCTGCTACGCAGACCTACTCCGACGGCAAGGTCGTCGAGTGGTCGGCCACACCCGAGCAGGTGAAGAAGGACGACACCCTCGAGCCCGCCCCCGTGGTGTGGGTGAACGACGCTCCCCCGGCCGATCACCACGGCGGGACCGCGGCCGCGACGAACGCACCGGTGGCATCGGCGGAGACACCCGGCGACAGTCAGGGCGGTCTCGCGCTGGGTCTCAGCATCGCCGCGCTCGTGATCGCCGCCGGCGGCGCGCTGCTCGGCGGCTTCGCCCTGGGCCGGCGCAAGAAGGACGCCGCATGAGTCTGCGCCACCGGCTCACCGTGCTCGCGGCCTCGATCGGCGTGGGGCTGGCTCTCGCGACCGCCGGAGCCACGGCGGCGAGCGCGCACGACACGCTCGAGAACACGGATCCGGCCCAGGGGTCGACCGTCAAGAGCCTGTCGTCCCTCTCGCTGACCTTCAGCGCGGATCCGCTCGGCACGGACGGTGCGACGATCATCCAGGTGATCGGGCCCGACAAGAAGTACTACGAGACGGCGTGCCCCGATCTCAACGGTCCGGTGGTCTCGTCACCCGTCGCCCTCGGCGCTGCCGGCACCTACGAGGTGCTCTGGCGCGTGGTGTCCTCCGACGGCCACCCGATCTCGGGAAGCTACACATTCGCGTACGCCCCCGACGGCACGGCGCCCTCTGCGACCGGGCCCTCTGCTACCGGGACTCCCGCGGCGGCGGGGTCCGCGAAGCCGGTCTGCGGTCCCGCCGCATCGGCGACGACCGAGGCTCCCGCGGCCGCCGCGGCGACCGATGCGGGCCTGTGGATCGGACTCGGCATCGGCGCGGCGGTGCTGGTCGGCGTCGGCGTGGGCGCATGGGCACTCGCCCGCGGTCGCAAGGCCTGAGCGAGGACTCCACAGGTCGAACGGAACGCGGCGTCTCTCCGAAGGCGCCGCGTTTCGTCTTCGACCGTCGGAGTAACGTCAGCGCACCCGGGGCGGGGCACCCGTCGTGCGCTCGAAGGCCAGCGCGCGGCCGCCGCGCAGCGTCCGCGATGTGAGGCCCGCCTCCTCCATGAGCCGGACCGCGCGGCGCGACAACGCCGGCAGGACGGTCGCGGTACCACCGGTCTTACGGGCGATCCCGGCGACGAGCGTCAGGTCGACGCCGGATCCGCATGCCTCGATCCGGGCGAAGTCGCCGTCCGCGCGCCAGACCAGCCGATCGAGGTGGCAGTAGCGGATCCGCTCCTCGACGCCGTCGACCTCGATCCGCAGACGATCCGCATCGAAGCGCACGGCGCAGGACACCGCGCGGCGGCGCAGGAGCCACGACGTCACCAGGTAGGCGGGCAGGCCCGGGATCGCGATGTACAGCAAGAGGAACAGCTTCGGCCCGACGTACAGCACCCGACCGCCGGTCACGATCAGCACGACGACGAGCGCGGCGATCGCCAGGGCGCCGGCGAGGGAGCACCACAGCACGAGCGCTCGCGCGGAGAGAGGCACCGCGCGGAACCGCACGAGCGATCCGCGTTCGGAGGGCTCCCACTGCGGAGCGGGGCGCGCCTTCGCCGCATCCCGGGCGCCGATCATCGCCGTGATCCGGCTGATCAGGCCAAGCCACACCCAGCAGGCGGCCGGCACTGCGGCCAGCTGCAGCACGGCGAGGAAGGCACGCGCGGGGTTGGGCTTGGGCGCCAGCAGCGCGGGGACGGCCTCGATCATGAGCCACAGCAGCAGCCCCGCGCCCACCGCGCCGGTGATGTGCACGATCAGTCCGCGGCCGGCCGGCACCCGCAGAGTCGCGTTCACGAAGGAGAGACCGCAGAGCCAGCCGCCGATCAGGGTGAACAGGAACGGCAGGAAGCCGGGATCGCCGGCGAGGTAGCCCGGCACGGCCAGGGCTCCGCACACCAGCGCCCAGAGCAACGGCATGCGGAGGATCCGCGCCCAGAGCGGGCCCGGATCGGGCCCGACCGGCTCGGGATCCGCCGGTGCCACGGCATGAACCGTGTGGTGTGTCGAGCGTGGGACGTGGTGATCGGACATCCCGGTCAGTCTAGGGAGCGGGCGGTTTCAGCCGCGGCCCGGCGTTCTCATCCCAGGGCGCGCAGCCTCGCATCGAGCTCTGCGAGGCGCTCCGGCTCGACCGAGCCGAGCCGTGCGGCGCCGTCGGCCAAGGTGATCCCGCGGGCGAGGAACACCAGCGAGTGCGTCGAGACACCGGGCACGAYCTCGTCCAGCACGGCSCGCGCCYSSGSGTCGTCGAGGAYCTCGCCGAGSGTGCTGTCCAGCGTGAACCGGGGCTTCTCGTTCATGGATCCTCCTGCATGAGACTTCGTGCGACTGCCGGTGCGGAGTCCCAGTGACGGCCCCGTCACCACAAGGATCCTCCGCTTCCAGTCCCCACGGCAACCCGGCCAGGACATGCGTTCCGCTGAACGGCTCAGGATCCGGCGCGCGCCGCCCACCACAGCAGCAGCGCGCCGCCCAGCGCGACCACCCAGCTGACCAGGCTGCCGACGAGGAAGTACTCCGCACGCCCGCCGTTCACGCCGTCGCGGGAGATCTCCGGGAAGCGCACGATCCCCTTCGCCGCCAGCATCGCCGCCAGCAGCGGGTATGCCGCGAACAGGGTGAGCAGCAGCACGATCGCGCGCTCGAGCGGGCCGATCAGACGTCCGCCGCGGAAGCCGGGATCGGCGGACGGTGCCGGCGGAGTGGGCTCGGACGCGGTCGGGGTGCCGGGATCGAGCACGGAGGGCGCTACCGGGACGAGCCCCGCCACCGCACCCGCCGGCGGCGCATCGCGATCCGCCGACACATCCGCAGGGATCTCCGCCTGCTCTCCGAGCAGCGCCGCGCGGACGATCACGTTGCCCGTCTCGAGCAGCACCGCGAAGACCCCGAGCGCCAGCACGAGCAGGTCGAACCCGATCGGCCCGAAGGGCGTCGCCAGCCAGCGCCCGGCGAAGATTCCGGTCGCCGCGCGGGCCGGCATGAAGGCGACCAGGGCGACCACGAGGACGGCCAGCAGCACCGCCGGCCAGAACGAGAAGCGAGGTCGTCCGTCCAGCGGCAGCAGCCACACCCACAGTGCGGCGAGCGCGAGCCCGACCACGGCGTGGAGGTACGCCCCGCCGAGCGCCGCCAGCACCAGCACCAGCACGCCGGCGACGGCGATTCCGATCCACAGTGCGCGGCGGTGCAGGAACCGGCGCAGCACGTCGGCGAGGCCGATCGCGAGCAGGGTGAACCCGGCGAGGATCATGAGTGCACCGCCTTCCGTACCGGGCGGACGCAGTGCTTCACGCCGCCGCGCGTCCCGCCGGCCGCGTCGCACGCAGACGCGGCCGCGGCGAGGCAGGAGATCGAGGGCATGCCCCCATCCTCCCCCGTGGCGCCGACATTCCGGAAGGGCGCAGCGGCGAGCCCGGACTGGATGGAAGGGGGATGACGCGCGACCGTGGCGGCAGGAGCCGAGGGGCCGCGCGACGCAGGGCGGGACAGACGAGAATCGCCTGCCCCGCCCTGCGAGGGACCGCTATGCCTCGAAGTCCTCCGGCACGTCGAGCGGGCGCCGCGAGAAGTACGCGTCCTTCGCCTTGCGATAGAACAGCGCGAGCGGGATGACACCGATCGCGATCAGGCCGAGGCCGAGGATGTTCACGACCGGCTCGTTGTTCGGGATCGCCGCGAAGAAGATGTACATCATGAACACCGCTCCCACGAACGGCCAGAGACCGATCAGCAGGAAGTTCTTCAGCGATCGGAAGATCACCTTGCGGAACCCGATGATCAGCGCGAAGCCGGCGAGCGAGTAGTAGAACGCGATCTGCAGACCGATCGACGAGATCGCCCAGCCCAGGATCTGCCCCACGCTGTCGCCGAAGACGTTCGCGAGCACGAACAGCAGCAGCGAGACGCCCACGACGACGAGCGTCGCGAAGACGGGCGTCTTCCACTTGCGGTTGATCCGGCCGAACGCGAACGGGATCGTGCGGTCGCGGCCCATCGCGAACAGCGTGCGGCTCACCTGCACGAGCGTGGTCTCCAGCGTCGCGATCGTGGAGAGCGCGACGGCGACGATCAGGATCTTGCCGCCGATGCCGGGCATGATCGCCTCGCCCAGCACGCTGAGCACGTTGCCGCTGTTCGCCTCGATGGTCTTGCCGGGCAGCATCACGAGCGTGGTCGTCGTGTAGATCTCGAACAGGATGAACACGATGATGATGCCGAGGATCCCGGCGAGGCCGGTGGTCTTGTGCGCGTTCTTGGTCTCTTCACCCAAGTTGGCCGTGACGTCCCAGCCCCAGTAGTAGAAGGCCGCGATCAGAGCCGCCGCGACGAAGACGCCCGCGCCGGTCAGGTGGCCGAAGCCGAACCAGTCCCAGGAGAAGGTCTCGCCATGGTGGTAGGTGGTGATCGCCCGCGGGATCGCGATGGCCGCGAACACCACGAGAATCCCGACCTCGATGATCGACATGATCCATTGGGCGCGCTCGGTGGTGTGCACGCCGAAGATCACCGCGGCCGCCATCACCAGGAACCAGAGCGCTCCGACCAGTGTCACGAGCAGTGTGTTCTCGTTGGCGACCTTGTCTCCGGCGAACAGGGCGACCGTCATCTGGCCGGCGGGCAGGGCTCCCGCCACCATGAAGATGGTCGCCGAGATCACGACCGCCCACCCGGCGAGGAATCCGAGGATCGGGTGCAGCCCTCGCGCCACCCAGGAGAACGATGCGCCCGCATGCGTGTCGACCCGCGCGAGGTAGCCGAACGCGAACGCGATGCCGAGCATCGGGATGCCGCACCACAGCAGTGCGGCGGGGGCGCCGACGCCGGCGGCGCCGATCAGAAGCGCGGTGCTGGCCGCGATGGAGTACGCGGGCGCACTGCCTGCGACGGCCATCAGCGTCGAGCCGGCTTTGGACACGCCGCCGGCCTGCAGCGCGTGCTCCTCATAGTCGATCGCACGTTGCAGAGACGTGTCCGTCTCGAGTGGATTCTGGGTCACTCTGTTCCCCTGTCTCATCGTCGGGTATGGGGGATGACAGAGGGACGTTAGCACCCCGGGCATCCTTGCAACTAGAGGACCAGAGCTTGATTTCGCAGATGTTCCCTGAAGCTATGGACACGCTGAGAATAATCGGGTCACAAATGGGGATTCCGGATGCATTCGCGCGCAGCGCACCGGGATCCGTTGCGGTTCGGCCGGAATCGATTCGAGATGCGCACCTCCCCGTTCGCCCCGGGCCGAGCCCTTCCCGCTCACCCCGCGCGCTGGTACCGTCGGCGCCATGGCTGGGGAGCTGGGACCGCAGGACACGCGCATGCGTCTCCGCTACGCCGGAACGTGCCGGCTGTGCAATCGCGCTCTGCCCGCGGGCACGGACGCCGTGTACGAGCGCGACCGGCGAACAGTGCGATGTCTCGAGTGCACCCTGGATGAGCCGTCCGCCCCCGAGTCCCCCGAGCCCGGCACGGCGGGGGCATCCGCACGCCGCGAATACGAGGGACGCCACAGACGGCGCGAGGAGCGGATCCGCACAGCGCACCCGAAGCTCGGGGGGCTGATTCTTGCGCTCTCCGACGACCCGCAGAGCACGCAGGCGTGGGTCCGCGGCGCGGTGGGCGAGGAGCTGCTCGCCCGGCGGCTCGAGGATCTGCCCGCGTCGGCGCGGGCCCTGCACGATCGCAGGATCCCGCGCACGAGGGCGAACATCGACCACATCGTCGTCTCCCCCGGTGGCGTCTGGGTGATCGACGCCAAGCGGTACAAGGGACGCCGCCCCTCGCGGGAAGCCACAGGAGGCGTGTTCGGGCCGCGCGTCCAGACGCTGCGGATCGGCGGACGCGACGGCACCCCGCTCGTCGACGGCGTACGGAAGCAGGCGGCGCTGGTCACGGCGGTGCTCGGCGACGCCGCCCCGGTGGCCGCAGCACTGTGCTTCCTCGAGGCGGACTGGGGCTTCTTCGGCAGCCCGTTCTCGGTCTCCGAGGTGCTGGTC
>NZ_JBFTQL010000053.1:0-12177 GCF_056398985.1 Microbacterium sp. 01T413_2
CATCCACTCCTCGGATGCAGCCATGTGCGCGCTTCGAAACTCCCAGGAAAGAGTCTTGACGCGAATCGAGATATATCGTGTTATGCTCTCAAACACGATATATCTCGAGCTGAAGACTCGAGATCCCCCAACTCAGGAGAACAGACATGACCGAGAAGTGGCTCATCGCCCCCGGGCAGGAGCGCGTGATCGACATCGAGCGCGCGTCGAAGCTCAAGATCGGCCTCGTCGGCGGACAGGTGGACGTCATCGCGCACGACGAGCCGGGCATCCGGATCGAGGTGCACAACGTCACCGTCAAGGACCTGCGCGTCGAATCCGACGGCACYCAGATCGAGATCGAYCAYCCGCAGATCGGCTGGGACAACTTCCTCGAGGTGTTCCGCAACTTCGGCGCCGGCGGCCCCAAGGCCGAGATCAGCGTCGCGGTCCCCCGCGACATCGCCCTCACCCTGGGCGTGGTGAGCGCGGGAGCGCTCGTCTCCGGCCTCACCGAGGACGCGCGGCTCAACACCGTCTCCGGCGACCTCATCGTCGACACCCACACCGGCGACCTGAACGTGAACACCGTTTCGGGCGACGTGCAGGTGCGAGGCCTGGCGGGCACGGCCATGGCGAACACCGTCTCGGGCAGCGTCGCGCTGACCGGCGAGGTGCGCAAGGCCACGATCGACAGCGTCTCGGGCGCGATGCTCATCGACGCGACCGGCCCCGTCAACACCGTGTCGCTGAACAGCGTCTCCGGCGACGCCACCGTGCGCCTGGACGAGAACCTCGCCGCGAACTACGTGGCGCGCGCGCTGAGCGGCCGCATCACGATCGACGGCGTTCCGCGGGGATCGTCGGGCCCGYCGAACTTCACGGGATCGCGCGGCGAGCTGTCCGGATCCTTCGCCGATGTGCGGGTGAACACCGTCTCCGGCGACATCACGGTGCTGCGCCGCGACGCCGCCGAGGCCCCGGTGTCGTTCACCTCCGACGGAGAGGACCTGCTGTGAGCCCCGCGGTCTTCTCCCACGGCGATCTGCGTCTGTACCTGCTCGCGCTGCTGGCGGAATCACCGCAGCACGGCTACGGCATCATCCAGGCGCTGACCGATCGCACCGGGGGCACGTACACGCCGAGCGCCGGCACGATCTACCCGCGCCTCGCGAAGCTCGAGGAGGAGGGGCTCGTCACCAAGACGGTCGACGGCCGCACCACGATCTACGCGATCACCGAGGCCGGCCGTGCCGAGCTCACCGCGCGCGAGGGCGACCTGCAGGGCATCGAGGCGGGGCTGAACGACTCGGTGCGCCTGATCGCGAACGAGGTGCGCCAGAGCGTGCAGGAGGCCATGAAGAGCCTCCGCGCCGACCTGGCCGCCGCCGCCCGCGAAGAGCAGAACGCCGGGTCGCCCTCCTCCTACCGGGAGGCCTCCGCTCGCGCGGACGAGCGGATCGCCAGCCGTGAGGAGCTGCGCCGCGCGGACGCCTCGATCAACGAGTTCCGGGCCAGGGTGCGCACAGACCTGCGCACGCACGTCGCACGCGGTGGTACGGTGCCGGCATCGCTCGTGACGCAGCTGGACACCGCGCTCGACGACGCGGCGCGCGCGGTGACCTCGGCCCTGGCGGGCCTGTCTCGCCACTGACGACGTTCCCCACCCCGCGAGACTGCAACTCCGTCGCGAGCGGCACGACGAGGATCGGCCGGGACTGGCGGTGCGAGAGCCGGGCGGCGACGGATCCGGTGAAGAACTCACGGATCGACTCTCCGAGGCCCCGACTGCGGGTGCCGACCACGATCAGCTGCGCATCCAGCTCGCCGGCGAGGTGCTTGATCGCGAGCGCCGGGTCGCCGACGAGCTGGCGCGCGGTCCAGGTGACCCCGGAGCCGGCCAGCGCCTTCTCGACCTCGCGGCGCAGCTCGGCGAACTCCTCCGCACCGGTGTCGATGTTCAGGTCGATCGGCGCGGAGTGCACCATCCCGTCCGGATCCTCGAAGGTCACGAACCGGGTGACGTCGACGTGCACGACGACCAGCGCGGCCTTCAACAGGCCGGCGTAGCGGACAGCCTCGGCGAGCACACGCGGGGGCTGTCCCGGCCGGAGCGCGACGATCACGGCCTTCTGCAACTGCGGATCCTRCAGCTCCTGATCCTCGGGGGTGGAGGCTGTGTCGCTCATCTCGTCGTTCCTCTCGGTGCGGCGCTACCGGGGACCCGTCACGGCGAGGTGAGGTGGCCCGCGTGCTATCCTGGATGCTACTCTTACCGGCCGCGAGCCGGTGCCGGAAATAGACAGCGGGCCCCGCATCGCCCACTGCTTACAGTAAGGGGGTCTCGCGCATGGGCCGTGGCCGTCAGAAGGCAAAGCACACCAAGATTGCCCGCGAACTGAAGTCGTACAGTCCGTCGGTGAACTACTCGGCGCTCGAGCGCGAGCTGGGTCACCCGGAGACCGACGACCAGTACGTCGACAAGTGGGCGGATCAGTACACCGACGAAGACGAGGACGAACTCGAAAAGGCCTGAGCCTCGTCGTCCGAAACCCCGCCCCGAGTCCGCTCGCGGCGGGGTTCGTCGTCTTCTGGAACAGCCTCACGCCTGACCGGTCCCGAGCGCCCGCGCGCCCCTGCGAGGATGGATCCATGCCTCACGTCGTCGCGCTCTACCGCCATCCCGTCAAGGGGTTCACCCCCGAGAAGCTGCCCGCCCTCACCGTGCAGGCGGACGGGCGGATCGCCGGTGACCGCGTGCTCGCGTTCCGCTTCGCCGATGCGGCGGCCCCCGAGGAGCGCGACGGACTGGACTACTGGCCGAAGTCCAAGGGTCTCGCGCTCGAGACCTTCCCCGGCCTCGCCGCGCTGCGCCTGGCGTACGACGACGCGGCGCAGAGCATGCGGATCGACCACGCCGGGGAGACGCTCGTGGAGGCGGGCCTGGACGAGGACGGCCGCGCCGAGCTGGTCGATGCGGTGACCGCCTTCGTGCTCGACTCCCCCGACGGCAAGCGCCTGCAGCGCCCGGGACGGCTGCCCCTGACGCTCGTCGGCGACGGCGCGAGCTCCCGATTCCAGGACCGTGGGCGCGGCTACGTCTCGGTGCACAGCGACGCGAGCGTCGCCGCACTCGGCGCCGCGCTCGCGCAGGACGTCGACGACCGCCGGTTCCGCTCGAACATCGTGATCGGCGGCGTCGACGCGTGGGACGAGCTGGACTGGCAGGGCGAGGTCGCGATCGGCGACGTGCGCCTCGCCACGGCCGGGCCGATCGTGCGCTGCCTCGCGACGCACGCGAACCCCGACACCGGCGAGCGCGACGCGAGCGTGCTCAAGACGCTCACCGGATCCCTCGGGCAGGTCCAGCCGACGCTCGGCCGGCTGTTGATCCTCCCCGGGGTCAGCGGCGCCGTGGGTGACGACGCGGGCGTCGGCGGCACGATCCGGGTGGGCGACGAGGTCAGCCTCGGCTGAGGCTGACGCACCGCTCTCAGGATGGTTCTGCCGATCGCCCCTGTGCGCCCGTCGACACGACGCGATCCAGCGAATCCGTCCTGAGAACGGACGTGCCGAGCGCGGCGCTCAGCCCACCGCTGTCGCGCGTACGATGAGCGCCGTCTCGGGGTGCACGGAGGGCATGACGATGCCGATGCGCCCGAGGACCCGGCCGGTCAGCGCCACCCCCTCCCGCTGCCAGGCCGCGAGGTTGCCCTTCAGCCCGCGCAGGCTGAGCGGTTCGATCTCCACCCGGTAGCGCCGGTCGTCGTCGAGCCCTGGCAGCCGGAAGCGCCCGGCGCTGGCGGTCGCTCCGACGGCCAGCGCCGTGAACAGGTAGAGGGCGCGGCCGGCGTCCTCGGCGATCACGCCCTGCAGCGCGAACGCCGGGTCGGGCGTCTCCGCCCGCACCATCCGGCCGCTGTGCAGCAGCGCGCGCTCCCGCTTGTGCAGGGCGATCCAGTCCGCCAGCTGTGCGCGCTCGTCGTCGTCCCAGCCCCGGATGTCGGCCTCCACGCCCAGGTGCCCGAACAGCGCCACGGACGCGCGGAACGCGAGCGTGTGCGTGCGACCGGTGACGTGCGACGGCGCCGAGGCGATATGCGCGCCGATCAGCTCGGGCGGGATCAGCTGCGCGGTCCACGCGTTGATCCGCAGTCGCTCCAGCGGATCGTTGTCGTCGGATCCCCACACTCGATCGGTGCGCTCCAGCACACCCAGATCGACCCGGCCGCCCCCGGACGAGCAGGATTCGATCTCTAGCCCGGGGTGACGAGTCTTGAGGTCGTCGACAAGACGGTAGAACGCCGCGGTCTGGCCGTGCACGCCGGGAGCGCGGCGCGGCCCCGAACCCGCCTCGACGAGATCGCGATTGTGGTCCCACTTGAGGTAGGCGATGTCGTACTCGTCGAGGAGGGCCAGCAGCGCATCGCGGATGTGGGCGTAGCAGTCGGGATTCGCGAGGTCCAGCACCTGCTGATGGCGCCCCGTGAGAGGCCACTCCGAGCGGGCCGACATGATCCACTCGGGATGCGCGCGAGCGAGATCCGAGTCCGGGTTCACCATCTCCGGCTCGACCCAGAGTCCGAACTGCATGCCGAGACCGCGCACGTGATCGATGAGCGGGTGCAGCCCGAGCGGCCACACCTCGGCGGAGACGGTCCAGTCGCCGAGCCCCGCACGGTCGTTGCGGCGGGCGCCGAACCAGCCGTCGTCGAGCACRWAGCGCTCGACGCCTACGGCGGCGGCCGCGTCTGCGAGCTCGATGAGGTCTTCCTCGTTCTGATGGAAGTAGACGGCCTCCCACACGTTGAGCGTGACCGGGCGGGCGGTGCGGGGATGCTGCGGGCGGGCACGCAGCATCCGGTGCGACTGCACGGCCAGCGCATCGAGGCCGCATCCGTAGAACCCGTACAGCCACGGGGTCGCGTACTCCTCACCCGGCGCGAGGCGGCCCTCGCCCGGCAGCAGCAGCTCGCCGCCGGCGAGCACCTGCCGCCCCTCGGCGACCCTCTCGACCTGATGCACGTGGTTGCCGGACCAACCCACATGGATCCCCCAGGCCTCCCCCGAGGAGAAGTCGAAGCCGTGGCGCCCCACGATCAGCGCCATCGCGGCGCCGAGCCCGGTGCGGCCGCGGCGGTTCTCCCTGCGGTGAGCGCCGACGCCGAGTCGCCGGCGCTGCGGAACCCGCTCGACCGCCCAGCGGCCCGCGAAGTCCAGCGCCTCGTCCGCATCCAGGGGCACCGGCAGCGTCGGCATCAGCGACTCGAGCCGGTACACGTCGTCGCCCCTGTTGCGCACAGCGGCCCGGGTGCGGATCGCACCGGATCCGGTGAGCTCGATGTCGAGTGCGAGAGTCAACCGCGCCTCGTCGTCCAGGGCGGTGACGCGCACCGAGGCCGGACCCGACGAGAGGATGAGGCGCCCGCCCGACGACGGATCCGAAGGACCCTGACCTCCGACGGGAGCACCGTCGATCGCGACGCCGGTCACCCGGAAGCGCGGTGACCAGTGCGCGCCGTCCCGGGATCCGCTGATGCCGGGGGTTCCGCTCCAGCCCCGGGAGAGCTCGGGAAGCACCGACACCGGCACGACCGCGTCCACCTCGCTGCCCGCATCCGGGAACACGCCGGAGAGGGCGAGCGCCTCGAAGCCGGCGTCGTCGAGCGGACCGCAGGACGCGCCCCAGTGCACGACGACGGGAAGCCCTCCGTCCCGGATGTCCAGGACCAGGGCGACGCCGCCCGTCTCCAGCACGATGCCGAGATCCACGGTTCCGGCGCTCGCCTCATGGCCGTCGAGAGTCAGTGACGACATGATTCCCCTTCCTGGGCGGTTCGAGTATTGTTTACGTTGCCATGCAAGGGACCAACGTGCAACGGATCAAGGACGGCGCACCACGCGCCTCGATCAAGGACGTCGCCCAGCGCGCAGGCGTGTCGCCGCAGACCGTGTCGCGGGTCGCCAACGGGTACGTGCATGTGCGACCCGAGAAGCGCGAGAAGGTACTGGCCGCGATGAAGGAGCTCGGCTACCGGCCGAACAGCGCGGCGCGCAACCTGAAGTCGGGCCGGTTCCGCAGTCTCGGGGTCGTCACCTTCAACATCACGACGCTGGGCAACGAGCGCACGCTCGAGGCCGTCGCGGAGGCGGGCGCGGCTGCGGGCTACACGACGACCCTGATCCCCGTGACGGATCCCACCCGCATCTCGGTGGCGGGCGCCTTCGGGCGCCTCGAGGAGCAGGCCGTCGACGGCATCATCCTGATCATGTCCGCCGAGTTCGGCTCGCCGGACGACTACGCCCTCACGGCAGGGCTCCCGCTGGTCATCGTCGATTCGACCGCGACGGCGGATCACACGCTCGTCGACACCGATCAGGAGCAAGGCGCTCGCACCGCGATGCGGCACCTGCTCGACCTCGGCCATCGACGCATCGCCCACGTCGCCGGGCCGCTCAAGTCGTTCTCCGCGCACCGACGCGAGGACGCCTACGCGCGCGTCTGCCAGGAGCACGCCCTCGCCACCCCCGCCCGGCACCGCGGCGACTGGTCCGCGGCGTCGGGCTACGCCGCCGGCCGGGAGATCCTCGCCGAGGAGCCGCGTCCCACGGCCGTCTTCGCCGCCAACGATCAGATGGCGCTGGGCGTGATGCGCGCCGCGCACGAGGCGGGCCTGCGCATTCCGCAGGACCTCAGTGTCATCGGCTTCGACGACAGCGACGACAGCGGCAGCTACTGGCCGCCGCTGACCACCATCCACCAGCATTTCGACGTCGTCGGCCAGCGTGCGACCGAACTGCTCATCGCGATGATCGACGGGGAGCCGCTGCCCGAGAACCCGCTGATCACGACCCGGCTCGTGGTCCGCGACAGCACCGGCCCGGTGCCGGTTCAGGACTGACCGCACCTCAGAACTCGGTCGGGCCGAGCCGCGGCTCCGGAGCGAACCGGACCGTGGGTCGCTCCAGGCCGCGCAGCTCGAGCACGAGGATCTCGTTGCCCTCCCCGCGCAGCAGCGGAGCCGGCACGTACAGGGTCTCCTGCGGTCCCCGCGCCGAGTAACGGCCCAGCGCGAAGCCGTTGATCCAGACCGCGCCGGACCCCCACCCCCGCACGTCGAGGTGAAGATCGCCTGATGCGTCCGCATCGAAGCTGCCGGCCAGCAGCACGGGCCCGCCCAGCGGGACCCCCCGCAGCACGGGCGTCCCGTGCGCCGCGAGCGCGGCGCGGACTCCGTCGGCCTCCAGCTCCAGGGGCGAGACGAGCCAGCCGTGCAGCTCCTCGCCGTCCAGGCGCACCGGGCCGATCAGGCCCTTGGCCTCGCCGATCCTGGGTCCGTAGTTCACGCCGCCCAGGTGCTCGACCAAGATCGACAGCTCCCCACCCGAGGGCAGCGCGAGCACGCGGTCGTGCGCCTCACGATCGAGGATGCCGACAGCGTGGCCGTCGAGCAGCACGTGCGCGCGGTCGCGTACCTCTGCCACAGTGAGCGCGCCACCGCGCGGGATCTCGATCGCGTAGCGAGAGTATCCGCGCGGCGACCCGAAGGCGGTCGCGGCGGGAGCCGTGTCGTGCGCGCTCCAGCGCTCGGCTCCGGCGTCCGCGAGCGCGACGGCGCGTTCCAGCGGCGCCTCCAGGACGCGCGAGGGCGAGCGCGGGGCGGGACGGTCATCCGGCACCGGCGCATGCGCCGCGATCACGTCGCGGAACCGCCAGTACTTCTCGGTGGGCGTCCCGTCCTCGGCGATCGGCGCGTCGTAGTCGTACGAGGTCGCGATCGGCCGGTAGACGCCCTTGTCGTTGGCGCCGGCCATGTACCCGAAGTTGGTGCCGCCGTGCACCATGTAGATGTTCACGCTCGCGCCCGCGGCGAGGATCGCCTCGAGCTCGGCAGCGCTGTCGGCCGCCGACGTCGTGTGGTGCGGCTCGCCCCAGCTGTCGAACCAGCCGCACCAGAATTCGGCGCACATGAGCGGCCCACTCGGCTGATGCCGCCGCAGTGCCGCGAGCCTTTCGACCGCGCGCGACCCGAACGACGCCGTGCTGAGCAGCTCGGGCAGAGTGCCGTCGTCGAGCATCGCATCGGTCGGCTGATCGACCGTGGTCAGGGGCACGTCGATGCCCGCCGCCCTGGTCATGTCGGTGAGCGCGCGCAGATAGGTCTTGTCGGATCCGTAGGCGCCGTACTCGTTCTCGATCTGCACCAGGATCACGCCGCCGCCGTGCGTGAGCTGGCGCGGCCGGACGATGTCGTACACCGCGCCCAGATACCGCTCGACCTCGGCGAGGTAGCGCGGATCGCGCGAGCGCACGGCGATCGTGCCGTCCTCGATGAGCCACTCGGGAAGGCCGCCGTTGTGCCACTCGGCGCAGATGTAGGGGCCGGGTCGCACGATCGCGAACATGCCCTGGGCCCGGACCAGGTCGAGGAAGCGTCCGAGATCGAGGCCGTCCTCGGCGGCGAACGCCCCGCGCCGTGGTTCGTGCGCGTTCCAGGGCACGTAGGTCTCGATCGTGTTGAGGCCCATCTGCCGGGCGGTGCGCAGCCGGTCCTCCCACTGATCCGGGTGGATGCGGAAGTAGTGCATGGCYCCGGAGATCACCTGGAACGGTGCTCCGTCGAGGAGGAAGTCGGTCTCGCCGATGGCGAAGGCGGGCATGGGGTCTCCGGGGTTCGTGAGGATCGGCGTCGGAGGACGCCGGACGGAAGGGGCGCGGGATCCGCATCGGCGGACCCCGCACCCCCGAGGGCGGATCCGGGTTACTTGTTGACCTGGAAGCCCTGCTGGTTGCCGTAGTCGACGAGCGTCTTCTGCCACTCCTTCAGCGCCGCATTCAGATCGCCCTTGGCGCCGATCGCCTTGCCGACCGAGTCGCCGAAGACGTTGTTGGCGTAGCCCTGGAAGGGCAGGTACTGCCAGCCGGGGATGACCGACTTCGACGCCGCGACGCCGACCTGGTTCGCCTTCTGGCTGTCGACGAAGGCCGGGAAGGTGCGGTTCGCCCACGCCTGGTCGTCGAACGTGGCGACGGTCGAGGGGAATCCGCCCTTGTTGACGAGGTCGCGTCCCTTGCCGTCGGCGAGGAACTGCAGCACCGCCGCGGCGAGGGCCTTGTTCTTGCTCTGCTCGGTGACCGTGATGCCGCTGCCGCCGTTCTCAGCGGAACCGGGAGTGCCGTCCCACGTCGGCATGGGCGCGACCTTCCACTTGTCCACGCCGTAGTCCTCGCCCATGTCGATCATCCAGGAGCCCATCATCAGCGTGGCGAGCTTGTCCTGCGCGAGCGCCTTGGTCCACTCGTCGGACCAGGTGGCGAGCGGGGAGAGCTCGCCCTTCTGCAGCATCCCGCCCCACATGTCCGCGAACTTCTTGCTGCCGGTGTCCTGCAGGTCGATCGTGACCTTCTCCCCGTCCGTCTTGAACGGGTGACCGCCCGAGGCCCAGATCATGCTSGTGAAGAAGCCSGCGTCGCCGCCGGTGGCGATGTAKGCGTCCGGGTTCGCCGCGTGCAGCTTCGCGCTGTCCGCGGTGAACTCGTCCCAGGTCTTCGGCGCCTCGGTGATGCCCGCGGCGGCGTAGAGCTTGGTGTTGTAGATCATGACCATGGGACCGGAGTCCAGCGGGAGGCCGACGAGCTTGCCGCCGACGTTGACCGCGTTCCAGGTGGAGGCGGTGAACTTGTCCTTGTAGCCGTCCAGGCCGTAGGGGGTCATGTCCGCGAGCGCACCGCTCATCGTGAGCTGCGGCATCGTCTGGTACTCCACCGGCACGATGTCCGGAGCACCGGATCCGGCCTTGACCGCGTTCTGCAGCTTGGTGACCGTCGCATCGGGGTTGTCGAGCTTGACGACCTTGATCTTGACGTTCGGGTGCTCCTTGGTGAAAGCGTCCGCCCAGTCCTGGGTCGTGTCGCCCCAGGTCCACCAGGTGAGCTCACCGCCCTTCTTCAGCGCGGCGTCGATGTCGGCCTTCGAGCCGCCGGAGGCGGCGTCGCTGCCGCCCTGGCAGCCGGCGAGGGCGCCCATCATGATTGAGGCGGCGCCGACGACGACGGCGGCGCGCATCCAGATGTTCTTCTTCACTGCGGGTTTCCTTTCGGGAGGTGATGCAGAGATCTTTCGTGCGTGGGATTCGTGATGCGGGGAGGGTGGATGGATGCGCGGCTACTTGACGCTTCCGGCGGCGAGGCCGGACTGCCAGTACCGCTGCAGGTACAGGAAAGCGGCGGAGATGGGCAGGACCGTGAGCAGCGAGCCGGTGATGACCAGCTGCGGGATCGGCGCCGTTCCGATCGAGGCGGAGGCGGACGCCCACTGGCTGAGCCCCACGGTGAGCGGATACCACTCGGGGCTGGAGAGCATGATCAGCGGGAGGAAGTAGTTGTTCCACGTCGCGACCACCGCGAACATCAGCACGGTGATGAAGGCCGGGGCGAGCTGGCGCAGCGAGATCGAGAAGAAGATCCGCAGCTCCCCCGCGCCGTCCAGACGCGCGGCCTCGATGAGCTCGTCGGGGATCGCTTCCGCGGCGTACACCCACACCAGGTACAGACCGAACGCGCTCACCAGCGACGGGATGATCACCGCCGCAGGCGTGTTCGTCAGACCGAGCTTGCTGAACAGCAGGAACTGCGGCACGGCGAGCACGGATCCGGGGATGGCGAGCGCGCCGAGGATGATCGCGAACACGGCCTTGCGCCCGGGGAAGCGGTACTTCGCGAGGCCGTAGCCGGCGAGCGTGGCCAGCAGGGTGGCTCCGCCGGCGCCGACGACGACGTAGAGCACGGTGTTCAGGAACCAGCGCAGGAAGACGCCGTCGTCGTAGGCGAAGGTGTCCGCGATGTTCGTGAACAACGAGAAGGTCGGCCCGAACCACAGTCCGGGCGTCGTGTAGAGGTCGGACTTCGACTTGGTGGCGTTCACCACCAGCCAGAACAGCGGCCCCAGGCTGTACAGCAGCATGAGAGACATGACGATCATCAGCGTGATCGAGGTGCGGGTGCGACGCGGCGAGGTGCGCCGCGTGCGCCGGACCGGGCGCTGCGCGACCCGTCCGCTCGCGAGCCGGCTCGGGCGCCGTCCGGTGACAATGGCCTCGGTGTCCCTCGGCTCTGCGCTGTTCGAGGTCATGACGCTCATCACTTCTGCTCCTTCGAGCCCATGGACTGCGCGACGAAGGCGATGATCATCGTGATCACGCCGGAGATGATCGCGATCGCGGCGGCGTAGTTGAACTGGGATCCGGCGAACGACAGGTTGAACGCGTACATGTTCGGCGTGAAGTAGCTGGAGATCGAGTTCGGCGCGATCTTCTGCAGCACGGCGGGCTCGTTGAACAGCTGGAAGCTGCCGATGATGGAGAAGATGGTCGCGACCACGATCGCGCCCCGGATGGCCGGCAGCTTGATGCTGAACACCGTGCGCAGCGCACCGGCGCCGTCGATCTCGGCCGCCTCGTACTGCTCCTGCGGCACCGCCTGCAGCGCGGAGAAGAAGATCAGCATGTTGTAGCCGACGAACTCCCAGGTGACGATGTTGCCGATCGCGGGGAGGATGAACGTCGCCGACAGCGGGGAGGGCACGACGTCGCCGAGCCAGCGGTTCAGATCGGCGACGAGACCGAACTGGTCGCCGTACATGTAGCCCCAGATCATCACGGCGACGACGCCGGGCACCGCGTAGGGCAGGAAGATGCTGAGCCGGTAGAACGGCACGAAGCGCAGTCGCGCGCTGTCCAGTGCCAGGGCGGCGACGAGTGCGAGGATCAGCATGATCGGCACCTGTACCACGAGGAACAGTACGACACGGCCGGTGGCGTCCCAGAACTTCGGATCCACGATCGCCAGTGCGTAGTTCTCGAAGCCGACGAAATGCGTGCCTCCGATCAGGGAGTCGCGGAACAGGCTGAGATAGATCGCGTACAGCAGCGGCGCGATGAGCACCAGCGTGAACACGAGCATGAAAGGACCGACGAACCACCAGCCGGCCCAGGACCGCCGGGAGCGTCGGAGCCCCGTCATCGCCATCGACATCAAGTCACTTCCTCGTGATTGGTTGCGTTACCAAGAGCACTATAGGCACACTATGGTTACGTAAACAACTCACGRTTCGGAAACGTGATGTTTACGTTGCCAATCCGTCGAAGTTCCACCGTATGGACGATGTGCGGAGGCAGACGGAGGCCGACCAGATGGAC
>NZ_JBFTQL010000054.1:0-9302 GCF_056398985.1 Microbacterium sp. 01T413_2
GGCATGTGCAACCTCTGCCACACGATGCAGCCCGGCAACCAGGTCGCTCTGTTCGCCGCTCGCCGCGCAGGGGAGGAGGGACGCAAGGGATCCGTCGTGGGCACCTACATCTGCGCCGACCTCTCCTGCCATGAGAGCGTGCGGATCGTGCCTCCACTCGCGCCCAACGAGATCCGCGCGGATCAGCACGCTGACCGGCGCCTGGACGGCACGCATCGGCGCGTGTACTCCTTCGTCGCCTCTGTGCTCGGCGACGCCTGACACCGGCGCGGCCCGAGGCGCGGCGCTGAGCCTCAGGTTCACGAAGGTTGAGACTGGGTACCACCGGGGGTGGTGCCGCGGGTAGGCTGGACGCGCGGCTCACGGCCGCACGATCGCCGTCGATCCCGAAGGAGCACCATGTCCGAGCCCCTGCTCTACCGCGTCGAGGACGGCCTGGCCCGCATCACCCTGAACCGGCCGCAGCGACTGAACGCCTTCAACGCCGAGCTCGCGCACGCGTGGGCCGATGCGACGGCCGCCGCCGTGGGCGACAGCGCGGTGGGCGCGATCCTGATCGAGGGCGAGGGGCGTGCGTTCTGCGCGGGCGGCGATGTCATCGACATGGCCACGGGCATGGGCGGGAATGAGGAGATCGAGCGGCTCGCGCAGGTCATCCACGCCGGCATCACGTCTCTGACGACGTCCGCGGTGCCCGTCGTCGCCGCCGCACACGGCACCACCGCCGGCGGAGGGCTGGGGATCCTGCTCGCGAGCGACTACGCCGTCGTCGGATCCGATTCGCGCTTCGGCAGCCTGTACGCCAACGTCGGGCTCACCCCCGACCTCTCCGTCAGCGCCCAGCTGGCCGCAGCGGTCGGCCAGCGCCGCGCGCTGCAGCTCCTGCTCACCGACCGCATGCTCTCCGCCGCCGAGGCGATCGAATGGGGCATCGCTGCGGAGGCCGTCGGCGAGGGCGACGCGGAGGCGGTCGCTGCCGCGGTGCGCACCCGAGCCGAGGAGGTCGCGCGGTTCTGGCTCACGGGAGCTTTCGGCGCGTACGGACAGGCGAAGCGCCTGATCCGCTCCCGGCCGGAGCGCACGTTCCCGGAGCAGCTGGACGAGGAGGCCCGCACGATCGCGGCCGCGTTCGGAGGATCCGAGGCGCAGGGGCTGATCGCGGCGTTCGCGCAGCGGTCCTCCGGACGCTGACGGTCCCGCCGACCCGGCGCGACGCGCGTCCCCGCATCGCATCCGCCTGCACAGAGTCCCGCGGAGACGAGTTCTCCCCTGATCGTGCATCGCCCGCAGAAGCCGCGACATCGCGTGCGAGGATGAGAGCACGACAGACGGGGGACCCCATGGCGAACACGACGACGGCCAAGTCCGGGCCGAACACTTCACTGCTCATCCGAGGAGCGATCTGGATCGCGATCGGAGCCCTCATCGCCGCCGCCCTGGTGTGCGTCGTGTGGGTGCTCATCGGCGATCAGCAGGGCCTGATCGGACGGGCGTTCCTCACGATCGTGCTGCTCGCCGGGTTCGCGGCGATCGCGATCCTCGAGGCCAGTCTCGCGCCGAACCGTCAGGACTGGCTCGCGCTGCTCAGCATGATCACCTGGATCGTGGCGCTGCTGGTCGGTGCGGTGAAGATCTGGCTGCCGGATGACAGCTACTTCGGTGGCGTGGAGCGCTTCTTCCAGCTGATCCTCGTCGTCGGCATCCTCCAGCTCGCGCTGCTGCACGTACGGCTGTTCCAGAAGGCGGCGGCCCGCCACGAGACCGCGTTCACCCGGGGGATCGTCTGGGTGACGTACGCGTTCCTCGCGTCCCTGGTCGTGATGCTGGTGTTCTACCTGACCTTCCCGCACACGTTCGACTACCAGGAGCTGTACTGGCGGATCGTGGTCGCCCTCACGATCCTCACCGCGGTCGGCACGATGCTGATCCCGCTGCTGAACGCGTTGTTCGCCCCGAAGCGCCCTGCGCCGGGCGCACCGGCCCTCGTGGCCTACGCCGCCCCGGCCGCCGTGGCCTACCCGGCGGCTGAGCCGCAGCCGTGGCCYACYTWTGCCGACGGSCGCACGCCCCTGCCSWTCYTCGCGGACGGCAGCCCSGAYTGGAACGCGTACTACACGGGCGTGCCYTCGCCGGGRGCGACGATCCCGGGGCAGCCGGCCGCGGCGACCCCGCCGGCGTCCGCTGTGCCGACTCCGTCGCAGCCCGCGATCCCCGCGGAGTCCGCGGCCGAGGCTGCCGCGGCGGCTCCCGAGGCTGTCGCGGGTGGCCACGGCCTGACGGGCGCACTGCACTCGGAGACTGCGGCGGCCGAGACGGATCCGGCTGCTCCGTCGGCGCCGGCGATTCCGGCGTTCCCGCCCGCGCCGCCTGCTCCGTCTGCCGGGCCGACGCCGCCGGCCGCCTCGTGACCGCCGTCGAACTCCGCGACCTCGCGATCGACATCGCCCGCGAGGCGGGGGAGCTGGCTCGACGTCGGCGGGCTGAAGGTGTCTCGATCGCGGCGAGCAAGTCGACACTGGCCGACATCGTGACCGAGGCGGATCGCGAGGTGGAGGCGCTGATCCGTGCGCGCCTGGATGCTGAGCGTCCGGGGGACGGCTTCCTCGGCGAGGAGACCGGCGGTGGCGAGGGGACCACGGGCATCACCTGGGTCGTCGACCCGATCGACGGGACGGTCAACTACGCATCGGGGATCCCGCTGTACGCGGTGAGCATCGCCATCGTCGAGGGCGGCAGCGATCCCGATCGCTGGACGGCGCTCGCCGGCGTGGTGCAGTCACCGGTGCTGGGGGAGACGTTCTCCGCGGTTCGCGGTGAGGGCGCCTACCTGAACGGCGAGCGCCTCCGCATCGCCGAGCCCGGGGCCGCCGGCGCCCTGCTCGCCACGGGTTTCGGGTACGACCCGAGCACCCACGCAGGAGACCTCGCCACGGTCGGCCGGGTCATGCCCGTGGCCCGCGACCTTCGCCGCGGGGGCAGCGCCGCGACCGACCTCGCGTATGTGGCGGCGGGGCGCCTCGACGGCTACTTCGAGCGCGGCCTGAGCCCGTGGGACTTCGCCGCGGGAGCGCTTCTCGTGCAGGAGGCGGGAGGCGTGTTCGCCCGTCCGGAGGGGCCCGATGTCGCACGCCGTCTGAACCTCGCCGGCAGCGCGGATCTCGTCGCGGAACTGCAGAGGCGCATCCTCGAACCACGCTGAGATCGGTCTCGGCCAACGCGGACACGCCCGTGTTACGGCGGGGTCGCCTCGATTCGGCCACGCGCCGATTCTTTGGTATTCTCGTCTGGTTGCCCTCTGAGGGCAGCACGCCCCGATAGCTCAGTGGCAGAGCACTTCCATGGTAAGGAAGGGGTCGTCAGTTCAATCCTGACTCGGGGCTCGCAGTATCCATCGGATGCCGTGCGGCAGGGTAGCTCAGTTGGTGAGAGCGCACGACTCATAATCGTGAGGTCGCGGGTTCAAGCCCCGCTCCTGCTACAGATCGAGACCCCCGGATTATCGGGGGTTTTCTCGTACCCGGCCACGCGGCTTGCTGCGTGTGGAGGGCTGATCGCGCTAAAGGGAGACCACGCCGGCTGCGCCGTCGACGGTCACCTCTTCCCCGGTCGAGATCAGCTCAGTCGCGCGGGCGACGCCGACGACCGCGGGGATGCCGTACTCACGCGCGACAACCGCACCGTGGCTGTTCGCGCCGCCCATCTCCATGACCAGTCCGCCGGCTGTGAGGAACAGCGGCGTCCACCCGGGGTCTGTCGACGGCGCGACGAGGATCTCTCCCGGCTGCAGCTCGGCGCCGACCGGATCCAGGATGACGCGGACGATCCCGGTGACCGTTCCTGCCGATGCGGGTGTGCCGCGCAGCGCGCCCTCCGTGGCTGCTGCGGCGGTGCCGACCGCCTCGGGCTCGGTCCCATCCGACAGCAGCACGCGCGGCACATGCCTGCGCTGCAGTTCGGTGTCGTAGCGGGCGCGACGCTCGTGGATCACGGTGCGCAGATCGTCGCCTGCGGCGACGCGCTTCGTCTCCTCGAAGTCGAGGAAGAACACGTCCTGTGCGTCTGCGAGCGCACCCGCCGCCGCGAGCTCGCGCCCGATCCCGAGCATCGTCTCGCGCGCCTGCCGCAGCGCCAGGACCACCAGATACTTCGGCGCTTCCCGCATCCCCACCAGTGCCCGCGCCCGCCGCAGGCAGCTGCGCGCGACGCGGGCGCGAATCCGCCGGTGCGGGCGCGCACGACGGTACAGCGTCTCGATCATGGCTGTGGCCTCGGCTGCGCCCTCGGCGAAGTGCTGGGCCGGGGTGTCCGCGTCTGCACCGAGGCGGAGATAGCCGGACAGTACGCCGAACAAGTGCGCGGGATCGTCGGCCCATCGCGGCATCCCCAGGTCGATCTCGGCGACCGCGCGATGTCCGTAGCGATCGAGGAAGGCGATCATCGCGTCCTGCAGCACCGGCGGCAGCACGCCGTCGAGAAATCTGTCGGCGAGTTCTCGCGCAGAGCCGGTCTCCAGGGCGACGGCCGAGTCTGCGTCAGCACGCGCGCGCACGGCGAGTTCCCACAGGTCGAGATCCATCTGCGTCGTCACGTTGTCCGGTGCACTGCGCAGCACCGCCTGGATGTCGCCGGGCCGGATCGCCGGGCCCAGCAGACGCTGTGCGACGCCCAGCATCGCGAAGCCGGCGGCGGCACCCGGAAGGCTGCGCGGTGCGTACGGCATCGCCCGGAAGATGAGGTCGACGACGCCGTCGACACGGTCGGCGATCGTGCCCGCTGGGGCGTCGAACGCGCGCACCTCGGCCTCGAGACGGCGCACGCGACGCTGTGCCGCGCGCGGTTCGGCGAGCGCCTGTGCGAACACGAACGGAGCGCGGATGCGGGTGGCGGCATGGAGGAACGCGCGCAGGAAGCGCCGTCGCGATCCGGGAACGACGGCGAAACGCGGATCCTCGAACAGACCACGCAGCACGACCGCAGACCGCGCCTCCATGACATCGAGGGCCCGCGGGAAGATCGCGCGCCCCGCCGCAGAGCGGACAATCGGGGTCGCGTCGACGAACAGGCGATCTCCGCCCACGGCGAGGCCTCCGGGGCCGTCGGCGATCCGAGCCGGACGGCGGCCGATGAGGTCCAGGAAGCCGGCACCGATCACGCGGAACGCCGCGATCCCCATCGGCGTGATCGGCCGGTGCAGGCCCTGGGCGAGGCTGATGCAGAAGAAGGCGCGGATCTCATCCGGCGGCTTGGGCGCATCGCGCACCGGAACCGGATACAGGGTCGTGATCGGCCGCGACTGCGTGAGCCACAGCTTGCCCTCGCCGTCGGTGGCCCACTCGATGTCCTGCGGGGTCCCGAACGTGCGCTCCACGCGATCGCCGAGGGACGCGAGCGCCGCGACCTGCGAGTCTGTGACGCTCACGGCATCGCCGCCGCCGCGCCGGCGGTCGAGGATACGGCCAGTGGCGGTGTCGATCACGAAGTGGTCCGGATCCACGGATCCGGAGACGACCGACTCGCCGAGCCCGCGCGCCGCATCGAGCACCGCTTGGCGCCGCCGGCCCGTCACGGGGTCCGCGGTGAACAGCACCCCGGCGGACTCGGCGTCGACCATCGTCTGCACCACCACAGCCAGGGCGACGCCCGCGCCGCTGATGTCGTGCGCCTTGCGGTACGCCACGGCGCGGTCGGTCCAGAGCGATGCCCAGCAGCGCTGCACGGCGCTGAGCACGTCGTGGATGCCCGTGACGCCGAGGTACGTGTCCTGCTGGCCGGCAAAGCTCGCGCCGGGGAGATCTTCAGCGGTGGCGGAGGAGCGCACCGCGACCGGCCCGGCGCCGAGCCGGGAGTAGGCCGCGCGGACGGCGCTCTCCACTTCGGCCGGGATCGGTGCCGCCATGACGGCGGCGCGTGCGGCCGAGGCGTCGGTCATCGTTCCCTCCTCGATGACGGTGCCGTGCACCGTGCGGCGATACGCCGCGGTGGTGATGCAGAACCCCGAGGGCACGTCGAAGCCGGCGCGGATGAGTTCGCCGAGATTGGCCGCCTTCCCGCCCACCGCCAAGAATTCGGCGGCCGAGAGCTGCGCGAGATCGAGGACGAGGGATGCGCTCGGCTGGGGTTCGTCGCGGTCCACGGATGATCCTTCCACTAATTCATCAATTGAGGAATTAATGGAAGGATCGCACCTCGCGGGCCGGGCCGCAAGGCTCGCCAGATCAGCGGTGCGCGGTCGCCACGAACGCGCGGATCGGCGTGCGGATCGGTCCAGGGCCGAAGCGCTGCTCGAGCAGCTCCGCCGCGATCGCCTCGATGCGGGCACGCACCTCGTCCCCGTACGGCTCGAGCTCTGCACGCATCGGTGTACCCCGCGGGATCGCGACCGCGGCAGCTGCCGCCGACTCCGCCGTCCCGATCAGGTCGACCGCCTCCACCGCGTCGACGATGAGGCCGCCGGCCTCGGCGTCCCGGCGGATGGTCTCCGCGTCGTGATACCCGTGTGCGACGCGGGTGACCACATTCGGCGGCGCGTCCGGGAGCACCCGGCGATAGGCCTCATCGACCGCCAGGGCGACGGCGTTGGTGGCGATCGAGTCCCATGCCGAGAACAGGTAGGTGCTTCCGGGTCGCAGCACTCGTCGCACCTGAGCGTGTGCGGCCGGCCGATCCGGGAAGAACATGACGCCGAACTGGCACACCACGAGGTCGAAGGTCGCATCGTCGAAGGGCAAGGCCTGGGCATCGGCGGGCTGCCAGACCACGGCGGGGGCGCCTGCCGGCCGGGGCGCGCCGCGAGCTTCGGCGACGGCGAGCATGCCGGCATTGAGATCGGTGGCGACCAACGTGCTGCCGGTTGGCAGCGCGGTCGCGAGCCCGCGCGTGACTGCACCGGTCCCCGCGGCCAGCTCGAGCACCGCAACAGGATTGCGTGCCACGGCCCGGGCGACCATGTCGTCGGCAAAGGGCCGGAACATGAGGGGCACCATGAGCTGCTCGTAGGCGTCGGGGACCCCGCCCCGGAACAACTTCGCGGCCGCGTCCTCGGGCATCTCCGCCCCTTCCTCTGCCGACTGTTCTACGCCCGCTCGCAGAGTGCTGTCCAGTGTGCGACGGAGCGGGAGGAGCAGGCCCTCCGCGAAACGCTGGAACGGATGATGACGGCCGCGCCCGTCAGCCCTGCCAGCTCTTCCCGGCCCACGGGTCGTAGTCGGCGAGCAGCGGCTCCTGCGCTGGACGCTGCTCCTCGGGCACATGCTGCAGATTGACCCGCACGCGGTACCAGAGCGAGCTCGATCCGCGCATCCCGTCGATCAGGACATCGGCCGGATGCAGCATCGACGCCACGGACGCATGCGTCTCACGCCACTGCTCGAGCGCAGYGAGCGCCTCGGGCTTGGTCTTCGTGCGGGCGATCTCGATGAGCGGCATGGTCGARGCGCGGCGCCCGGATCCATCGGATCCGCGCGGYGGCTTCTCCGCCGGACCCAGCTTTTCGGCCAGAGCGAGCAGCGCTGACAGCGACCCCGCCTCCCGATCGATGCCCCGATGCGGATCGCCGATCTCGGCGAAGCGCGTGCGCACGGTCGGCACCGTGAACTCGTCCGGGCGGCGTCGGCGCACCTCGTCCCAGGCGAGCGGAGTCGACACGCGCGCATCCGGCAGGGCGCGGATCGAGTACGCGGAGGCGACGGTGCGGTCCTTCGCGTTCTGGTTGAAGTCGACGAACACGCTCTCGCCGCGCTCCTCCTTCCACCAGCGCGCGGTGGCGAGCCCGGGCGCCCTGGCCTCCACCTCGCGCGCCAGCGTCTCGGCAGCGAGGCGCACGGCGGCGAAGTCCCACTCGGGCTGGATCCGGACCAGGATGTGCATGCCCCGGGAGCCGCTGGTCTTGGGCCAGCCCACGAGCCCGCAGTCATCGAGCACCTCGCGCACGACGAGGGCCGTGTCGACGATCTGCGACCATTCGACGCCGGGCATCGGATCCAGATCGACCCGCAGCTCGTCGGGGTGCTCCAGGTCGGCCGCGCGCACCGCATGCGGGTTGAGATCGAGGCAGCCGAGATTCACGATCCAGGCGAGCCCCGCGGCATCGGTGAGGACCGCCTCCTCCGCGGAATTGCCCGACGCATAGCGCAGCACCGCGGTGCCGATGTAGTCGGGATGCTCGGGCACCCGCTTCTGGAAGAACGGCTCGGCGTCGATGCCCTTCACGAACCGCTTGAGCACCATAGGACGCCCGCCGGCTCCGCGCAGCGCTCCGTCCGCCACCGCAAGGTAGTACTCGACGAGGTCGAGCTTGGTCAGCCCCGCCTGCGGGAAGACGACCTTGTCGGGGTGCGATACGCGCACCTGGGCGCCGTCGATCTCGAGGAAGGTCTCGGCTCTGCCTGCCATGGATCCACGTTAGATCGTGAGCGTCGTCGCGGCGAGAGCAGCGGACGATCCGAGACGGGGCGATGCGCTCTTGCGGTTCCCGCAGACGCGACGTAATCTACAACCAATCAGTTGTATTTAATCTCGAGGAGGAAGCATGTCGGACAGCGCAGCACGGACCGTCGTCACCCGCACGGTCGGCGAGGGCGATGACGCGATCACGTACGACATCCATGGTGATCTCGCCACGGCGAGCGTCGAACGGCCGGCGCTGTTCCTGTTCGGTGCGCCGATGGACGCGACGGGATTCCAGATCCTCGCCTCGCATTTCGGCGACCGTCCGGTCGTCACCTACGACCCGCGCGGCGCGGGGCGCAATCCGGTCGGCACCGCGGACATCACGGTGCAGCGGCACGCTGACGACCTGCACCGCGTGATCGCCGCGCTCGGCGTCGGACCGGTCGATGCGTTCGGCAGCAGCGGCGGAGGCGTGAACCTGCTCGCCCTGCTCGCTGCGAATCCCGACGATGTCCGCATCGCTGTGGTGCATGAGCCTCCCGTGGCCGACTTCCTGCCTGACCGGGATGCCGTGCTCGCGGTGACGGCCGACATGAAGCGCACCTTCGCAGCGGAGGGGAGCGGCCCGGCGCTGGCGAAGTTCATCCAGTTCGTGATGCTCGACGGCCCGGTGCCTGAGGGGTACCTCGACGGCCCGGCACCCGACCCCTCGATGTTCGGACTGCCGACGGCCGACGATGGCAGCCGGACGGATCCGCTCTTCCGCAACATGCCGGCGACTCTCGCCTACCTGCCGGAGATCGCGGCGCTCCAGGGTCTCGGCGAACGCCTCGTGATCGCGTTCGGTGCCGAATCCGGAGAGACCATTCCGGCGCGCGCGGCACGGGCGGTCGCCGCCGCGCTCGGGATCGAGG
>NZ_JBFTQL010000055.1:0-8089 GCF_056398985.1 Microbacterium sp. 01T413_2
CCTCTTCAGTGTCGCCGGGGACGACCTCCAGSACCYGCACCGCSGGCGCGTGTCGCGCGAACRCCTCGAGCASGTGCGTCCGGTCGACGCCGATCACGASGGCSGCSCGMGCGGTCGCKCCSGCGCCSGCSACSAGMTCCGASAGGTCSACGCCCTTCAGATCCCCGCCCACGACCCAGATCGCCCCGGGGAACGCCCGCAGCGACGACTGGGCGGCGTGCGGGTTCGTAGCCTTGGAATCATCCACCCAGGTGATCCCCGCGGAACGCGCGACGACCTCGATGCGATGCGCATCGAGGCGGAATCCGTCCAGCGCCGTTCTGATCGCGGTGGGCTCGACCCCGAGCGACCGGCTGAGCGCCGCCGCGGCGAGGATGTTCTGCACGATGTGCGGGGCGTTCAATCCGTGCGCGGCGAGATCCGCCACGGTCGTGAGCTCGAGGGCGCTGTGATGGCGGTCGTCGAGGAACGCGCGATCGGCGAGGATGCCCTCGACAACGCCCAGGTCGCTGGGCCCCGGGATCCCCAGCCCGAATCCGATCGCGCGGGCGCCGTCGATGACGTCGGCGTCCTCGACCATGCGCTGCGTGGCCGCGTCGGCCTTGTTGTACACGCAGGCGACGCGCGTATTGCGGTACACGACCGCCTTGGCATCGCGGTACGCCTCGGCGCTGCCGTGCCACACGAGGTGGTCGTCCGCGAGGTTGAGGCACGTGGCCGCCCACGGCACCGGCTGCCCTGCGGGGTCGGAGCGCCCGAGGTACCAGAGCTGGTGGCTGGACAGTTCGACCACGAGCACGTCGAAGCCGCCGGGGTCGCGCACCGCGTCGAGGACGGGCACGCCGATGTTGCCGCACGGGGCGGCGCGCAGACCGCCGGCGACGAGCATCGTCGCAGTGAGCTGGGTCGTGGTGGTCTTGCCGTTGGTCCCTGTGATCAGCACCCACTCCGCGGGTGTGCCGTCGTCGCGGAGGACCTTGTCCCGCACGCGCCAGGCGAGCTCGATGTCGCCCCACAGAGCGATCGGCTGCGTGCGGATCCACGCGATCACGGGATGTGCGGGCGCGAAGCCCGGCGAGGCGATGACGACCTCCGGCGCGAACTCGACGAGCTGTTCCGGAACGGATCCGAGATCGCCGATCCACAGYTGGGCGCCGATCAGCGGCACCAGGCGCTCGTACTCCTCGGTGGCGCTCTCGGAAAGCACCAGGACCTCCGCGCCGAGCTCGGTCAGGGTGTCGGCGACCGAGAACCCGGTCACGGACAGGCCGAGCACGGCGACCCGCAGGCCCCGCCAGTCGGCGTGCCAGCTGGTCAGGACATCGAGATCACGGGTCATGAGCTGGTCAGCCGCAGCCACTCGACGTAGAACAGGCCGAACGCCGACACGGAGAGCAGACCGGCGATGATCCACATCCGCACCACGATCGTGGCCTCGGGCCAGCCGCGCATCTCGAGGTGATGGTGGAACGGGCTCTGCAAGAACAGGCGCTTGCCGCGGGTGAGCTTGAAGTAGGCCAGCTGCACGATCACCGAACCGGAGGCGATGATGAAGACGCCCGCCAGGAGCAGGAGAAGCAGCTCGGTGCGGGTGAGGATCGCGAGCGCCGCGATCACGCCGCCGATGGACATGGATCCGACATCGCCCATGAAGACCTTCGCCTTGGGCGCGTTCCACCACAGGAAACCGATCAGCGCGCCGACGAACGATGCCGAGATCACGGCGAGGTCGAACGGATGTGCGACGTCGTAGCAGCCTGCCAGTGACGACGGCGACAGCGACTCAGCGGCACAGGACTGCTTGAACTGCCAGAACGAGATCAGGCTGTAGGCGCCGATCACGAACACGGCGCAGCCGGCCGCCAGGCCGTCCAGGCCGTCGGTGAGGTTGACGCTGTTGGAGGTCGCGATGCCGATCAGCGAGATCCAGAGCAAGTACAGCAACCAGCCGACGATGGGGCCCAGCGCGAACAACCACAGCACGGGGATGTCGCGGAAGAGCGAGACGAAACCGCTCGCGGGGGTGTTGCCGGAGGGGCTGCGCACCGTGAGCGCGACGATGCCGAACGGCACCATGACCAGCACCTGCCCGACGATCTTGCGCCAGCCCGAGAGTCCGAGGCTGTTGCGCCGGCGCAGCTTCATGTAGTCGTCGATGAASCCGACYGCGCCGAAGCCCAGCATGAGCCAGATCACSAGCAGCCCGGASRCCGTSGGRTAGCTCCCGCCGGTGAAGGTSCCGACSMSGTAKCCGACGACGGTGCCGAGGATGAAGATGACGCCGCCCATGGTCGGCGTGCCCCGCTTGGCCTGGTGGCTGGGGTTGCTGATCGACTCCGGCGTGCGGATGACCTGTCCCCAGCCCCACTTCCGGAACAGCCGGAGGAASACCGGSGTCAGCAGGAGCGTGAACGCGAGGGAGATCGCGGCGGAGGTAAGCAGGGATCTCACGAGAACGATTCTCCCAGACGATCGCCGAGGAACCGGAGTCCGGCGGAGTTGGACGACTTCACGAGCACGCGATCGCCGGGGCGCAGCTCACCCCGGAGGTACTCGAAGGCGGCGTCGGCGTCGGCGAGATGTACGGCCTCACCGTCCCACGAGCCCTCGCCCACGGCCGCGAGGTAGAGCCGGCGCGCCTCCGCGCCGACCACGACGATGCGCTGGATGTTCAGGCGCACGGCGAGCAGCCCGATCCGGTCGTGCTCGTCGCCGGCCGTCTCGCCGAGCTCGCTCATCGCGCCCAGCACGGCGACGGTGCGCTCGTCCGGACCGGTGATCTGCGCGAGGGTGCGCAGCGCGGCCGCCATGGAGTCGGGGCTCGCGTTGTACGCGTCGTTGATGATGCGCACGTCGGCGCCGCCCATGGGCTGCATGCGCCACCGCTCGGCGAGCTGCACGGTCTCCAGGCGCGCGATGGCGTCGGCAGGCGCGACGCCGAGTGCGCCGGTCGCAGCGATCGCCGCGATCGCGTTGTTCACGTGGTGCGCGCCGAGCACCTGCAGACGCAGCGGCAGCGCCTGCCCGTCCACGTGCACGATGCAGGACGTCCCGGATGCGGTGACGTCGATCTCGGCCGCGCGCACGTCTGCCGCGGGGGTCTGGCCGAAGCCGACGATCCGCAGGCCGCGCTCCTCGGCGAGCGGCGCCATGCCCGCTACGCGCGGGTCGTCGAGGTTCAGCACGGCGGTGCCACCGTGGGCCGCAGCCTCGACCAGTTCGGCCTTGGCCCGTGCCGTCTCCTCGATGCCGCCGAAACCGCCCGCGTGCGCGAGTCCGACCATGAGCTCGATCACGACGTCGGGAGTCACGAGCCCGGCCAGGCGCGCGATCTCGCCCGGCGCGCTGGCGCCGAACTCGCACACCAGGAAGCGGGTTGTGGGGGTGATCCGCAGCATGGTGAGCGGCGCGCCGACTTCGTTGTTGTAGGAGGCGATCGGCGCGATCGTCTCGCCCTCGTCCTGCAGGATCCGTGCGAGGAAGTTCTTCGTGGTGGTCTTGCCGTTGGATCCGGTGACGCCGACGATGCGCAGGTCGCCTGCCGCCCGCACCTTGGCGACGACCGCACGGGCCAGCTCCGCGATGGCGTCGACGACATCGGGCACGACGATCTGCGAGATCGCCTCGTCGACGGCGTGCTCGACGAGCGCCAGCACGGCGCCGTTCTCGATCGCGGCGCCCACGAACCGGTGGCCGTCGGTCTGCTCACCGGGCTTGGCGACGAAGATGCCGCCGGGCGACATCTGACGAGARTCGGTGTCGACGACGCCGGAGACGATCGATGCGGGATCGTGACCTGCGGCGGGGCGCAGGTCGCCGCCGACGATCTCGGCGATCTCCGCGAGAGACAGAGCGATCATGGGGATGGGATCCTCCGAGGGCGACGCCATCGCTCCGAAGCGACGACGGCCATCATTAGTACTTGGGCAGCAGCGGTTCCATGGGTGTGGTGGAGGGCTGCACGCGATAGGTCTTCAGCACCTGCGTCATCGCCTTCTGGAAGGCGGGCGCGGTGGCCGCAGACGAGGTTACCCTAGTGGGCTCGTCAAGGGTGACCACGACGACGTACTCCGGGTGGTCGGCAGGGGCATATCCCACCATGCTGGTGAAGTAGATCCCCTCCTTGTAAGCGCCGGTCTCCGGATCGGGCTTCTGGGCGGTTCCGGTCTTGGCGGCGATGCGGTAGCCGGGGACCTTGATCAGGTCCGAGACGCTGCCCTGCTCGGCCACGTTCTCGATCATGCGGCTGAGCTCGGCGTCCTTGGCCGCATCGAAGACGCGCTGCGGCTTCGGGGCGGGCGCTTCGGTGACCTTGCCCGACGCGTCGGTGCAGGATTCCACCAGGGACAGCGGGACCTTCACCCCGCCGTTCGCGATGGCCTGGTATGCGCTCGCGACCTGCGGAGCGGTGACGGTGTAGTACTGGCCGAACGTGGTCGTGTAGTGCGACTGGTAGTCCCAGTCCTTGACCGGGTGGATGACTCCGGAAGTCTCGCCGGGGAAGTCGATCGCGGTCTTGCTGCCCACTCCGAACTTGACCAGCTCGTCGTAGCGCTGCTGGTCGGTGACCATGTCGCCGAACTTCGACAGCGCCACGTTCGAGGAGTCGATGAGGGCACCCGCGAGCGTGTAGTCGTAGGCCGGGTGCTCGAACGCGTCGTTGATCACCGCGCCGTTCGGGAACTCCTCGTGGCTGGAGGCGCCCGTGATCCTGGTCGAGGCGTTCGCGTTCGCGTACTCCATGACAGAAGCCGCCGTGATGGCCTTGAATGTGGATCCGGGCTCGAAGCTCGTCGAGAAGATCCGCGATCCGCGGTCTTCGGGGTTCGCGGCGCCGGGGTCGTTGGGGTCGACGGTCGGGAACTCGGCGGCGGCGCGGATCTTGCCCGTGCCGACCTCGACGACCGTCACGGTGCCGGCCTTCGCTGCCTGCGCCTTGACCTCCTCAGAGATCATCTGCTGCAGATACCACTGCAGCTCGGTGTTGATCGTGAGCTGCACGGTCCCGCCGTCGACCGCCGGCGTCTCGCTCTGGCTACCGGGGATGACGACGCCGTCCTTGCCCTGCAGGTAGGTCTCCTGGCCCTTCGTCGCGCTCAGGCACTGGTTCTGGGCCTCCTCGAGACCCTCCTTGTCGCCATTGCCTGCGATGAAGCCGATCAGGTTGCCCGCGACGGCGCCGTTCGGATACACCCGCACGGACCGCGGCATCGGCCAGAGATAGGCCAGGTCGAGGGCACGAAGCTTGAGGAACTGGTCCGTGCTGAGTCCTCGCTTCAGCATCACGTACTGCGATTCCGGGTTCGCCTTCAGTGCATCCGCTACTTCTTTGCGGATCGCGTCACCGCTCTCGCCGATGATGGCAGCGATCTTGTCGGAAGCCTTGGCCCAGGGCAGCTTGGGCTTGGTCTTCGCTTCCTGAAGCTGCGTCATCGTGTAGGGATCCATTTGAAGGTCGTAGACGAGCTGACTCTCAGCGAGCACGGTGCCGTTGGAGTCGACGATCTTCCCCCGGGCCCCGTCGATCTCTCGCGTACTGCCGAGGCTCCATTTCACCGACTGCTTGACCGTGGCGGAGGCGCTGACCACCTGGATGTCGACGAGGCGCACCAGGAAGCCGCACATGACCGCGAGGATCACAGCGAGGGCGAGGACGGTCCGCCGGCGCGGGGTCCGGCTGGCTCGGGGTGTCATCGGATCTCCGTCCGGGGCTCGCGGTCTGTCATCGTCTGGGCTGAGAGCCGGCGGCTCGGTCAGCGGATGGTCGGGCTCGGCAGGCCTTCGGCCGTCGGCGGAGCCTCCGCCTGCACGGGAGCGGTCTCCTGTGCCTTCGGTTCTACGCCTGCAGCCCCGGGCTTGGTCGCGGTGGCGGGCGGCGTGTCGTGGACCAGGGCGTTCGGCACCGCGTTCGAGCCGGTGGGGTTGACCGTGGAGGCCCACGGCGCAGCCCCGGCGGCGCCGATGACTCCGCCGTCGCTCAGCCGCAGATAGCTTGCGCTGCCGCCGACCACGAGCCCGAGCTTGCTCGCCTCCGCGGCGAGGGACTGCGGCGAGCTGATCCCGTCGAGGTCCTGCGCGGCGGCCTGCGCCTGCCAGGTGAGCTGCTTGTTCTGCTGGGTCAGCTTCGCGACCGCGAACGAATCCTGCGTGGTCGCGATGGTCAGGGCGATCTGCGCGCCGGCGATGAGGGCCGCTCCGACGAGGGCGACGATGGCGTACGCCAGACGTGGACGGCGGCGTCGGGAGGGGCGTTCGATCGCTTGGAGGTGCCGCGAGCGCTGCGGCTCGTCGAACTCGGGCTGCAGCAGGGCGTTCTCGGCCAGGCTCATCGCGCGGCCCTCCTCTGATCGTCTCTCACACGTTCTGCAGCGCGCAGGCGCACCGGGATGGCACGGGGGTTGGCGGCGCGCTCCTCCTCGTCGGCGAGTTCCGCACCCTTGGTCAGGGCCCTGAATCGCGGTGCGTGCTCCGGCAGCTCCACCGGCAGTCCGGCGGGAGCCGTCGAGGCGGAGGCGGCGGCGAACGCCTGCTTGACCAGCCGGTCCTCCAGGGACTGATACGACATCACGACGATGCGCCCGCCCAGGACGAGGGCGTCCATGGCGGCGGGTATCGCGTCCGCGAGCACGTTCAGTTCGCGGTTCACCTCGATGCGCAGCGCCTGGAACACGCGCTTCGCCGGGTGCCCTGCGCGCGCCACCGCAGCAGGGGTCGCGTCCTGCAGCACCTCGACCAGGCGTCCCGAGCGCTCCAGCGGCGCAGTCTGGCGTGCCTGCACGATCGCCCGGGCGTAGCGTCCGGCGAGCTTCTCCTCGCCGTAGCGCTCGAAGATCCGGCGCAGCTGGCCCTCGCTGTAGGTGGCGAGCACCTCGGCGGCGGTGACGCCGCTCGACTGATCCATCCGCATGTCCAGCGGCGCGTCCTTGGCATAGGCGAAGCCGCGCTCGGCCTCATCCAGCTGCAGCGAGGAGACACCGAGGTCGAACAGGATCCCCGACGCACCCTGGGCGTGAGTGCCGATCGCGTCGTAGACGGTGTGCACGAGAGTCACGCGATCACCGAAGCGGGCCAGCCGCTCCCCTGCGATGCGCAGCGCGTCGGTGTCGCGGTCGAGGCCGACCAGCCGGATGTTGGGCAGGCGCTCGAGGAACGCCTCGGAGTGCCCGCCCATGCCGAGCGTGGCGTCGACGAGGACCGCCCCGTCGTGCTGCAGCGCAGGAGCAAGCAGCTCGACGCAGCGCTCGAGCATCACCGGGGTGTGTATGCGACGGATGTCCATGGTTCCTTCGGCCTTCCGGTCCCTGACCCTGATCCCCATCCGCTCGACCCGGCACCGGGGAAGGTGCGCCGGGGCGGGAGCGGCTGGGAGTCACAGTCAGGGGTCGGCTCAGAACAGGCCGGGGATCACCTCCTCCTCGAGTTCGGCGAAGGCGTCYTCGTGYCCYTCGGCGTACGCGTTCCACGCGGCCGCGTCCCAGATCTCGGCGTGCGCGCCGACGCCGGTGACCACCAGCTCCTTGCCGAGGCCTGCGTAGGTGCGCAGGTGGGCGGGGATGGTGATGCGGTTCTGGCTGTCCGGCATCTCGGCGCTCGCTCCCGAGAGGAACATGCGCAGGAAGGCGCGTGCCTCCTTGTTCGCGAGCGGCGCCTGACGGATGCGCTCGTGCACGCTCTCGAACTCGGCGGTGCTGAACACGTACAGGCAGCGGTCCTGTCCGCGGGTGACGACGATGCCGCCGGCCAGATCCTCGCGGAATTTGGCGGGGAGGATGACGCGGCCCTTGTCGTCGAGCTTGGGGGAATGCGTGCCGAGCAACATGCGCCTATCCCCCTTTCGCCGCCGTTTCCTCCACTTTACTCCACTTCCCTCCATTTCGATACTTATTCCTGTCTCGGAAAGCAAGGGGCAGAGCACGAAGAAGGCCCCCGATCCGCGAGATCATGCGGAACGAGGGCCTGTGGAGTGAAGTGGAGGGGATGGTGGAGGAAAGAGGAGGACTCCGGGCGAATGGACAGCCGGGGGGACGACAGTGGGTCCGGACGCCGAGGCTTCCGGACCCTCACAAGGTCATGGTGACGAGGTCAGCGC
>NZ_JBFTQL010000056.1:0-5584 GCF_056398985.1 Microbacterium sp. 01T413_2
CAGCAAGTCCGCACGAACCTGATCCCTCGTGCGGCCCCCACGGCGGTCCTTCTGCAGGTGTTTCGCGGTCGAGGTGAGGCGTCGCTTGATCGCAACCGCCTTCACCGTCGGAATCAACGCCGTCAACCAGGACATCCCGTCACCGGCATCCTCCACGACCACCCGCCGATCCACCATCCCGCGGGCATGTTTGCGCTCCGGCGGGGTGGGGTCCAACCGGTCGGCGAGCACCTGCACCCGCCGTCGGAACGTGCTGACCGGCAGATGCAGCGCCCACCTCGCCGCGGTCTCATCGATCAACGCGATCGCCTCCGCCGCATACTCCCGGGCGGCTCGGTCAGCCCCGACCGGAGCCTGCAACCGCAACACTGCCCCGACGGCGGCCTCCACGAACCGCAGGGACACGAACCCGTCCCGGGCGTGCTCCCACAACAACGGCAGGCACTCGGCAGCGGTCGACGCGGTGCATTCCAGTGAGCGGGCCTCGTTCTCCGAGATCTGCAACCGCACCGCCACATCGAACAACACCGACCGCCGCGCATGATCCGCATCATCCGGACCATCCCCGACCGTGTAGATCTCAGGGTGCCGGCGAGCAAGGTCCACGACCTCCACGACCCGCTCCGCACGCTGCGCGGCCCGCTGATTCAACGCGACATCATCCTCCTGCAACCCATCCAGGATCCGCGCCGCGACGAACGTCTCATCCACCACGACCACCGCAGGAGCATCGGCAACAGCCAGCTCCTCAAGCGGTTCAACAGCGGTGGGTTTCATCTCCCGAGTCTAGCACTTATGTTCGAAATACGGAAGAGCCAATCCGCCAGTTCCCCCGGGAAATCGCGGCCTGAGACGCTGCCGCCGAGCCCGTTCGAGAGGCGACGGGTCCGGCATCGTCGGGGCGCGGAGCATGACGAATGCCTGCAGTGGGACGGTATTGACGCTTTGTGCGGGAACGGGCGCGTGGAGATCCCTTCGCGGCTGGACGAGCGCCGTGCACTGCATGACAAGTCGCGGCGAGCCACCCCGTCGACAATGGGAACATCGACCGTCGTCCGCACACTCGAAGGAGAGACCGATGACCGACACGTCCGCTGTGTCCGCGCTGCTCGACCGCATTCAGGCGCCCGAGGGGGCCGGCCGCGACATCCCCGATGCCGCCACGCGTGAGATCATCGGCCGCGCTCCGGTGCAGACCGTCGCCGACCTGGACGACGCCATCGCGCGTGCCAAGGCCGCGCAGCCTGCGTGGGAGGCGCTCGGTCACGCGAAGCGGAGCGAGCTGCTGCTCGCGGCGGCGGATGCGCTCGACGCGAACGCGGAGGCGCTGGCGCAGTTGCTCTCCCGCGAGCAGGGCAAGCCGCTCAACGGTCCGAACGCCCGGTTCGAGCTGGGCGCGTGCTCGGCGTGGCTGCGCACGAACGCGACCACGGTGCTGGAGCCGGAGGTGCTCGTGGACGACGAGAACCTGCATGCCGAGCTCGTCTACAAGCCTGCGGGCGTCGTCGGCGCGATCGGGCCGTGGAACTGGCCGCTCATGATCACCATCTGGCAGATCGGGCCGTCGCTGCGGATGGGGAACACCGTGGTCGCCAAGCCCAGCGAGTACACCCCGCTGAGCGTGCTCGCGATGCTCTCGGTCCTGAACGAGGTGCTGCCGGCCGACGTGCTCATCGGCATCTCCGGCGACCGCGAGGTCGGCGCACGGATCGCCGCGCACCCCGACATCGACAAGATCATGTTCACCGGATCCACGGCCACCGGCCGCAAGATCATCGAGAGTTCCGCCGGCAACCTCGCGCGGCTCACGCTCGAGCTCGGCGGCAACGACGCGGGCATCGTGCTTCCCGGCACGGATCCGGCCGTGATCGCCGAGGACCTGTTCTGGGGTGCGTTCATCAACACGGGCCAGACCTGCGCGGCCATGAAGCGCCTCTACGTGCACGACTCGCTGTACGACCAGGTCGTCGACGCGCTCGCGGGTATCGCAGCGTCCGTGCCGATCGGCAACGGCCTGGACGAGAACAACGTGCTGGGCCCGCTGCAGAACAAGCAGCAGTTCGACATCGTCTCACGCCTCGTCGAGGACGCGAAGGCGCGCGGCGCCCGCATCGTGACGGGCGGCGAGGCGGCTCCCGAGCTCGGCGAGCTGTTCTACCGGCCCACGATCGTGGCCGACATTCCGAACGATGCGGCGCTCGTGCAGGAGGAGCAGTTCGGGCCGGCGCTGCCGATCATCCGCTACTCCGACGTCGACGAGGCGTTCGCGCTCGCCAACGCGGTCGATGTGGGCCTCGGCGCCTCGGTGTGGTCGAGCGACCCTGAGGCGGCCCGCGAAGCCGCGACCCGGATGCAGTCCGGCACGGTGTGGATCAACTCGCACGGCGGGCTSCACCCGATGGTGCCGTTCGGCGGGGTGAAGAGCTCCGGATACGGCCTCGAGTTCGGTGTCGCCGGGCTCAAGTCGGTGGCCGTTCCGCAGGTCGTCTCCGGCCCCGGCCGGAAGGCCTAGGCCATGGCCCGCTCCGCGATCGTCGTCGGAGCCGGCACCTCGGGGAGCATCGTCACCCGGCGTCTCGTGGACGCCGGGTACGACGTGACGCTCATCGAGGCCGGCGGGTACGACACCAACCCGGCGATCCACGACCCGTCCCGTGCGGGCGAGCTCTGGCACGCCGCCGAGGACTGGGACTACTTCACCGTCCCTCAGGAGCACGCGGCCGGGCGCCGGCTGCACCTGCCGCGCGGGAAGGTGACCGGCGGATCCCACGCGCTGAACGCGATGATCTGGGTGCGCTGCGCGGCGAGCGACTTCGATGGCTGGGAGCGCTCCGGCGCCACCGGCTGGGGCTGGTCCGACGTGCTGCCCGTGTACGAGGCGATCGAGAACGACCTGCTGCCGGTGACGGACGACTACCCGCTCGTGCCGATCCAGCAGTCGATCATCGACGCCGCCGTCGAGGAGGGGCTGGAGCACAACCCCGACTACAACGGCGGCACGCTCGACGGCGTCTCGCAGGAGCAGGTCACGATGCGCGACGGCCAGCGCGTCAACACGTGGATGGCGTATGTGCGTCCCGTCGAGGACGCCCCGAACCTGCGCATCGTCACCGACGCCGAGGTCGCGACCGTGATCGTCGAGGACGGCGTTGCCGCGGGCGTGCGGCTGAGCGACGGATCCGAGCTTCGTGCAGATGAGGTGATCCTCGCCGCCGGCGCACTGGGCAGCCCCGCGATCCTGCTGCGCAGCGGCATCGGACCGCGCGCGGACCTCGAAGCCCTCGGCATCGAGGTGCTCCGCGACGTGCCGGCGGTCGGCGCGAACCTGCACGACCACCTGCTGTCCCCGGTGATCTTCACGACCGCGCAGCCCGTGGGCGCGCCGCAGCCGGGTGTCTCGGTGACGCAGACGCACCTGTTCTGGCGGTCGTGCGACGACCTCGCCGAGCCCGACACCCAGCCGATCCACTTCTCCGTCCCGATGTGGGGTGAGCTCGAGCCGCGTCCCGGCGCGCACGGACCCGGCGACGGGTTCTCGCTTCTGGCAGGTCTCGTGACGCCGCACAGCCGCGGCTCGCTGCGCCTCTCCGGACCCGGCACCGAGGATCCGCTCCTCATCGACCTCGCCGCCCTCGAGGACGATCGCGACGTGGCCGCGCTTGCCGCCTCGGTGCGCCAGGCCCGTCGGATCGGCACCCGTCCGGCGCTCGCCGGGGAGTGGGGCGCGATCGAGGCCTATCCGGGGCCGGAGGTCTCGGACGCCGACGTGGAGGACTGGGTGCGCCGCACCGCGATCACCTATCACCACCAGGTCGGCACCTGCCGGATGGGGTCGGATCCGGACGCGGTCGTGGATCCGCGCCTGCGCGTGAACGGGATCGCGGGGCTCCGGGTGATCGACGCCTCGGTGATGCCGACGATCACCACGGGGAACACGAACGCCCCCGCCGCCGTGATCGGCGAGCGTGGCGCGCAGTTCGTGATCGAGGACGCGCGCTAGGAGCGTGTGCGGCCAGGCTCGTCAGCGAGCCTGGCCGCGCAGCTCCGCGAGCAGGGCCTGCAGCCCCGCCTCGATGCGCTCGTCTCCGGCGACCTCGGGCAGCAGCACCGACACCATCTGCCAGCCGGCGTTGCGCGAGGCGACCTCGCCGACGGCCGTGTCGATGTCGATGTGGTCGGCGAGCTCGCCGTCCTCCCGCGCCTCGACGAGGAAGCGGCGGAACTGGTCCCGCCAGCGCTGGTTGTTCTCGCGGTGGATCTGGGTGACCCTCGTGTCCTGCGAGGCATGGTCCCAGAAGGCGATGACGACGCGGGCGTACTTGGGACCGAGGTCTCCGAACGGGAGGATCTCGCGGCACATCTGCTCGAGGGCGTCCAGGCCGCGCTTGCCCGCGACCTCGGTGAGGATCCGGCCGTTGGCCTGCACATGGAGGCGGACGAAGGACGCCGTGAGCAGACTCTCCTTGGTGGGGAAGTAGCGGGCGATCGCGCCGTGGGTGTAGCCGGCCTCGGCAGCGATCTGGCGCATCGTGAGMCGYTCGAAGCCSTCCCKGGCGATCACCTTGGTGGCCGCATCCGCGATGTGGTCCCGCCGTTCGTCGTGGTCAACGATCTTGGGCACGTCAGTCCTCCTCCGATGCTGATGATCCTAGGGGGAGCGGAGACGGAGAGCCGCCCCATCTTTCGCGGCCGCTTGGACACGTAAGATTCCGAAACATCTTGACAACACTATCTCCTTGCTGGATATTTAAGTGACCAAGTGGTGATTAAAGACGATGAAGTCGCACCGCAGCGACGCCTCCGCTCCGAGATCCCATCCCTCGTTCTGACAGGAAGCACACATGCACATCACGCRCGCACTCCGTGTCGCCGCCGCGGTCGTCGCCGTCGGCGCGGCCGCCGCCCTCGCCGGCTGCTCGTCCTCTTCCGGAAGCACCGAACCGGGGAAGAAGGGCGATCTCACCACGGTCAAGGTCGCCACGATCGGCCTCACCTCCGATGGCAGCCTGCTGACCGGGATGGCGAAGGGGTTCTTCGCCGACGAGGGCCTCAAGGTCGAGACCTCGATCGTCGCGAACCCGCCCGCCGGTCTCGCCGCTGCGCAGAGCGGTCAGGTCGACATCGCCTACTCGCCCAGCATCCCACTGCTCAATGCACTCAGCCAGGGCGTGAAGATGAAGGTCGTCGCACCCGCCGACGGCTACCCGGACGCGGCGACCAGCGCCTCGGACCCCGCGGCGTTCGACGACACCGGCCTGTTCGCGAGCGCGACCAGCGGCATCACGTCCGTGAAGGAGCTGGCCGGCAAGACGATCGCGATCCCGGCCCGCAAGGCTCAGCTCGAGGTGGTCATCGCCGAGCAGCTCAAGAAGAACGGCATCGACCCCGCGACGGGCGTGAAGTGGGTCGTGCTCGACTTCACCTCGGCCGTCGCCGCACTGAAGAGCGGCAACGTCGACGCGGCGGGACTGGTCAGCCCCTTCACCGCGCAGGCGCTCTCCGCGGGGAACCCCCAGCTCGCCGCGCCGTCGATCGGCTTCTTCGAGACCGGTGCGACGGGCCTGTGGACGACAGGCGATGCGAC
>NZ_JBFTQL010000057.1:0-4566 GCF_056398985.1 Microbacterium sp. 01T413_2
GCGTCGGGCAAGTTCGGAGTTCGGTGAGGGTTATGGGGAGCTGACCACGGGTCTGAAGCAGGCTGTGGATGGCATCAATGACATGTCGGAGTCGCTTCTGGGCATGATGCGTGCGATCCAGGACCTGGACACGCAGCTCGCCGGCGGCTGACACCGGCCGTCCATCACGTGGAGAGGGGCGCTGTGCAGGATCCGTCCCGCACGGCGCCCCCTTTCGTGGTGGATCCGCACGACTTGCAGGCGCCCGTAGGGCGATGACACGGAGGGCATGACATGGCGGGGGACGGAGTTCTCTACCCGATCGATGATCTGAAGACGACCAGCGCGCAGCTGATCGCGATCGTCGACGAATTCGAGGCGGCGTCGAAACGACGGGACGACCTCGAGCACGCGGTGGGCCGGCCGGACGGCGACGATCGCCTGAAGAATCGCGTGCACGACTTCGAGGGCAATTGGGACGACAGCCGCGACAAGCTGCTGTCCAAGCTCAAGGAGATCTCCGACCGGGTCAAGGGCACCGTCGACGAGGTCACCAAGACCGACACCGACATGGCCAGCTCGATGCAGCAGTCCGGCCAGGGCACGGGCGGCGGCCACGGTCGCGCCGCGACGAACTGAGGGGGAGCGGGATGAAGACGCACAAGGGGCATGAGGTCGCCGTCATCGAGGGCGACGCCTCCGCGATCAGCGATCGCGGCACGACCATCACGACACTCGCGACGCAGATGACCACCGCCGCGCAGACCCTGCAGGACATCAAGAGCGGCAAGCTCGTCGGCAAGGGCTACGCGATGGACAAGATCAAGGACGTCGTCGGTGATGTCCATGGCGATCTCGACGAGGCCGGCCGTCGCTACAAGCCCGCGGGCAAGACCCTCACCGACTACGCCGGCGTGCTCGCCACGGTCCAGTCCCAGATGAAGACCATCGTCAGCGACTGCGAGACGAGTGAGAAGGCGCTGGCGACGGCTCAGACCGACGCGGATCAGGCGAACCACGCGCTCGCCCTGCATGCGACGGCCGTGGCCGACCATCCGCCGACCCCGGATCAGGAGGCGTCGTCCAAGAAGACGGGGGACACCCTCTCCGGTGCCGCGACCTCGGCGCAGTCGACGCTCGCCACGGCGGGTAAGGAGCACGATCACAACCTGCACCGCTTCGACACCGCCTACGACACGTGGAGCGACGCCTACGACGACGCCGTGAACGGGCTCGGCGACGCCAACAAGATCGGCAAGGACAGCCGCTGGGAGAATATCGCCGGCGTGCTCGCGGTGATCTCGGAGTGGGTGTCCTGGATCGGCCTCGCGATCGCCGTGCTGGGCCTCATCATCGGCGGACCGTTCTTCGCGATCGCCGCGCTGGTCGTCGGCGTCATCGCCCTCGCTCTCACCGTCGCGCTCATGTTCGACGGCCGGAAGGGCTGGGGCGATCTCGCCTGGGCGATCGTCGGGGTGCTCCCGATAGGCAAGCTCGGTCAGGGGTTCGGCAAGTTCTTCAAGGCGATCCCCAAGCAGCTCACCGGCCCGCTCGGCCAGATCCGCAACATCCGCGGGATCTCGGCCGTCGCGAAGAACGGCTGGAAGGCCGGATCGAAGGTGAACTTCGCCGCGTTCGTCACCAAGGTCTCCAAGACCAGGATGACGGGGCCGTTCTCGCTGGCAGGGCTCGGGCAGCGCTTCCTCGGCGGGGCGAACCGCTCGTTCACGGTCGCGTTCCAGGACGCGGCGCAGGCGGGCACGGGATATGGGAAGCAGCTCGTCAAGCAGCTTCCCACCGCGTTGCAGGACCTTGCGAAGGGCTCGGCGCCGTCGACATGGGAGAAGGCCTGGAACGTCTACAAGTGGGCGGACAAGGGTGTGGCGATGTCGAACGGGAAACCGTCGGGCGGGCTGTCGCCGGCGAAGATCCTGAACGGTCTGGTGGGATGAGCCCATCGATCACGCGCACCCCGGGCCAGGCCACCTGGGATCTCGCGTACGACTCGGCCTGGTTCCTCCCGCTTCCGACGTCGGACGAGCTCAGCGCCGATCCGGCCGCGGAGGACGCGTGGGTCGACGGGGTGCTCGCGCACTATGCCGACCGTGCTCCGGTGACAGACGGGGACCGTGAAGCCCTCGCGCTCACCGCGCGAGGGCTGCTGGCCATGGTCGATGATGCGGCGACGCAGCTGTGGTTCGTGCCGCCCGGCGCCTACAGCGATGTGCTGATCGGGATCACCGTCGGCGACGTCGAAGGGCTGGATCCCGATCGACTTCTGGCGGAGATCGGCTCGCTGCCCGATGCCACGGCATCCGACATGATCGGGATCGACACCGACAATCTCGGAACCGGCGTGCTCGTGCGTCGCACGTCTGCAGCGATGGTCGATGACGTGGCGGTGCCGATCGCGAACTGGACCGTCGTCCTCCGCAAGGGCGAGTGGGTCACTATCGTCGAAGCCATGGGATCCACTCTCGAGACCTTCGCCGCGCTCGAGCAGCACCTGCCGCGCCTGCTGGCCGGCATCTCGCTGCCCGACGGCATCGCCCCATGAGCATCGCGCCCTGGTTCGAGGCCGCGGCCGAGTTCGAGCGGGACCTCCTGGCGCGCAACGCATCGCTCGCGGAGCTGCATCGTCAGGCGCAGGTCTCGGGGGCGTCGCGCATGAAGGAAGCCGCCGCGCTGCGTGCCCCGTCGCCCTGGCAGGGCACCGTGTCGTCGTCGGGGATGCGGCAGGCGCTCCTGGAGGCGGAGGTCTTCGCGCTCCTGCAGGAGTACGCGACCCGTGCCGCCGCATCGATCGATTCCGCCGACGCGGCACGCTGGTCTGCTCTGGTGGGCGAGGGGCTGACCCGGTCCGGTCGCGGACTGCTCGTCGACGAGGTGCACAGCAGCTCCACCGGTGCCCTCCTGCTCCGTGAGGCGTGGGGATTCAGGCCCGCCGTGCCGAACCGCCCGCTCATCGACTGCGCCTGCGGCTACGCCGAGAGCGGCGTCATCGGCAAGGGGCTGTGCATCGAATGCAGCGAGCTCGTGGCGCGCAGATGGAGCGCCGAGGAGCTGCGTCAACTGGCGATGGTGCCGGAGTACCGTGCCAGGGTCGAGGAGATCCTGGCTGACGCGGAGGCACGCCAGAACAAGCAGATCGGCGCGCGCAGCGAGACGCCGCTGGACGACGTGCGTGGAAAGCGCGCACGGGCCGGCCGGCGTCTGCGGTGGCTGCGCCGGTCGATGCGGAGTGCCCTCGCGGCGAGCGGGGGACTCCCGTCCGCGCGCTGGCAGCAGCTGGCGGCGCTCACGGCGCGATCGATGCAGACGTCGCTCCGCTTCGAAGCGGCTCGCGCAGGCAAGCGCGGGCTCGGCGCCGCCGGGCTGGCGGCGCTCGCGATGAAGAGCGATCGTGACATCATCGGCTGACTCCGCGCCGGCGCAGCTCATCCGCCCCGCCCCGTGCGGCGGGCACCGGCCCCGGATCACCGATCGACGGCAAAGGACGACGACATGGGAACGATGAACGATCTCGGGATCGAGCTGAGGTTCGGCATCCCCGCCTTCCGGTTCGTATTGCCGCCCGGCTGGGTGCAGCACGTGCCGACGAACGTCGCGCAGGAGGACGACGTCAAGCGGGCCAGCGCGATCTTCAGACAGGCGAACCGCCCGGATCTGGATGCGGAGTTCCGCACCCTGATGGCGCAGACCAGCCAGGCGATGGCGCGCACCAAGGTGTTCGCGATCTACCGCCAGGAACAGGTCGAGATGGACGAGCTGCTGCCGATGTCGATCACGGCATCCGCGCTCAGCGCCGCGGATGGCGAGAACCTCGACGGCTGGGTGTCGGAGGCGTTCCGCACCAAGGGCGCGCAGTTCCTGGACGAGGACGCGAAGCACATCGTGCGATGGCGGTCCGAGCCGCAGCGCCCGGCCGACGCGCGCCGGATCGAGGGGGTGAGCGGGCGCACCCTTACCTACGTGATCCCCGCTCCCGGCACGCAGCGCCGCAAGGCCCTCGTCTTCACCACCACGATCGTGATCCCGGACGGCGACGTCGTGCCGGGCGAGGTCGTCGACTCGCTGGAGCTGCTCAGCGACGCGATGATCTCGACGTTCACCTGGGAGCGCGAGCTCGAGGAGCCCGTGCTGCCGGCCGCCTCACGGGGCGACGACTCCGTCGACTGATCGTGCCGAGGCCGATCCGGCGGCATGGGGAGTCCTCCCCATCGACGGGGTTGTGGTGGGGTTGTTAGGTTCTTCTTGTCGGGCCGGTGGGGTCCGGTCCAATCGATTACCGGAGGTGGATGATGGCCGATTTCGGTGCGTCTTATGCGGAGATGGAGCAGGTGGCTTCGTCGCTGTCGCAGGCTCGTGATGACATTCAGGGTCAGCTGGACACTCTGAAGGGGCAGGTGGACAACCTGCTGGGTGAGGACTTCAAGACGCAGCATGCGTCGGGCAAGTTCGGTGAGGGTTATGGGGAGCTGACCACGGGTCTGAAGCAGGCTGTGGATGGCATCAATGACATGTCGGAGTCGCTTCTGGGCATGATGYGTGCGATCCAGGACCTGGACACGCAGCTCGCCGGCGGCT
>NZ_JBFTQL010000058.1:0-2970 GCF_056398985.1 Microbacterium sp. 01T413_2
AGGTGAAACCGACCAGCAGACCGCCGGTGACCTTGACCGCGAGGTTGTAGATGCCGGCGACGATCGCACCGAGCACCGTGAACACGATGAGGTTGAGGATCGCGACGACCGAGCCGAAGGCCAGCACCTGCGGCAGCCCGACGACCGCGCTCAGCTTTGCGCCGTCGGCGATGCCGGAGACGAACTCGTCGGCCTTGTCCATCAGCCCCGTGGCATCCACCACCAGGTAGATGAGCAGGAACGAGACGAGGGTCACGATCGCGATCGCGATCGCACCGAGGAAGGACAGCTTCACTGCCGACCAGAAGTCGATGTAGACCAGGCGCAGGCGCACCTGCTTGCTGGAGGTCTTGCGGGAAGACTTCTTCGCGAGCTTGTCGGCTACCGTGCTCATGCGTCAGTTCCTTCGGGGGCTTCGGGGGCTTCTGTCTCGGGGGCCGTACCGGAGTCCTCGGACTCGTCGCTGTCGGCCAGGCCGCGCTCGGTGTTCCGCGCGATCGCAAGGATCCGATCGTCCTCGTCGGTCCGGGCGAAAACCACGCCCATGGTGTTGCGACCCTTCGCCGGCACCTCGGCCACGGCAGAGCGTACCACCTTGCCGCTGGCAAGAACCACAAGGACCTCGTCGTCCTCCTGGACGATCAGACCCCCCGCCAGGATGCCCCGGTCGTCGTTCAGTTTGGCGACCTTGATGCCCTGACCGCCGCGGCCCTGCACGCGGTACTCGTCCACCGAGGTGCGCTTCGCATAGCCGCCATCGGTGACCACGAAGACGTAGCCGTCGCCCGTCACGAGCGAGGCGGACAGCAGGCTGTCCTCGCCGTTGAACCGCATGCCCTTGACGCCCTCGGTCGCGCGTCCCATCGGCCGCAGCGCCTCGTCGGTCGCCTGGAATCGCACCGACATGCCGTGCCGGCTGATCAGCAGGACGTCATCGGTGGCATCGGCGAGGAACGCGCTGACCAGCTCGTCGTCCTCGCGCAGGCGGATCGCGATGACACCGCCTTGACGGTTGGTGTCGTAATCGCCGAGACGGCTCTTCTTCACCAGTCCACCGCGCGTGGCGAGCACCAGGTACTGTGCCGCCTCGTAATCGCGCAGGTCGAGGATCTGCGCGATCTTCTCGTCCGGCTGCAGTGCGAGCAGGTTGGCGACGTGCTGGCCCTTCGCGTCGCGGCCGGCCTCCGGGATCTCGTACGCCTTGGTGCGGTAGACCCGGCCCTTGTCGGTGAAGAACAGCAGCCAGTGATGCGTGGTCGTCACGAAGAAGTGCTCGACGAGGTCGTCGGCCCGCAGCTGTGCGCCCTTGACGCCCTTGCCGCCGCGGTGCTGCGAACGGTAGTTGTCGCTGCGGGTGCGCTTGATGTAGCCCTCACGGGTGACCGTGATGACCATCTCCTCCTCGGCGATGAGGTCTTCCATCGAGACGTCACCGTCGAAGCCGTGCAGGATGTGGGTGCGGCGCTCGTCTCCGAACCGATCCACGATCGCGGTGAGCTCCTCGCGGATGATCTCGCGCTGGCGGCCCTCGTCCGCGATGATCTGCTTGTAGTCGGCGATCCGCACCTCGAGCTCGGCGGCCTCGTCGATGATGCGCTGGCGCTCCATCGCGGCGAGGCGCCGCAGCTGCATGTCGAGAATGGCCTGGGCCTGTTCCTCGTCGATGTCGAGGAGTTGCTGCAGACCCTCGTTTGCCTCCTGCGCCGAGGGGGAGCGGCGGATCAGGGCGATGACCTCGTCCAGTGCGTCGAGCGCCTTGAGGTAGCCCTGCAGGATGTGCATGCGCGCCTCGGCCTTGGCCAGGCGGAACTTCGTGCGGCGCACGATGACATCGACCTGGTGGGCGAGCCAGTGCGTGATGAAGCCGTCCAGCGCCAGCGTGCGCGGCACGCCGTCGACGATCGCGAGCATGTTGGCGCCGAAGTTGTCCTGCAGCTGCGTGTGCTTGTACAGGTTGTTCAGGACGACCTTCGCGACCGCGTCGCGCTTGAGCACGACCACCAGGCGCTGGCCGGTGCGATCGCTGGTCTCGTCCCGGATGTCGGCGATGCCGGCGACCTTGCCCTCCCGGACCAGGTCGCCGATCTTCACCGCGAGGTTGTCGGGGTTCACCTGATACGGCAGTTCGGTGATCACGAGGCACGTGCGGCCCTGGATCTCCTCGACGCCCACGACCGCGCGCATCGTGATGGATCCGCGTCCGGTGCGGTACGCCTCCTGGATCCCCTTCGTGCCCAGGATCTGCGCACCGGTCGGGAAGTCGGGGCCCGGGACGCGCTGGATCAGGCCCTCGAGCAGCTCCTCGCGGGGCAGGTCGGGATTCTCCAGCGCCCAGAGGGCGGCCTCGGACACCTCGCGCAGGTTGTGCGGCGGGATGTTCGTGGCCATGCCGACCGCGATGCCGATCGAGCCGTTCACCAGCAGGTTCGGGAACCGTGCGGGCAGCACGTCGGGCTCCTGCGTCTGCCCGTCGTAGTTGTCGGAGAAGTCGACCGTGGCCTCTTCGATGTCGCGCACCATCTCGAGCGCGAGCGGGGCCATCTTCGTCTCGGTGTACCGGGGGGCCGCGGCGCCCATGTTCCCGGGGGAGCCGAAGTTGCCCTGACCGAGTGCGAGCGGATAGCGCAGCGACCACGGCTGCACCAGCCGGACCAGGGCGTCGTAGATCGCGGAGTCGCCGTGCGGGTGGTACTGACCCATGACCTCGCCGACCACGCGGGCGCACTTGGAGAACGACTTGTCAGGGCGGAAGCCGCCGTCGTACATGCCGTAGATCACGCGGCGATGCACGGGCTTGAGCCCGTCGCGCACGTCGGGCAGTGCCCGGCCCACGATGACCGCCATCGCGTAGTCGAGGTAGGACCGCTGCATCTCCGACTGCAGRTCGACCYGGTCGATCTTGCCGTGGTTGTGCTCGGATTCGTTTCGTTCGTCCGTCATGTCTTCTTCTCGTCCTGCCCGTCTGGGGCC
>NZ_JBFTQL010000059.1:0-2136 GCF_056398985.1 Microbacterium sp. 01T413_2
GACGGGCAGAAGATGCTCGGGTTGATCCACGCCGCCGCGGTGATCGATGGGATCTACGATCGGCTCACGCAGCAGGCCCGGATTGTGCAGAAGGCGAACGCGAACGCAGGGTCGGAATCGGACCCGGAAGCGCTCGGCGACCCGGACGACGACCGCACGATCGACCAGCTGCGCGCAGACCTCTGCGCGGACACCCTGCTCACGGGTGCCGCGTCCGGGCATGACACGACCGACGGGTTGCTGGCCGCGATCCAGGCACGGGTCGAAGTCACGATCCCCGTGTTCACGGTGATGACCACCAGCACAACGGTTGGCTCCGCGTTCGGTGTCCGGGTRGAGCAGCCCGCCGAACTCGCCGGTGGGCAGCCCATCGACACGCACACCGCCCGCATCCTCGCCGGTAACGCCGTCGCTTGGGAACGCGTGCTCACGCACCCGATCACCGGGGCGATCCTCGCCGTCGACCACTACCGGCCCAACACCGACCTGCGMCGGCTCCTGCACGCCCGCGACTCCCGCTGCCGATTCCCCACCTGCGGGCTCCCACCCACTGCCCAAGACCTCGACCACACCATCGACGCCGCCTACGGCGGCGCCACCGAAGAAGGCAACCTCGGSGGWCTYTGCMGACGYCACCACGTCCTGAAGCACCAGACCGCGTGGACCGTGAAACAAAAAGGCGCGGGCGTCCTGGAATGGACCAGCCCCAGCGGCGCGACCTACATCGACAAACCACCCGCACCCGTCACCTTCACCATCGACGAACCGGATCCACCACCCGACGCAGAAGCGCCGTTCTGAGCAAGAGTCGCCGACACCCCGCATCTGCTGCCCACCGCAGACCCGCGGTTCTGAACGACCGGAGCCGGTCCCGAACCATCGCCGTTCTGAAAGACCGAAGCCGGATCCCGAACCTTCGCCGTCCTGACACCGGCGCAAGCTGTTCACGCGAACGGATCACAAGGCCCCGGCAAGCCAACCCCCGCGACCGACCCCTGTGACGGATGTCATAGCGGATCCATGACATCGTTCATCGTGCGCCGCGCACGACGCGGAGCAGACTGGATGACATGAACGAGGCGACATCATGAGCGAAACCCAGACGGTGCAGTCCGTCATCCAGGCCCCCTCCGCGCCGCACGCTGCGATCACCGCGACCGGGCTCACCAAGCGCTTCCGCGGCTTCACCGCCGTGGACGGCGTCGACCTGTCCGTCCGCCAGGGCGAGGTCGTGGCCTTCCTCGGCCCGAACGGCGCCGGCAAGACCACCACGATCGACATGCTCCTCGGCCTCTCGCAGCCCGATGGGGGCCAGGTGTCGCTGTTCGGCCTGACCCCGCGCCAGGCGATCGGGCGCGGCCTGGTCTCCGCGGTCATGCAGACCGGCGGCCTGCTCAGCGACGTCACGGTGCGCGACACCATGAAGCTCACCGCCTCGCTGTTCACGCACACCACGAGCATCGATGCCGCGCTCGAACGGGCCGGCATCGCCGACATCGCCGACCGCAAGGTGCAGAAGTGCTCGGGCGGCCAGCAGCAGCGACTCCGCTTCGCGATGGCCCTGGTGTCGGATCCGGGACTCATCGTCCTCGACGAGCCGACCACCGGCATGGACGTGGAGGGCCGGCACTCGTTCTGGCAGGCGATCCACGCCGACGCCCAGCGCGGCCGCACCRTGCTGTTCGCCACGCACTACCTCGAAGAGGCCGACCAGTACGCCGACCGGATCGTGCTGATCCGCAAGGGCCGCATCGTCGCCGATGGCACCACCGCCGAGATCAAGGCGATGGCCTCCGGCCGCACCATCGAGGCGGAGTGGGATGAGGCTTCCGGATCCGGCCAGGCCGAGATCGCGGTGCTGGAAGGCGTCGACTCCGTTGAGGTGCGGGGCCCGCGCATCATCATCCGTGCGAACGACTCCGACGCGATCGCCCGCCACCTGCTGACGCGCACCAGCGCGCACGACATCACGATCACCAGCCAGAACCTGGAGCAGGCGTTCCTGCGGCTCACCTCCGCCGACGAACCCGGCGACGACACGGAAAGGGAATGACATGACCACCGCCACCGAGCGCCTGGACCGGATCGATCCGTCCACCCGCCGCGTACCGCCGATGGGCGGCTTCAGCCTCACCT